>JADHXQ010000151.1 GCA_016782885.1 Phycisphaerae bacterium | reverse complement strand
CATCGAGCCTTCCCGGTCCTTGTCGACGGCGCGGCTTTCCCGTTCGGAATTCCGTGCTATTGTGGTTTCCGCGACGATCTCTTCGACCGTTGTGGCGGTGGACTCCATCGCTCCGCTGCACAACTGGCATCCAAGGGTGCGGAAGCGAACTGACATTTCGACGATTTCTTCACCGTCGGCGGGCTTGTTGAGGTCGCCGGCTATAAGGAGCATCCCGTCACGCTTGATCACCGGGCGCTTCCTGGCGAAGTACAAGGGCACGATCGGTATATTTTCGACGTGGATGTAATGCCAGATATCCAATTCCGTCCAGTTCGACAGCGGGAAAACCCGGAACGACTCGCCCTTGGCGTGGCGCGTGTTATAGAGGCTCCACAACTCGGGGCGCTGGTTCTTGGGGTCCCACTGCATGAACTCGTCCCGAAACGAAAGTATCCGCTCCTTCGCTCGCGATTTCTCTTCGTCGCGGCGTGCGCCCCCGAATGCCGCGTCATACTGACCGTCCTTGAGAGCCTTTACCACCGCCTCGCGCTTGAGAATGTCGGCGCACATCGCGCACGTCCAGTTCTCGGCTGGTCCTATGCGGTCCAACGCTTCCCGGTTGATGTGAACTATCAGTTCGGCGCCTATGTCGCGGACGAACTTGTCGCGAAACTCGATCATCTCGCGAAACTTGAACGTAGTATCCACGTGCAGCAGCGGGAACGGAAGCCCGCCGGGAGCAAAGGCCTTGCAGGCAAGGTGAACCATCACCGAGGAATCCTTGCCTACCGAATACAGCATCACCGGGCGATCGCACTCGGCGACCACCTCGCGGATAATGTGGATGCTCTCGGCCTCCAACTGCTGCATATGGGTTATGTTATATGAACTCACGTTTTATCAGATACTCCATGATCTTGTCGGCCGCTTCGACCGGTGTCGCCTGGGCGGCGGTAATCCTGACCTCCGGATCATCCGGCGGTTCGTAAGGCGCGTCGACACCGGTGAAGTCAGCGATCCGGCCGGCACGCGCCTGCTTGTAAAGACCCTTGGGGTCTCGTCTTTCGCACTCGTCGAGAGATACATCGACGTAGGTCTCGATGAACCTCTCGGGGCCAACGATCCGGCGGGCGTTTCTGCGACCGCCGCGGTACGGCGAAATAAACGCCGCTATAGTAATAATACCCGCATCGGCGAAGAGTGCGGACAATTCGCTGATTCGGCGTATATTTTCTTCACGGTCGGCCGGCGAGAAGCCCAGATCCGAATTAAGGGCGTGGCGGACGTTGTCTCCGTCCAAAACGTAAGCCGGATGCCCCCTCCCGACAAGCTGCGACTCCAGGGTCCGGGCGATAGTACTTTTGCCCGAACCGCTCAGACCCGTCAGCCAGACCACACATCCGCGCTGCCCCAGAAGCGCGGCGCGGTCTTTCGCTGTGACTTGCCCTCCATGCCATGTTATGTTCGTCGATTTCATTTTTTCTATCAGTTCTATCGTGATGCGCCGGGCGAATCTCGAAATGTCGGAGATCAGTCACCACCCCATATTGCACACTTCGCGGGAGACTAGCAACAGTCTGGTATTTATTTATTGTCGTTTGCGGCGCGTGTTTTGGTCAGATGTTTCCACGCGACCGTATCGTTCTGCTGTTTGCACCACTCGGCAAGCACTTTTCGCATCGAGTCGAGGAGCTTGGACTGTTCGGGCGAGTCCGCGAGATTGTGCATTTCGTGCGGATCGCTCGCCAGATCGTAGAGTTCTTCACCCGGGCGATGCTGGTATGCATGGACGATTTTTTCGGCTTTGGCGTCCGTCTTGGCCTTGGCAATCCACGAGGCCCAGAACGGCAGGTGGTGCGGGCCCTTGCGGCATCCGGTGATGTGCGTCGTAAACGTGCGGTCCGGTTCGAGATTCAGGATATACCTGTGCGTGGCCGTGCGGACCGTGCGGGCCGGACAGTGGTTGGCGATGCCCGGACCGCCGTTGTCGTTGCCCGTGTGCGTGCCGAACACCACTTTGCGATGCGTTTTGGTTTTTCCCTCGAGAACGCCCATGAAGCTGCGTCCGTCAATATCTTTTGGGCGCTCGCCACCGGCCGCGTCGATAATCGTGGGTAGAATATCCGCAAAACTCACCATCGCGCCGGTCGTGCCGCCCCGAGCGATTTTGCCGGGCCGGCGGACGATGAAGGGTACGCGCAGCCCACCGTCGTACAGGCACCATTTTTCAAAAGGCCAGTTGGCACCCTGGTCGCTGGTGTAGACAAACAGCGTGTCGGCCTTGTCGCCACGCTTGTCGACGGCGTCGAGAACTCCGCCGAGAATACCGTCCATCCGTGTAACGTCGCTGTAGTAGTTCGCGCGGTCGCCGCGGGTCTCGGGGGTGTCCACGTAGTTGGGCGGAAGGGTGATCTTGTCGGGATCGTAAGTGGTGTTCTTGATCCACGGCGTGTGAGGCGGATGCGTGCAGACCACCAGGAGAAGCGGTTTGGGCTTGTCGTATCCGGCGAGGAAGGGGGCGGCTTTGCTTTCGCTTCCGTGTATGAAATCGTACGGAAACCGCTTGCGGGGATTGTGGTGGAACTTGCCGATGTGGGCCGTGTAGTATCCCATCGCCTTGAAGTATTCCGGCATGGTGCGGATGTCGTTGCGGATCGGCGTGCCGAACTTGTGGGCGCCGTTGCGGTGCGGCATCAGACCGGTCTCTATCACGCACCTCGACGGGCTGCACAACGGAGACGCCGCAAACGCATGCGTAAAACGCATCGACTCCCGGGCCAGGCGGTCTATGTTCGGCGTCCGAACGTACTTGTCACCATAGGCGCCCGAATCGGCCCAACCATGATCGTCGGAGATGAAGAGGACGATGTCCGGCTTCGACTGTTTCTCGCGCGCAACGAGAAAACGAGGCGCCGAAATCGCCATCGCAAAGAACCCCGCCTTCTTCAAAAAACTGCGCCTGCTCTGCATGATTGTGATCCTTATCCACCGTAGCTGTTGAACCAGGCTCGCTGGTCGAACGGTTGTTTTTCCGGACCTCTGGGGTCGTACTTCGGTACGCCTATCGGAAGGATTATCCGGACGACCTTGTCGCCCGGCGCGCCGATCAGTTTCCCTATCGCCTCGGCGTGACCGTCCGTGCGCAGCCAGCCGTCGATCCAGACCGACGCGTAACCGGTGGCGGCGATCGCCAGGAGCATGTTCTCCACTGCCGCCGAACAGTCCTCGATCTGGAAATGACAGCCCGCGTAAATCTTCTCGGGCTCGGCGTCGATCGTGCAGGCGATGAACGCCTTTGCCTGCCTGAAGGCCTTGTTGGACTCGTGCATTTCGGCGATCTGCGAGACCAGGTCGGGATCGTTGACGATAACAAAGCTTGTGGTCTGCTTGTTCATGCCCGAGGGCGCGTCGATACCGGCCTGGACGATCTTGCGAAGGTCGTCGGGATCGACCTCCTTGTCGGTAAACGGTCCGCGATAGCTGTGACGGTTGGCAACGGCTTCAAAGAATTCCATTTTGTGCTCCTGTTTCTATTCTCAGTTTGAGGCGCCCGTTGAGTGGTCTGCCAAGCCTCTACCGCGGTGGCGGCGTCAATCGCTCGGTCCGGCCCACTCCAGGTCGTCACCGGCAAGTCTTCGTCTCTGGAACAACCGCGAGAAAAATCCCAGCGGGACGGCCCACAATAACGATTCTATGAGAAACTTGAAACGCATGTTCTCGCCAGGTTCCGCCATACAGCAAACGACCGTGGAGTAAACGATAAGGAACATCGCCATGGCGACCGCCGGATCCCTGGAAATCATCTTGCCCCACGCCCCGGGGCGAATCCCGCACCGCCAGATCGCACTAAACAGATACCCCAGAACAGTCAGTGGAAGAATGAAGAACAGCAACGATCGAAAAATGTCCACTCCCTCTGTGGCGCCGGTCTCATCGGACAGGTATTCACACAACCACTGGCCTTGGACGACGCGGCTGGATACCCATTCATGTCCGGATATTTTCATGGCGTTGCGGGACACCGGGAGGTACTGCGAAGACGGAACGCAGAACGCCTGGTATCCGCGAGCGGCATTCCTGAAGTAAGCTTTGGGATCGTCTCGCATCGAGCCAATAGCGCTTGGACTGCCGGACCCGAAGGACCCGAACATGGCGTAGTTCTTACTATACCAACCGATAGAAACGCCGCTGATAAGCAGGCAAATCGCAAGCACCCGAAAGCGTTTGCCCTCAACCAGCATCACCACAAACCCGACGACCGCCAGCAGGACCGCAAGGTGATATGCACTCGTTGTCAGGACCAGGAGATTGGCGATTGCCACAAGAGCATACAACCACCCGACCTTCCGGTCCGGGCAGAACATCGCCAGGCAAAATACCGGCGCGGTCACCAGAAACGCCGCCGGAAGCGTTCCGGTCGGGTGGGCTTCGTACAGAAACAGCGACGGATTCAGCGCGTAGATCAAAGCCGCCAGCAACCCGCCAAACTTGTTCCTCGTGATACGCCAGACGATCACTCCCGCCATCGCCGGAATGCACGCCCCCATTACGATGTTGATATAGTGCATCCATTCCAGGTGATTCGGGTAGAAGAACTTTGCCAGCACGCCGCCGTAGATGTTCTGCATCGGCGATTGGGAGTGCAGACCCCAGATACTTGACGCCAGGTTGCCCCGCAGCGATTCGATCGGCAGGGCCTGGGGAAACGTATCCCAGTATTCCGACTGCTCACCGGGCAGCGGATGGGGAGTAATGCTCAGGCCCGCGCCCAACTTGTACGACAGCGCAACGATAACGTGCAGCACGGAGATCAACCAGAACGGCCAGTAGCTCCTGAGCACCGGTTTGGGGCGCCGCCGGGGCCGCTCGATTTCATAAAACCGATCCATCTGTCATCTCTTGGGCGAGTTCATGTCTATCGACTTATCGACCGCTTCGATCAGGATATCGAGGTCAAACGTGGCGCGGGGCACGCCATAAAGAATGGAAGCAATCCCCCCGATGACAACGTACTTCACGTCATGCTGCTGAAATGACTTGAATACGTCCTGTAATCGGTTGAGCATGCTTTTGCTCCTGTAGGGATGGATTTACGCTGAGGGCGAGATCGGTGAACGAGCAGAGCATTTCCATCCGATCAGACATGTTGAGAGAACGGAACCACCGGGCCTTGGCCTCGGGCGTTTCGTCGCGCCGGTCATGTGAGATCGAGCCATTTGTCTTCATGTCATTGCGCCGGTAACAGCGATCCTTTCCGTCAACTGCAGACCGTGTTCGTTGCGGATATTGTATAATAACATGCATGCGGTCCCAAGGCAATTGCGAGTGCAGAACCCGTCAGTAACCTTCGCTTTACGCGATGGAGCGCCGCGTCTACACGGGCGGGGTTATTCTTCAGTTCTTTCGATTGCCGCCTTGTCCTTGAGGCCGTCGAGGAAGGCTTCCACGGCGTGGGATTTTGCCTGTTCGAGCATATGCTCGCCAAGCTGCTCCTTCACGTCTTCAAACGGTACCGGACCGCCAGGTATGTGATCCTGCACTTTGACGATGTGATACCCGAAATCGGTCAGGAAGATATCGCTGATATCCCCTACTTTCATCGAGAACGCGACTTTCTCGAATTCCTCGACCATCTGCCCGCGCTCGAAGAAACCCAGGTCGCCGGCGCTGTCGGGGCAGTCCGAATGCTGCGAGGCGAGTTCTTCAAACGGCGCCCCGGCGTTGAGCTGCGCCTGGACCTCGACGATCTCGGCGAACGCCGTCTCCCTGTCCACCGACGGGTTTACGTGCTTGATGATGTGGCTGGCGCGAACCTGTTCAGCCCTGACGAACATCTCCAGGTTCTCGTCATAATACGCCTTGAGTTCGGCGTCAGGAGGCGTGGGGACATCGTCAACCATCTTCTGCATCAGGAGATCGACCTTCATCTGCAACTCGATCTCCGCCCGGACGTCGGCCTCGGGCGTCTCGCCGATGTTATCTTTGACTTCCTCGAACGCGGCGTCGATCTGCTCGGCGGGAATCTCAGCATCCAGATCCCCCGCCGCCTGCATCATCAGCATCCGCTCGACGATATTCTCGACGGCCCATTCTTCGAGTTGGCCTTCAGGCGGATCGGCCTGATTCTCTTCGATGTATCTCTCGTAGTCCGGCGTGAGACGCTCGACTTCCTGGGCAACGAGGGCATTGTCGAGTTCTTCACCATTTACCGTAATCTTCATCGCGCATTTCCTTTGTGCCGTTGTCGTTATCCGTTGCCGTCAAGTCGTTGTCGTTACTGATCACTGACCACCGGGTCTTCTGACGTCGTATAAGTAGAGATTGTCTCCGTATCGCAAGACAAGCTTTCCGCCGGCCACTACCGGATGTGCCCAACTGTGTCCATCTCCGTCCACGCTGAATCGTCCGGTGATCTTCAGGCCTTTTGGCGAGGCCTCCGCCAGCGCCACGTTTCCGTCTTCCTCGTCGTAGAGGTACAGCATTCCGTCGGCGTAGCAGAGCGAACCCTTGCCGAAATCATCGCAGGCCCACTTCCTTTTCCCGGTGACCAGTTCCAGGCAGGTCCACCCGTCACTGTCATCGTAACCGTAGATGTGCCCGTCGACAACAACGTATCCGCCGGTATGGGACGACATCTTGTCGGTGGTCCAGGCCTCGGTGGCGATTATGCGCCCGGAGGCGGCCTTGAGTTTAAGGCATATCCCGCCGGCGTTGTAACCGTTGGACCAGAACAGCAGACCATTGGAGCAGACAGGAGTGGTCACGTTGGCGGTGTTTCCGTAAGAGAACCGGTTTGCCCAAAACGTCTTTCCCGTTTTGGCGTTTACCGCCAGCAGCCCCTTGGACGTACCGACGACTACCATCGGAATCTTCCGGAACTCGACATACAGGGGCGAAGTGTAATTCGCCTCCTCGAACGGTTTGGACTTCCAGACGGTCTCGCCGGTTTTCTTGTCGAGGGCGACAAGACAGGTCTTCTCTCCACCGGGAGTGACGACGGCCTTGTCGCCGACGATCAGCACGGATTCGGCGTATCCCCACGGACCGGCCTGCCCTTCGAACTCGCTGAGATGCCTGGTCCACAGCTTCTTGCCCGTCCTGGCGTCCCAGCACCCAACGAGCCCCTTTCCGGACTCGATGTAAACCTTTCCGGAATCCCAGGTCGGCGTGCTGCGCGAGCCGGCGCGATTCTCCGTGTAGCCGGGGGCGACCTTCACAGTCCACTTGACCTTGCCGGCCAGTGTGATCGCAGTCATGAACAGTACGCCATCGGTCTTCTGCCCAGTGGTGTAGATGGCGCCGTCTGCGATTGAAACGCTCGAAAACCCTTCGCCGATACCCTTTAGCTTCCAGATCAGCTTCGGGCCTCCCTCAGGCCATGCCTTCAGCAGGCCCTTGTCGGACGACTTACCGTCACGATTGACCCCGCGCCATCCGGGCCAGTGCGGCGTCTCAGCCTTGCCGGCGCCACCGACCGCGGCAAAACCGCATACCACGAGCAGCGCCGTGCCAATTACGCAAAAACAGAGATTCACAAATCGCCTGCAATTCATGGTGATTCCTGTGGAGGGACAAACCAACTCTCGCGGAAGTCTAGCAGAAATCGCGGGCGTTTTCCATACCGGAACACAGAAGAAGCTATCAGCTATCAGCTACGACAACGACTACAGACAAAGCCCGTTGTCGGTGGGTTAGCTGAAAATGGGAGATTTACCATACTTTGTGTTTATCGCGTCAAGCCGCCGGGTGGTCATTGCCGATCTAGGAAAGACAGCTATCAGCTAACGACCTGCAAAAACGACAACAACTAACAACAGTTCACCGTTCGCCGTTGTCGTAGCTGATAGCTGATAGCTAATAGCTGATAGCTGATAGCTAATAGCTGATAGCTTCGCTATAATACGGGATTGTCCATTGACGAAAGGCTGACAGCTTATGCGCAGGAACATAATCCATGAAGGCGCCGCATCGCTCACGTATGCGATTCGTGAGATCGTGGAAGTGGCCCACAGGTTCCGAGACCTCGGTCTGGATATAACCTGGGAGAACATCGGCGACCCGATTCAGAAGGGCGAGAAGATAGCACCGTGGATCAGGGAAATAATGCACGACGTGGTCGACAACGACCGTTCGTGGGGCTATTGCGACACCGCCGGAATACTCCAGACGCGGGAGTTTCTCGCCGAACACGTCAACAAGCGCGGCGGGGCGCAGATTACGGCCGGCGATATAATCTTCTTCAACGGACTGGGAGACGCGGTCTCGAAGGTCTACGGCTTCCTCCGTCGCGAGGCCAGGGTGCTTGGTCCCACACCGGCATACAGCACGCATTCGTCGGCAGAAGCCGCACACAGCGGATACGAGCACATGACCTACGAACTCGACCCGTACAACGCCTGGATGCCCGATGTCGAAGACATACGCCTCAAGGTCAAGTACAACGATTCGATCGCTGGAATCCTGCTGATCAATCCGGACAACCCGACCGGCGCCGTTTACCCCAGGGAAATACTCGAACAGATCGTCGCGATCGCCAGGGAAAACGACTTGTTCGTAGTGTGCGACGAAATCTACACGCACATCGTCTACAACGGATTCGAGACCCTGCACCTCTCTGAAGTAATCGGCGATACCTGCGCCCTGGTGATGCGCGGTGTCTCCAAGGAATTCCCCTGGCCCGGCGCACGGTGCGGGTGGCTGGAGGTCCTCAACCGGAGTCAGGATAAGGTATTCGACACATACGTCCGTTCTCTGCTGGCCGCAAAGCGTCTTGAGGTCTGCTCGACAAGCGCCCCGCAGCTTGTTATCCCGCGCGTAATGGGCGATCCTCGTTATCCGAAACATCTCAAGAATCGTGCGGCCGTGTTCAACGCTCGCGCCAAGGAAGCCCACGCGATCCTGCGGGACATAGACGGCGTCAAGGTCAACTGTCCGTGCGGCGCGTTCTATATGACCGTGATGTTCGAGGACGGCGTGCTGAACGCCGGACAGACACTGAAAATCGAAAACGAGAGCGTCAGGCAGATGGTTCAGCAACTCGTTACCGACTGCCCCGATGACCAGCGGTTTGTCTACTACCTGATGGGCGCCACGGGTATCTGCGTCGTACCGCTGAGCGGGTTCTACTGCAAGAGAGACGGCTTTAGAGTAACGATGCTGGAATGCGACGATGAAAAGCGCCTCTGGACGATGAACACCCTCGCCGACGCCATCAGGGCGTACTTGGGGAAGTGAAACGGATCAATCATCAGGTTGCGGATCGTGTTTCATACCGGTCACCTTGGACATCGCCCCAATCGCGGGGCTGCGACGCATTGTAGCGATGTCAATAGAACTACCATCGGCATTCCGTTCGAGGAGCACATAGTAGCTACCGCTCGGCATGGTCCGCTTGGCGGTGTCGATATCCAGCGTTCCCTCGGTTCCAGTGGCGTTGATCGAATCGACAAACGCGAATTGCCCCGTCGCCCGATTAATCAGTGGAGTACCGATTCGCAAATCGGTGGCGCCGGTTATGTTCTTGCCGTCGATGGTGCAAGTGATCGGCACGAGTGCGACCGTGTTGTTCTCTTCGGTCTTGCGGTACGCAACGGTAACAAATTGATACGTAATGCCCATACCCGGGACTTTGCGGGCCATCATCACAAAACCGGTTCTCGAAGTATCAGTACCCGTGGGATAGTGCTGCTGTTTCCTCGTAAAGGGGGGCGGAATAGCCGGGGGGGCGGGATTGTCCGGGTTGTCGGTATAGTGAGCGTCGTCGGCATAGATCAAGAGTTGCCCCGACGATGCAGCGGCGTCGATGACTTCGGCGGTAAGCTTCAGTTCCGACAGGGCCAGACCGTTCTCGCAGATAATCGTGCCCAGCGTGCTGTTGGTGGAGGCTCTGTTAAACTCCAGCGCCGCGGGAAAGATCGCGGCCACCATCGCCATTCCGATCGCCAGGATACCCAGGGCGATCAGAATCTCAGCCAGCGTGAAACCCTTATTCGGGCGCCGCCGACGACACTTCTGCATATTCATTGTACCAGGCATGGCAGGTCCACCTCCCGGGGCTACCTTTATTATAGGCTAATCGACAAGACGAGGTCAACTATCTTCGGGGCAACGCAAGCAGATGGGTGTGAGAATATTTTCTGGCGAAAATATTCTCACACCCAGAGCAGGCGAGCAGGTGAGCAGGCGAACAGGTGAAACGACAACAACAGAACCTAACAGCAAACAGGACCATCGAATACGCTGCTCGCCGGCGGTCTCC
>JADHXQ010000044.1 GCA_016782885.1 Phycisphaerae bacterium | reverse complement strand
GGTCGTGCGGCGGTATAACCGTCACGAGTACTCGAAGTTTGCCTATGGCGCGATGGCGGCATAACGGTTTGATCAGGACGCCAGTTCCGGGTTTCACGTCGATGAGTTCGCCGTCAAGTTCCATCTGGCCGGCGCCTTCGAGGATGAAATACGTCTCGGTGATTTTCTTGTGGTAGTGAACGCGGCTGTCGGCGGAGATATCGACCAGGTGCTGACTTACTGTCGGATTGTCCGAACTGATAAACGCCCTGCGAGTTGCGCCGCACGGACACCGGACCGCGTCGATTTCATCGAGTTGCTCGATCATGTAGTTGCTCATAGTCGCATGCTACCGCAACGGCGGAGAGTTTTCATCGGAATTTCTGAACGCTTGCGACAATTGCGCGGAAAGTCGACAATGGGCGCCGTCCAGCAATCACTACCCGGGACACGGAGACATCATGGTTCAAAAGATAATGCGACACTCGCTGGGGACGGTGATCTTTCTGGCGTTGGTGGGGCTCTCGCCTGCCCAGTCAGCCCGCACCGCCGAGGCCTTGCCGATCGAAGGCTTCGAGGGAAAGTTCAATATAGCGAAAATCAAGACCCAGGACGCCAAAGTCGCCTTGGTCAAGGGAGCGAAGTCCACCGCCCTGCGGATCGATCTGGGGCACAAAAACGCCTGGCCGGGGATCACCATCGCGGCGCCGAGAGGCAAGTGGGACCTGTCGAAATGGTCGGCGATCGCGATAGACGTCCGGAACCTCGGGCGCAACGAGATGACGCTATGCTGCCGCGTGGACAACCCCGGCGCCGACGGACGGAAGAACTGCAACACCTTCACCATTACTCTCGCTCCGGGCAAGAGCGGGACGCTCGGCGGGAGTTTTACCCGCAGGGACGGACCGGGCGTGAAGTTGGTCGGAATGCGAGGCTACCCCCCCGCTGCCGGCGCTAGCATTCCTCAAGCGATAGACCTGCGAAATGTTACACAGATGCTGATCTTCTCGCCGAAGCCCAAGGCGGATCATTCTGTGCTCATCGACAACATCACCGCCACCGGTTCGTATACGGCGCCGAAGTCGCCCGCCAAATTCCTCCCGATGATCGATGAGTTCGGGCAGTACATGCACCGCGACTGGCCTGGCAAAACCCACTCGCTGAAAGACTTCGCATTGAGCGCTGCGGCCGAGGCGAAAGACCTCGCTGCCCGCCCGGGTCCGAAGAAATGGAACGCCTATGGAGGCTACGCCGCCGGACCGCAGCTCAAAGCCACCGGCTACTTCCACACCGCCAAGCACGCGGGCAAATGGTGGCTGGTCGATCCCAAAGGCAGGCTGTTCTGGTCGCACGGGATCGATTGCGTCCACGCACGCGCCGCCACTCCGATATCCGATCGCGAGCATTACTTCCGCAATCTGCCCCACGCGAAATCCATGTTCACGAAATTCTACGGCAGGGGTTCGTGGGCCCCTCACGGATACTATAAGACCCGCAGCCCGTATCGCACATACGACTTCGCGGGCGCCAACCTGCGGCGGAAATACGGTGACAAGTGGAACGAAGAATTCGCGGCGAAAACGCACGCCCGCCTGCGCAGTTGGGGGATGAACACGATCGCCAACTGGTCGGACTCGAAGATCTATCTGATGCGGAAGACGCCCTACGTGGGCACGATCCACCTGAACACCAGGAAGATCGAGGGCTCCAAGGGTTACTGGGGAAAATTCCACGACGTGTTCGACCCCGGTTTCGCCAGGGCGATTGCCAAACGGATGGCCCGCGAAAAGGACAAATCAGCAGGCGACCCGATGTGCATCGGTTACTTCGTGGACAACGAACTGGCCTGGGGCAGTGACGTATCGCTGGCGCTGGCTGCCCTGTCGAGCGGTCCGGACCAGCCCGCGAAGAAAGCGTTTATCGCCGACCTCAAGACGAAATATTCGACAATCGCCAAACTCAACGCCGCCTGGGCGACGAAGCACAAGTCGTGGGAGGCCCTGCTTACCTCCCGCGCCGCGCCCGACAAGACCAAAGCACGCGCCGACCTGGCCGCGTTTTACACCAGGA
This sequence comes from Phycisphaerae bacterium, assembly GCA_016782885.1. Lineage (GTDB taxonomy): Bacteria > Planctomycetota > Phycisphaerae > SM23-33 > SM23-33 > BS750m-G57. The sequence goes on along the minus strand of JADHXQ010000044.1, from coordinate 33,841 downwards.
CGGCAGAGACGTACTTCAGAACTGTCCGCGACGAAGTCAAGAAGGTCGCCCCGAAGCAGCTCTACCTCGGATGCCGGTTCGCCTGGGTCAACGATCTCGCGGCAAGGGCGGCCGCAAAGTACTGCGATGTAGTATGTTACAATCGCTACAAATACAGCGTCGAAGACCTGCGCCTCCCGGCCGACATCGACAAGCCGATCGTCATCGGAGAATTCCATTTCGGCGCCCTGGACCGCGGGATGTTCCACACCGGCCTGCGGAAGGCCCGCAACCAGAAGCACCGCGGCGAGTTGTACGCGGCGTACGTTCGCGGGGCGCTGCGAAACCCGCTGATCGTCGGGACGCACTGGTTCCAGTACAAGGACCAGGCCACCACCGGCCGCGGCGACGGCGAGAACTACCAGATCGGTTTCGTGGACATCTGCGACCGCCCATACGGCGAAACCATCGAAGCCTCCCGGTCAGTCGGATACGAAATGTACGAATACCGCCTGAAGACCGCCCCGGGAGCGAAGTAGCCGTTATACCCCGGATTCCCTGGTTCGGATTTCGTTCCTGGATCTCCAGCCTGGACACGCGGGCGGTTTGAAGCCCATGGCCCCCCGTCGAAAACACCCGGATCGGATTTGCACAAAGTGAAGCATCGGGTACAATAACGGCAGGAGTCCACCGACTGTCGCGGGGAAAGTGGTCGTCCTCGAATTGTCCGTCCAAACAAGGCTCTCTTGGTATGAACAATATGAACAAATGTATTCTATCCGTATCGCTGGTGTTGTGGTCGCTGACCGCGTTTGGCGCCGAGACCGATATCGAGGCGCTGAAGGCCGACATGGCGTTCTTCACCGACGCCAGTTGCATCCGGTTAAAGACCAGCGTGAAGTCGAAAGACCTGGGACGCTTCAAGAGCAAATTGCTCAAGCAGGTGGCAGGCGAGATGCTTAAGGGGAAGTACGACAGAACGTATCGGGCCGCCAGCTACGAAGCATATCCTTCGACCCGCGAATTGGGCAAGGTCCTGAAACTCGGGCACGGTTTCAGCCGGTACGAGAACATCACCGGTATCTACCTGGAGGCGGGCAAGAACGTTGTCTTCGTCGGCGACGCCGGTGATAAAAAACTTTCATTGCTCATCCCAGAGTGGATGCGAAAACCGCCCAAAGGATACAATCCCTGGAAAGACCGCGGGGGATGGGGCTTGAAGAGGCAGCAAATCGAACTGAAGACCGGTCTGAACGTGATTAACGTGGAGAAGGCCTCCAATGCATACGTGAGCTATTTTGACGACGACGCAGCCAAGGCGCCCAAGGCGATCGTCCACTTTGCAACGGGTAAGGTCAACGGTTTCTTTGATATCGCCAGGCACACCGACAAGGATTGGGACCGCCTGTTGGACAATGCGGTCAGCCCCATCATGGACGCTCGGGGCAAGCATATCCAGGTCGCCTATCCGGTCGAATGGTTCAAGGTGTACACCCGCGGCAAGGGCGTCAAGCTGATCAACAACTATGACGTGATGCTCAATCATCACTACACTCTGCTGGGGCTGGTGAAGTACAAGAAGGTTCCCAAAAATCGCATCCTGGCGCGCGTGAACTTCCACTATTACATGTTCCGCGATCGTGACGGTATGGCGTACCTGGGCAACAAGGGAACGATGCGAATGGTGGCAGATCCGGGCGTGGTGATCGTCGGCGATCCGTGCTGGGGATTCTGCCACGAGGTCGGACACGCCCTGCAATTGCGCCAGATTACCTGGGGCGGAATGACAGAGGTCAGCAATAATATTCTCACGCTCTACACCTGCATCAAGATGGGCAACGCCAGCCGCCTCAAGAGGAGCAGGAAGTACGCCGCGGCGCGCAAGAACATTATCGACGCCAACCCGAAAAAATCGTACCTCGCCGTTGGCGACGTATTCCAACGCCTGGTCCCGTTTTGGCAGCTTCATCTCTACTTCTCGCGTAACGGTAAACCCGATTTCTACGCCGACGTCATGGAGCAGATGCGCCTCGGCGAGGACGCCGGTCGCGGAAACGATTCGATCCGCAACCAGTTTGAGTTCGTCAAAATCTCCTGCGATGTAGCCAAACTGGACCTGACGGATTTCTTCGACAAGTGGGGATTCTTCTGGGTCGGAGAGCTCAAGCTCAAGGACTATCGCAACTATGATTTCAAGATCACGCAGAAGATGATAGACGACACCAAATCGTATATCGCCAGGAAGAAATACAAGAAAGCGACTACAGATATCACCTTGATCGAGGATTGAGCAACGGGTTCGGCTCTCAGCTATAAGACCTTCACCGTTGGATATTCAAACGGGTGGGGATATTGAAACCGCCGTCCAACACCCGGATTAGGCTTGCCTGACACACTGCATCGGATATAATAATTACTGCAAGGGTCCGTGATGGTCGTGGGCTTGAGTCCATCCGGAACGCCGCAGAAGCCCGGAAACCGCGAAGCGAAATCCCCGTGCAAAGCAGGAAGGATTACGAAATGTTCCAGAGAACAGTATACACTGTTGTTTTGTCGGTCTCCCTCATTGCCGCGACGCTGATAAGCAATTCGATCGCAAATGCTGCCGATCCGGAATACTACGTCAAGAAAGCGACCTGGCATGAGACAATGCAGGCTTCGCGCGAGGCGTTGGTTGTGCATTTGAATAAACCGGGCAAGCCCAAGGCGCCGGCAAAGCCAATGTTCGGACCCTGGTACGAGATTGGACAGTACCGCGGTTCGTTCAACACCGCCCACGCTCCGGAGAAGGCGATAGACCTTTCCAAGGGCGACGGGAAACTCAAATGGAAGCGGATCAAAGTCGCCGACGGCGTGGTCCACAACCTCCGTCTCAGCGGTAACAGCGCGACTTATTTCTACCGCAAGATCACCTCGCCGGGCCCGGCGGCGATGATGAGCTACTACGGTAGCGATGACGGTATCGTCGTGTGGCTCAATAAGAAGAAGATTATTTCGCATAATATCGGTCGCGGGCCCGCGGCCAACCAGGAAAAAGCCAAACTCATCCTCCAGGCCGGCGACAACCATCTCCTGATCAAGATACATAACGGCAGCGGCGGAAGCGGATGGTACTTCTCAACGTCGGAGAAAGGCGGCGGAAAGAAGGACATCCGCACCGCGATGCAGGAAGGGCTCTGGACCCTGGCGGGGCGGGATTTCAACACCGCCGACGCCCGCAAGCAGATGGCGTGGGAACAGGGCGACAACATATGGTCCGCCGACTGGAAGAAAGGCGACATCGCCGAACTGGCCGGCCGCTACGCAGCACCGTCCAAGGGCAGTTCGGCAGGCGACAAGATCGCCGCACTGGTCAAGGATGCAAAATCCGCGGGGGACCTGGCGGCGATTCGAAAGCTGTACTATCGCGGTAAGTCCACCCAGGAGGCGCTGGCCCAGTTGGCGCAATTCAACATCAAGGCGCTGCGTCTGGCGATTGCGGACCTGACCAAGAGCTTCCCGGGCAAGTACCCCGCCAAGTACCTCAAGCGGATCGATGAAATAGAAGCGGCCCTGGCTGGCGGCGGCGAAGACAAGGTGCGCCAGATGGCCGAACAACTGGTCGACTTCCGCCGCGAAGCGCTGCTGGCCAATCCGCTTCTGGACTTCGACAAGCTCATGATGGTCAAGCGCAGGGGCGACCTGGGCCTGCCGCAAAACTGGGTGGGCAACTGCTCGAAGCGAGGCCCGTACGACAACGAGATAACCGTGCTCTCACCGGTTCGCCCCGACGGGAAACTGACTACTCTTTACCGTCCTGAATCAAAAGCGTTCGTCGGCGACGTCGACCTGCACTGGGACGCAAAAAAGATGCTGTTCTCTTCGCAATTGGCCAATCGCCGCTATGAAGTCTTCGAGATCGGCGTTGACGGCAAGGGCCTGCGACAGGTCAGCAAAACCATCGACGGCATTGACAACTACGACGCCTGCTACCTGCCCAGTGAAAAGATCATCTTCGATTCGACCGCGGTCTACCAGGGCGTCCCCTGCGTCGGCGGCGGAAGCCAGGTCGCAAACCTGTACGTGATGAATCCCGACGGCACGGGCATGCGGCAGCTCTGTTTCGACCAGGACCACAACTGGTATCCTTCGATCACCAACGACGGGCGAGTGCTCTTCACCCGCTGGGAATACAGCGACACGCCGCACTACTTCACCCGCGTGGTGATGGGGATGAACCCCGACGGAACCAATCAGCGATCGGTGTACGGGAGCAACTCGTACTGGCCGAACTCGACGTTCTACGTGCGTGCAATCCCGAACCATTCGTCGCGTTTCGTCGGCGTTATTTCAGGCCATCACGGCGTACCGCGCATGGGCGAACTGATCCTGTTCGACCCCGCCAAAGGCCAGCACGAGGCAAGCGGCGTCGTGCAACGCATTCCGGGCTACGGTAAGAAAGTCGAGCCGATCATCCGCGACGCCCTGGTCAACAACTCCTGGCCGCGTTTCCTGCACCCTTACCCGCTTAGCGGGAAGTATTTCCTGACGACCTGCCAACTCAATTCCAAGTCGCCCTGGGGCGTCTACCTCGTCGACGTGTTCGACAACATTCTTCCGATCTGCGTGCAGGACGGCGTGGCGATGTTCGAACCGATCCCGCTGCGCAAGACCAGGCGCCCGCCGGTTATCCCCGAGCGGGTCGACCTGGCGCGCAAGGATGCGATCATCCACATGTCGGACATCTACATCGGCGGCGGACTCAAGGGCGTCGAGCGGGGCGCGGTAAAGAAGCTGCGCCTCTTCGCGTTCGACTACGGTTATCACGGACTGGCGAACCACACCTACATCGGCATAGAAGGACCGTGGGACGTGCATCGTATTCTGGGCACCGTCGACGTCGAATCCGACGGATCGGCGGCGTTCCACGTTCCGGCGAACACCCCGATCGCGGTCCAGCCGCTCGACAAGGACGGCGCCTCGCTGCAGCTTATGCGAAGCTGGTTCGTTGCCATGCCCGGCGAGAACCTCTCGTGCGTCGGTTGTCACGAGAACAACAACGAGGCCCCGCCCGCGGCGATGGTGAAAGCCTCACGCAAGCCCCCGCAAAAGATCAAGGACTGGTACGGTCCGGCGCGCGGTTTCAGTTTCTCACGCGAGGTCCAGCCCGTACTCGACAAGTACTGCATCGGCTGCCACAACGACAAGCCCCGCAAGGGAACCAACCCGCCCGACCTGCGACAGGTCGCTACGAAAGGCTTCAGCCAGGCCTACAGGGTGCTGCAGAAACACGTGCGGCGACCGGGCCCGGAGAGCGATTATCACATGTTCCCGCCGGCGGAGTATCACGCAAGCACCAGCCCGCTGATCCAGATGCTCAAGAAGGGGCATAACAACGTGAAGCTCGACGGCGAGGCATACGAGCGGATCTTCGCGTGGATCGACCTGAACGTGCCTTACTATGGCACGTGGGGTGAGTTCCGGGCGATTCCCCACGGGCAGCGAGAGAAACGCCGCACGATGCGCGAACTTTACGCCGGCATCTCCGATGACTACGAAATCGTACCGAAGCTGTCGGTGGCAACGATCAAGCCGATCATCCCCGAGCCCCTCAAACCGGCCAGGGTCGTGAAGGTCGCTTGTCCCGGTTGGCCTCTCGACGCCAATACCGCAAAGACCCTCCAGGGAACCGACCGCCAGCGGACCATCACTGTCACCGCGGACGACAAGAAGCTTCAAATCAGCATGGTGCGCGTACCCGCCGGCGAGTTCGTTATGGGCGACGCCGCTGGCGCACCCGACGAACAGACGCTCTGCCGGGTGAAAATCGCCAAGCCCTTCTGGATGGCGACGAAGATCATCACCAACGCCGAGTTCTCACTATTCGACCCCGCTCACGACAGCGGATACCTCGATCGCGGCGGAAAGGACCACTCGAATCGCGGTAATCCGCTCAACAGGCCCGAGCAACCGGTTATTCGCGTGTCGTGGGAAAGGGCAATGGCGTTCTGCCAGTGGCTGTCGAAGAAGACGGGCAAGACCTTCACACTGCCGACCGAAGCCCAGTGGGAATTTGCCTGCGGCGCCGGCAGCGCGTGGGGCGCCGGCGTGCCGGGCGCTCTGGCGGAGTGGACCCGGACGACCTATCGCCCCTATCCCTACCTTTCGACCGACGGGCGTGACGACGGTAAATCGCAGGGCCGCAAGGTCGTGCGCGGCGCCAAGGGACTCAAAGTGCCCGGCGATCGTCGCGACACATTCCGCCTGAGCTACCATTACTGGCAGGGAGTCTGGAACGTCGGTTTCCGAGTCGTCTGCCTGGACGAGATTCCCAATAGCACCGCGGTCTCCGCCAAGCCCACTCCCTGAAGCAAACCAACCGTTGAACCTGAATCACTGGTTGGCCCGATACAGCGCCTCGGGCCAGGTGGGGAATTCTAAGAATGCTGCTGATGGATAGGAATACCTGTTGCGGGTACATGAGCTTAATCGCAGTATTCGTGTTTGTGGTTGCTCTTGGCCTTTGCGCGCCAACCATTCTGGGTGCGGACAAGAACAGCAACAACGGGGCGTATCTGAAAATCCGTGAGAAATGTGCGAAGCGGATGGAGTCGGTCCTCAGGCTGCGGGAGAAACTGAAAGGACCGTCCGGAGCGAAGTTAGAAAAGTTCTCCGATCCGCGCTTCGCCCGACGGCTGGCTGCCTGGGAGAAGGCGTCGGCGGAATTCGCGGCGAAACTATCTTCCGGTGTTGCCGCGAAAGAGGACCTTCAGAAATACCAGAAGGCCTTTGACCAGGTGTATTCCCTGGCGCGCTGGATTCGTCTGCGCATGCTTGGTGTCGACCGCTTGCTCGCCGTGCGCCGGAGTCCGATTCGCAGCGGACACGTCTACGAATACCACAGTCCCGGATATGAACGGGGAGGCTCGCCAGGCGGCGGGCTCTATGACTGTCAACCGGGACCCGACGGATACAAGCTGCGGAAGATCGTCGATGCCGGGAACGGTTTGATTGCACGTTGTGACCTCTCCTTTGACGGGCGGGAGATCCTGTTCAACTGGAAAAAACCCGGCAAACGTTTCCAGGTTTATCGCGTCAATGTGGATGGCAGCGGTCTGAAGCAGTTGACGACCGGCGCGCATGATAACTACGACGCCTGCTGGCTGCCGGTCGGGGACGTCGTCTTTATCAGTAACCGGGACATGCAGTGGGCGCTGTGCTTATGGACCCGGATGGGCGTCATGTATCGCATGGACCGCCATGGCGGTCGCCAGAGGCGCATCTCCGCCAATTACCTGCAGGATTTCACACCTAAGGTAACGAGTGACGGCCGGATCATGTTCTCTCGCTGGGAGTACGTGGATCGCCCGGTTCAACCCACCAAGGGAATCTGGACGATGGACCCTGACGGGAGCATGATGCGGGGGTATTACGGTAATCGCGTACTTTCCCCGAAGTCCTTTATGGACGCCCAAAACATCCCCGGGACGCGCCGGGTCTTGTGCACTTGGGCGGGGCATTTGGGTTGGATCAACGGGGCTCTCGGAACGATTGACCCGACCCTGGGGGACAACACTCAGGCCGCCCTTAAGAGCCTGACGCCCGAATGCAACACCGGGAAGGTGGATCAATATCGCGCCAATAGTGATTTCCTTGGCCGATATGAGACTCCATATCCGGTGGACGGGGAACATTATCTCTTTTCGCATGACGGTATCGTCATGCTGCGTGATTTCGCCGGGACCGAAGAGTGGCTGATTCTGGATTGGCGGGACGGTAAAGGCTTTTACTCGGCTCGCCCGCTCCGGAGGCGCCATAGGCCGCCAGTGCGGCGTTCGGCGCTGGCGCCGAATGCGGCGAAATGGGCAAGAGTAATTGTGCAGGACGTTTATCAGGGCCTGCTTCCGCATGTGAAACGCGGTGAAGTCAAGCAGATCTGCGTTGTGCAGGAGTTGCCCAAGGCCGGTCCTCAAGACTCGTTGCGACAAAAAGCCCTGGACGGTCACCAATTTACGGTAGTCTCCGGTCACGGCACTTTCGCGGCCAAGAAGATCTGGGGCTACGCGGACGTGGAGAAGGACGGCTCGGCATATTTCAAAGTGCCCGCCGACGTACCGATCTATTTCATGGCTATCGATGCCGAGGGGAAAGCGGTTCAGCGAATGCGGACGTGGACCCAGTTCCGGCCCGGCGAAAAACAGAGTTGCATCGGCTGCCACGAATCGCGCCTGGCTGCGCCGAGACCCGGTCGGAGGCCCACGGCGTTGGCCGGCGGGATGCAGGATCTCAAGCTGCCGGAGTGGGGGTTTGAGGGGTTCTCTTATCCCGCACTCATACAGCCGATATGGGACCGCCATTGTCTGCGTTGTCACGACGGCGCCAAGAAACCAAAGAGTCTCGATTTCCGCGGCGCGAAGACAAGGTACTTCTCTGTGTCCTATGATCTGCTCGTACCGTGGAGATGGGCTCGCAACTCGGGCGAGTATCACAAGAAATATGGGCGAAAACCCTATGTCAACTGGATCCCCACCACGAGTTGGTCCGGAAGCGAAAAACTTGTCAGAGACATAAGACCGAACAAGTGGGGCTCGCCGGGAAGCAGCCTGACGAAAGTGATTCTCTCCGGCCACCCGGACAAAGACGGAAAGAAACGCTTCGAAATGGATGTAAAGAGCCTGCGCCGCATCTTTGCATGGATTGATTTGAATGTTCCTTTCTACGGTTCCTACAGAAAACCGGGGTATGATCCCGAGACCCTCCGGCGGCTCAGGAAGGCGTCGCGCAACATCAACGGCTGGAGCGAGACCACCACTAGCGGCGGCCGGGAGCCGTACGGCTCGTTCCTGGGCAGGATGACGATGGATGTGGCGCGCTTCTCGCGCGGTCAGAAGGAAGTGGCCTGGTTGACCAAGCCTGTTCCCAAGGACCTCAAGACCGGTGGCGCCTACTCCTTCAAGTGGGTAGCGGCCCTGGGCTGGATCAGCCAGCCGGCGGGGACGTTTCAACTCCTGCTGGGAGACAAGCCGTTGCTCACCTTTGGTGTAACGCAAAAAGAAACCACGTGGAAGAGCGCCGACGGCGCCGTGGCGCTTCGCTTTACGCCCGTTAGCGAGGAAGCCGGCGGCGAGGACAGGACCGGTTTTATGGAACTTGCGCTGCCGGCCGGGATGCTCAAGCCCGGCAGGAAAGCCAAACTGCGGGTATTAGCCCCGCAAACTGGAAGCCGGCGATGGTTTGCAATATACCAATACCCTTGATCGCAGCATAGGAGAGTCTAATGATGAATGGTGAATGCAGAACCGTCCAACGGTACGCTGCACTGCCCCTTGCGGTAGTGGGTCTTCTGGGGGCATCGGCGATGGGGGCCGATTCGATCAAACCGCGGCCTACCGAAGCCCGGCCGCTGCTTATTGGCAACTGGGCCGATCCGACGATCCTGAAGGACGGCAAGGACTACTACATGACGCACACGAGCTTCGAGTACCAGCCCGGTCTGCTGATCTGGCACTCGAAGGACCTGCGGTCATGGAAGCCCGTCGCCCACGCCGTGGTCAACCAGGAAGGCTCCATATGGGCCCCGGATCTGACCAAGCACAAGGGGCGCTATGTCATCTACTATCCTGCGGCCCGGAAGAACTGGGTCGTGACAGCCAAGTCAATCGAGGGCCCGTGGTCCAAACCGGTATCGCTCGGAGTTACCCGGATCGATCCCGGACACGTCGTGGGCGCCGACGGGCAGCGATACATACATCTCTCGGGCGGTGCTGCGGTAAAGCTGTCCGCCGAGGGCGACCGCGCCCTGGAGAAACCGAAGAAAATCTACGCCGGTTGGCCGATACCGTGGGACTGGACGATCGAGGGGTTCTACCTGGAATCGCCCAAGCTGATGCGCCGCAACGGATGGTACTACCTGACCAGCGCTCAAGGCGGAACGGCCGGCCCGGCGACGAGCCACATGGTGGTCTCGGCGAGATCGAAGGGACCGCTGGGCCCATGGGAAAACTCGCCTTACAACCCGATCATCCGAACCTGGGACCGCGACGAGGCATGGTGGTCCAAGGGACACGGCACGCCCGTCGAAGGCCCCGACGGGCGGTGGTACTGCGTGCTGCATGGGTACATGAACGCCCAGCGAACGCTCGGTCGCAGTACGCTGATCGAACCGATCGAGTGGACTCGCGACGGATGGTTCCGCCCCGCCGCTCGCTGGCCGGACGGATGGAAAGGTTTGCCCGGCGCTACCATGCCGGTGAGCGATGAGTTCGACGGCAAGCAGTTGGGCATCCAGTGGCAGTTTTACCAGAAGTACTCCAAGGACCGCTTCGAACTGAAGAAAGGTGCCCTGACGCTTCAGGGGCAAGGTGAGACAGCGGGCAAGTCTCAACCGCTGACGGTAATGGCGATGGACCGCGCCTACGAGATCGAGACGCAGGTGAGGCTCGAAGGCGAAGGCAGTGCGGGAGTAATGCTGTTCGGTACCCCCGGTATCTACATCGGACTGTCCATCTCGTCGGATGGTAAGCTCCGCCGTGTGCAGGAAGGCTTCCGCCGGTACGGTAGCGAGAAAGAGTCCGCCGTTCCCGCCGGCCCGGTAACACTCCGTATCGTCAACAGCAAGCAGGATGTCCGCGCCTGCTACAAGGTCGCCAACGATGACTGGGTTGTCCTTCAGCCGGGGCTGGATGTCGACCAGGCAACCCCGGGCTGGTACTCACTTCGCCCGGCGCTGTTTGTGACCGGCAAGGCCCGGGGGCGTTTCGAGTACTTCCATTACCGGCCCCTGAAGAAATGACGGGGCGCGTACCGACGTTGACATTGAGGGCTTGTTACCATACTCTGCACAGGTGTTGCACAGTATAGTAGATACCCCCTGATCATTCTGATCTACGCACTTAAAAGGACGGATGCGATATGGGCAGACTGAAGGTCTTTGGGCTCGCCTGCGCAGCGGTATACATCGCCGCTTCGCTTGCCTTGGGCGACGCGAAGAGCGATTACGCGGAACTTTTCGGCAAGAAAGACGCTCGCATTCTGGCCAGCAGCACCAAGAGCGACGATCTGGCCTTCGCCAAAGAGCTGCTCGAAGCGGCCGAGGCGGTGTCAGAGTCGCCGGCGCTCCAGGTATTTCTGTACGAGAAGGTTCTCACGTTCGCCGGCGCCAGTACCGAAGGACTGCCCATCGCCCTGGCAGTGATGGACATCCTCGAAAAGAAGTTCCCCGATCGCAAAACTGACTGGCAGGTCAAACACCTCGGACTGCTCCGCAGCACGTACGCCCGTGCCGTCGGTAAGGCCAAGAAACCCGCCGCCCAAGCCTACCTCGATGCCCTGATGGCCGCTGCCGATGCGCTGATGACCGCTGGGAAATCGACCGAGGCACTGCCTCACTACAGGTCGGCCGGGACCCTGGCGTCCTACTATCGCAAGGAAATGCTTCCGGAGATCCGTTGGAAGCTCACTCAGGCCGGCAGCGCCACGCTCATCGAAAGCAAGATAAAGAGACTGCAAGCAAAGTTGAATACCGACCCGAACAACACCAAGTCGCGGGAGGAACTGATACACCTGTACGTGATCTATACCGATGCGCCCGCCAAGGCCCAGAGCGTGCTGAGCGACACGGTCAGCGAACCCCTGCGGAAGCACGTTCCACTGGCCACTAAGAGCACAGACGAACTACCCGCCGACGACTGCCTGAGCCTGGGCAACTGGTACTACAAGACGCTCAGACCGAAGGCATCAGGCGCCGGTAAGCGCATCGTTCTCCAGCGGGCCAGCCGCTACTACGAGCGGTTTGTCGCCCAGCACGAGAAGCAGGATATATCCCGCGTGCAGGCCGCTCTCGCCCTGAAGAAGATCCAAGCCGAACTCACACGCCTGGGACCCGCCAAACCCATAACGACAGCGAGAATACCCAAGGACGCCGTCGCTTTCGGACGCCACCACTACAAGAGCATCTCGGCAGCGAACATGCCGTGGGGCGAAGCGGTCAAGGCATGCAAGAAACTCGGCGGATACCTGGTAACGATCGAATCGGCCGGTGAATTGGCGTTCCTGAAGAAGCTGGTTGGAAGCAGTCGCCTGTGGGTAGGCGCCACCGACCAGCCCGCCGAGGGCAAGTGGGTCTGGATCAACGGCAGGGGCTTCTCGAGCGCGTTGAAACTGTGGGCCAGTGGCGAGCCCAACGAAGGGCGAAAGGCGAACTACGCGTCGCTGCTATCAGGCGGTCTGAGGGATACCAGCGCATCCAGCCGTGTCGGCGGGTTCATCTGCGAGTGGGACCGGTAGGCACGGCGCTGCAGGTCGAGGAGCCGGGTGAAATGGTTTTACTTGACGCGGCGACCGTCTGTACGTGATACTCCCGGCGTGGTCGGGGTGGACCGGCCAGCCGAACCAATCCGAGCGTCAGATCAACCGAAAGGATCCAGAGATGAAAACGAATGTATTGTTGGCTTTGCTCACGATCGCCGCGGTCACCTTCATGATGGGATGTAATGGCGGCGCTATGGGAGAAGCCCAGGAAATCAGCGGTTGGCCTTTGAAGATCGGCGGGGCCTACAAGAGCGAGATATCCTCGTTCACCGGCACGACCACGTTCAAGGTCAGCGAGGGCAAGCTGAGCGGCGGATACGAACTGACCGCCGGCGGTGAGAAAGTAACCGGCACGTTGAGCAACTTCGCCGCTACAGGCAAGAACAAGCTCAAGTGCAGGTGGAAAGACATGAACGGTGTGGGCGATTTCACCATGACTTTCTCGGACGACCTGTCCAGTTTCACGGGCAAATGGGATAACGACGCCGACGGCGCAGGCGGACCCTGGAACGGGAAGAAATAGTCAGCAGTCCCCCGTCGCTATAAACCAGGGCGAAGATCGATACCGAATCTGTCGAGCAGAATAGCCTCTGCTCGGCAGATTTCTTTATTGGCGCGATCCTCCGGCCAATCACACGCGCCGGCGGCAATTTCCGTCAGCTCGGCCAGGAGCCCCCGCGTCAACTCGCCGAGCAGCGCGATTGCGGTTCGCCTGAGCAGGAGATCGTCTATGTGGACGACCCGCTCGTGGCGAACGATAAACTCGATCTCGCGGCGGGTGTAGGTCGGATGGTGCTTCAGCGGTTCGTCGGGGGCCTCGGTGGTGAATATCGCCACGTGTTCCGCTCGCGTGCCGTATCGCTGCAGCAGCGTATCGACGCGATCCTTGTCCAGACCAGTTCGCTCGACCAGGGATGAGGTCCACCGCCGCATCGCCACGTCATCTTCGGGAAACCCCCTCCCCCCGCCAATCTCGACGTCATCCGACGCCAGGCGCCGCTCCATGTCCAGACGCTCGAGCAGAGTGTCGGCGACCTGCTCGGCGAAAGCCCTGAATGTGGTCCATTTTCCGCCCGTCATGGAATAGACCGGAAAACTTAAATGATCGTCCGGTTCGTTGACGGCGCAGAAGTGATCGCGGCTGACCTGGACCGTCGCATCCGCATCGGAGTATTGCAGCGGCCGGACGCCGGAAAATCGAGATACTATCTGCGAACGGTCGATCTGCAGATCGGGGAAGACCTGCCGGATCGACTCGAGCATATACCCGACCTCATCGTCGGTGCAGCGCACGTCGTCCGGGTTGTCGACGCGAATATCCGTCGAACCGATCAGTGACTTGCCCAACCAGGTCATAGCGATAGCGACTCTGCCTTCGGGCGTTTCGTAGTAGATCATCCCGTCGGCGAGCGCCTCGTAAAGCTGATCGTTGTCAATCACCAGGTGCGCGCCTTTGGTCCCCCCTATCAGGGTGGTGTCGAGATCGATTATGCGATTGGTGAAGTCGATCCAAGCGCCTGTGGCGTTGACGACAACTTTCGGGACGATACGCAGCGTCTTGCCCGAGAGTTCATCTCGCATCAATACGGTATCGCCTTCGGCGCCCTGGAGCGAAACGTAGTTCAGCGCCCGGGCCTCGGGGTAAATAGCCTGTGCGTCGAGTATAAGCTCCAGCCCGAGGCGTTCGGGATAGCTGACCCACGCATCGTAATAGGTCGCGGTGCAGACGATGTCCTTCGGAAGCATCGGGCGGACCGCCAGCGACTTGCGCCGGGAAGCGAACTTGTGCTTCGGCATCACGCGATTCTTTCGCGTGAGGATATCGTAGAATGTCAGGCCCATCTTCACGATCAGCGAACCGCGGGACGTCGGGCGTTTGCCCGCGCCAAGGTGCAGAAACTTCCGTATAGCGCCGAATATCCCCGAAAAGCGGCAGAATATCGGTATGGTGGTCTTCAGTGGATGCACGTAGTGACGCGCGTTGCGGAGCAGCAGGTTGCGGTCCTTCAGCGATTCGGCGACCAGCCTGAACTCGCCGAACTCCAGGTATCGCAGACCACCGTGGACCATACGCGAAAGGGCCGCACTGGAACCGGAGCAGAAGTCCGCCTTGTCGACAAGCAGCGCGTCGACCCCCTGCAGCGCCAACTCCCGCAGGAGCCCCGCGCCGTTAATGCCTCCACCGACAATAAGGACCGAAACGTCCGGCCGGCTGCTGATATCATCGACTATAGCCTGTCTATCAAACATCTGTCACCATGTATCAGGAATTCCCGCGAACCTCGTAACGACTGACACACAATAACAGAAAACCACTCCGTCGGCAAACATGGTCTTAATACGTGACGACATGATCACCGAGCAAGTTCACAAGGGGATCTGCATCGAGGGCGCACAGCCCCAGTGGATTGTGCCTCCGCCAGCCTTCGGCGAATTCGCATCGAACCGACAATGATCCCATCTCGCCGGCCAGGCCTCTCATCGTGTCGAGATAGGCGTTCATCCCCTGGGTATGGTCGAGCCAGTCGGCCTGGCTCTTGTGCTCGGCAAGCATGTCGGCCTTTTCGTCGATGACGGAGCTGATATCGATGAAGAAATCGGGGCGGATCAGGCGGTTCAGGGAATCTCTGTTACCGTGCGGTTGGGCGTGATACACAACCACATCGCCCTCGACCGGCGGTCTGGGAGGATCCACGGGAAAGTTCCTCATCCCCCGCCCGAATGCGGCGGTAACCGCCAGGCGGCAGGCATTGGCATGATCTTCCATGTAGTCCCGGGGCGAGGGGACCAGGAGAATGTCCGGCGCCACGGTCCGCATGACCGACGCCACTCGGGCGAGAAGCCCTTTTTCGTGGAATATTTCAAGATCGGCAACGAGCGGCCGATGGAATACCGCCCCGATTCTACCCGCGGCGTTCGTGGCTTCGGCGAGGCGAATTTCAGCGGTGGTCTGGGCGTCGTGCTCGGTGGAACCGCATGAACCGTTGGCGATGTTCATGTAGTGGATCTCGCAGCCCTTTCCGGAAAGAAGGATCAGCGTGCCGGACATACCGAACTCGATGTCGTCGGGATGGGCGGCGATAGCGAATACCCGGGCGGCCATGTTAGTGCATCTCCACCTGGCAGGCGCCCAGTGCGGGGCGGAAGAAATTGAACTGGACGTCGGGGTGATCGGCCAGCAGCGACATGGGCGTCGACGAATCGGCAATCCCTCTGGAGATCATCAATGTCGTCAGTCGCATACCGAACGGGTTGTCGTGGTGTCCCGGGTGCCAGATCGAAACCTTTTCCGCCTTCCATGTCTCGACCGGTCCGACGGTAACGGCCTGGTGAGGCACGTTCTGGACCACGCCGCCGCCGGAGGTCCGCGCATTCTGTATAAGGGTCATCGGGTGAAGGTCCACCACCCGACTGCCAAGGGCCCTGTACTCCTCGGGACTCGGAGGAGCGTCCTGGTGGGCGCCCCGGCGCTTTGGCGGATCGTTGAAGGCCCAGTGCTTGACCTCGCCCTGTCCGCCCTGCATGACCACACATCGAGCCGAATCCCAGCTTTGGGTATACCCGGCGGTGTCGGAGGCGGGGAAATGGATGTTCTCTTCAGGCATCGCCAGTTCGGGCCTGATCCGGTTGAAACACAGTTCCATATCCGCCCGCGCAAAGCTCAGGGGGAAATCGATGGACACTTCCTTCCCATCAACCACCCACTCGTCCATCCCCCAGAAATGGCAGTGTTCGAGGGATATTCCCAACTCGTTCACCAGTCGCGCCACCAGGGGAAGCTGCTCTGTCGGACCGATCGGCCCGCAGATGCCCGCGGGAGACTCTTCGGTCCCCTGCCGCCAAGCCGCGATATACTCCAACGCCTCAGCCAGGTAGAACTCCTCGATCGTGTCGTAGAACCGAATCGCAAATCCATCCCTTTCCAGCCCCGGAATATCTTTCTCGGTCAGCGATGCGGCCTCGTCGAGAAGTTCCTTGTCCAACGTGGTGTAGTCCCACCACCCAGGCGCCACCTTACTTGCGTTTCTCATAGGTCTCTTCCTGGCTTTCGTTCACAGTCTAACGTCGCCGGTTGTCGGACGCCTCAAGGCGGTGAGTCCTTCAAACCAGTTTCATTTTGAAGAGGTTGGCGAACAGGCGGAACTTGCGAGCATAATCGCCGCAGAACAGGATGTTGTGATGCCCTTTGACGCTGCACGCATCTTTCCCGTCGGCGAGTTCGATTTCCACGTTTGTCGTGCATCCGCCCGCCGGCGGCATGTTGTGCGATTTATAGACCTTCCCGGAATAGATATCCAGGCTCGCGGGCTGACCTGTGTAGTAGTGGATCATCGTGACCGGCTCGCCTGGTTTCCAGAAAGTCTGCACCGCACAACTGCCCTCGTTGGAATGAAAGAACTTCCGCAGGATATGGCTCGATACCGGACCGTCAGGGCCATGCAACCTCGGCGCACAGGTACAGTGCGACCCGTAGTAGTGATTGCGCTCGGTCTCAAACGCGGGATTGTGCTGGAACCCGCCTCGCCCGGTCAGCGCCTCGCCCAGGAAGAAGCTGTAGGCCGCGGCCATATCATTCTCGCACGCCGCGGGGAAAAGCTGACCGTTCAACGTCGCGAAGCTCATGCACGGTTTCAGCATCCCCGCTCTCAGGCACGTCATCGTCACGCCGTGGGCGTCATTTTCCAGTATCATTTTCTGCAACGCCAGGTGAGCCCGGGCCGCATTTTCGAGGGCCTCCCGCGAGACGCGCACCGCCTCTGCGCTCCTGGTGAAGCTCCGGATCAGCTTTTCGGCCTGACCGTCAATCCTGATTTTTCTGAAAATATCGGCGTATACGGCCGATGGAACCGTGCGGACATTGATCCCGAGGAAGCTTTCGGTTCGCTCTGTAACCTTCTTCACGCCGGTAATGCTCAGCAACCGACTCTGGGCGAGGAGTTTTTTCGTATTGATCATTCGCATTCCGTATTCGATCGCCTCGAAGTTGTCCAGAGACTGGATGAAGTACAGACCCTCGCGCCGGTATTTCGCCACCGACCCGTGCTTGACGCCCAGGGCGATGTAGAAGACCGCCGCAACACCCGCCGCCTCCGCCGCCTTCAGAAGCAGATCGACTTCCCTGAGGCTACGATTGTAGAACATCACTATCAGCAGTCCGTCGGGCTTGTCTTTTGTGATCTCGGCGGCGATGCGCCGCGCATCGGCCGAGTTGGCTACCGGTTTGTCATCCACGCTGATCGTCATCCCCAACCGCGCTTGAATCTTCTCAAGTTCGGCCGCATATTGCACCTGTCGCCCCTCGGCGTCGAACTCCGTTCCCGGCCAGCTCCACCAGCCTTTCGGATTGTCGGCGAACGCCTTTGACGGGGGATAGACGAATACCGCGCGAACGTTCGCCGGCTTCCTGGAATCGCTGGTTTTCACCGCCAGTGCAGCCGGCTCATCGCTTGGGAGATCGCCCGCCCCGCATCCCATGAACATAAGCGGAGCACCCGCGGCGGCGAGGCCTGTCGTATACAGAAAAGCCCTGCGTGACACTTCAAGCACCTGATCTGATTCCAATCGTTTCATGTTGTTCTCTCTTTTCCTGGCGCCTAACGTTGAGGACCGGGCGCGGCTATTTGCCGTCGCCTGCATCCGTCTTATTGGGGCGGCGGTCTTTCGTTGTGTCAGCACGCATCGAGGGCGCCGCAACTGGCGCAGTGCGGTAGCGATAATTCTTCAGCTTGATATCAGAACGCTTTTGCGGAGAAGCTATCTGTTTCTTCGGATCGATCCAGGACTTCCAATCGAACTTATCGACTACCTTGGACTGGTAGCTTTCTTTTAAGGGGTGCGACAAGACATCGTTGATGTGTTTCCATTGCAGGTAGCGCATAAGGTCGACCTGATAGGGCGAAGGGTGTCCTTCCCGCTTGACCGCCCTCTTCAATTTCATAACATCGCGCATGTTTACTTTTGTCTTCCACTTAATGGATTCCTCAAGAACAACGGGCTCATCGGGAATATTGTTGACGCCTTTTTTCCAGGTAGCCAAGACGGCCTTCTTTGTGTCTTCGCGATACAAGAGTATTGCGTGGCCGTATCGGGCTTCCTTGAAGAATCCCAGGTTTCCGTATTGGATGCGGGCGCCGGTAATGAATGCGGTGACATCAGACCAGCAGGGAGAAGGTCCGCTTATGCCCCACAGCACGCTTCTGTCCACAATCCCATCGGGAAAGAGGACGTCAAGCGCCACCTTGCAGCAACACGCCGCGTGGGTCAGACCTTCACAATCATGTCCGTGGAATTTGATGATTTCTTTCAGACCGACCGCATACGTGTAGTCATAGTACCTGCCCCGCGTCCCCCTGGTCGCCAAGATTTCAAATACGGGTGCATGTGGTTGCTTGAGCATCGGTGCATACCACGTTGGCGTACTATCAGGCAGGTCAACTCCGGTTTCGACGAAAATACTGGTCCCTTGTTTGTACGTTGGTTCCTGAGCTGATTGATGCTTTGCGGTAATTAGTATTAGTAGCCCACTGAATATCACACACCATTTGTTCATACCATCTCCTTGCTCTAGCCTAAAAAAGTTTGTTCATCGCAGCTGCACCATGATGGATACTGTTGAAGTAAGCCGCCAGTCAAGGTATTCCAATGCCGCGGATTGCCCCTGACGGTGCGGGTGATGGCGCCTGTGGCGATTATAGCAACCGGGGCGCCGGCGGCCAACTGTTTCGCTGAGGCGGTCATTGGTTCTATTGCCTCGGTTTCTTGCTCAAGGCGATGTGTTGCTTGCGGACCGCTATCTCTTTCGGATCATACGGCGCGTGGTCCTTGCGGTAAAGATCTACAAACCAGAGTTTTGGTTCGGATGCGCCGGCTTTTCGGCCGACAGCAGTGTCACCGGTCCGAGCAGGCCCGAGGGCAGCAGGGGGGAATTGGCTTTGAACTTCGTGACGTTCGTCTTTGTCAGGCGTTTTTCCTTCGGCAGCGCGGCGTCGCCGATCAGTCGATTGGGCCAGAGGTTTACCACGTCGATTTCGAGTTTGTTGGCGGTTGGTTTTACGGCCTGGGCAATCTCCACGCGCCACGGCGCCGTCCAGACCACGCCGAGGTCCTTGCCGTTCAGCCGGACCTGCGCGACGTTTCTGACTCGCTTGAGGTCCAGGTACAAGCGATTTTTGCTTGCTTGCGCCGTCTTGGGCAGGTCGAATGTCTTGTGGTACGTCGCCTTGCCCGAGTAGTATTTGATCCCCTTTTCCGACCGCTTTGTCCAGTCTTCGAGCGTCTTGAATTCGACTGATTTCGGCCCGCCCCACTTCGGGTCGAACTTCACCGTCCAGGGCCCGGCTATTTCGCCGACCTGAGCCAGTTCCGGAAAGTTGCTCGCGACCGGTCCTTTCGTCGAACTCGCGGGCTTGCGGAACACCACCAGCAGCGACCCTCGCGGCGCGAAGTCCAGAGGAACGGTAGTCCGCCCGCCGGCTATCTTGAATGCAACCGCATCGCGAATCTCGCCGGTTACGGCGTCCCACAACTCCGGCTGCCTTCCTGTCACCCGGAAGGTGCATTCGGCGCTGACGGGCTTGCTCTGCTGATTGGAAACGAAGTAGATGTCGGCGGCCTTGCTGCGGCGGTGGATATAATGCAGGGGCGCACCGGTGGATTTGAAATCCGCGCCGACGCCCATGGAGGTGAGTGTCTCCTGGATACTCTTGCCCGAAACCAGTTTTAACTTGCTCGCCAGTTTCTTCACCTCTTCATCGCATGCCGGATAGTCCAGAAGCCCCGGTGTCCGCAGCGGTTTTGTGCCAACGATGGTGACACCGGCGCTCGCCAGTTCGATCAGCTTCTTGAGCACTGGGAGCGACATTGCGTCCCCCGCCGGCAAGACGAGCAGGCGGTAGCTCATCCCGTCGGGCAGGACGATGCGGCCACCTTTGGCCGACACGCGAGTCAGAAGCACTTCGGTATTGATGGTGTCGCAGTCATAGCCTGCGGGCAACGCCGGTTTCATGTGGTCCCGACCGGGCACAAAAGCGGGAACGTTCTCGCCTGTGTAATAGCAGACGTCGGCCACGAACAATCCCTGCTGGAGCATGAACTGGCAGCGGGCAAGGTACTTCATCCAGGCGCCGCTCAGAGGCCACCAGGTGATGTTCCGGTCGAAATGGGTTCCCGCGGCAGGCCACTGGTTGCCCGGCTTGATGTCCATATACGGTTGGTGGACGTAGAAGCAGAGCATGTTGCGAGTGAGCCCCGAACAGAGAGCAAGGTCGCCGACGTCCTTCAGCATGCAGGGGTCTTTCTCCCAATTCGGCCCCATCGTGGTGTACGCTTCGGCCTGCACGTATTTCTTACCGTATATGTGCGCCGCGGTCGCGGCCTGCTTGACCGTGTCGCATCGCTTGAACTGGTCTCGATACCAGAAGCGCCCGGAGGGCTCTGACTTGCGGGCCCAGAACTCGCCCATGGGAATATCGCTCTTTCCCAGGCATTGGAGCGCGTCGATCCAGTGAGTGAAGAAAGGCCCGCCCGACTCGGGGTGGATGCCCATTCCATGCTTGCGAGACAGTTCGCTCAGGCGTCCGTAGTAGTTATCCGCAATGCAGTCAGCGACCGTTCTGCGGTAATCCACGCCGAACCTGTCGGAGACTTCCTTGCTGTCCACGATCTTCCCGGCGAGCACGGGCAGATACGGTAGCGGGTCATACCCGCGCCTGCGTTTGAACTCCAAGCGGAATTCGTCCGTCCAGTTCGGAACGCCCAGTTCCCAACTGTCGATATGCGTGTACTTCAGGGTCTTGCCGGCAAGGTCGCCGATCTCGGCCAGACACTTTTCCGCCGTTGCCGCGAAGTGCATGTCCATCGCCTTTCGGCTGAGCGGATCGATCTCGAGCCCCCCCCCGCCCGGGCTGGTGCAATGAACGACGCCCCGCCCCACCAGGGTGCAGCCAATTCGCAGGATATTCCAGGCGCCCCGCGGCGCATCCCAGATGAGCTTGCCGGAGGCATCGGCTTTGGAAGTCAGATCGACAACATCTCCACTCTTTAATTGCGGGGCCCGCGATGGGGGACTCTGTCCCTTCTTCAGAAGTGCGATCTCGCTGACCTGCACGTTCCAGCACTCCTTTCCCTGGAACGGATAAGAAGAAGTCATCACCAGGCGGAAGTATTTAGCCTTCGCCTTCGTCTCATCGAACGCCACGGTCTTGACTTTGCGAGGAGCAACCACGAATTTGCAGATCGTTCTGAATGTCTTGCCGTCATCGGAACACTGAAACTCGCAATCTTTCGGGCCGCAGTCCGAATAGGGAGTGACGACCAGTGAAGCGGCGGGAAAAGGTGCGGGAAACTCCCAGTTGAGAAACTCCGGAGATTTGGGTTTAGGTCCCTGTCCCGGTTTGTCGCCGTTGGATATCCAGCGCGTCTTGGGATCGTGGTCCATCGCCAGTGGCGGAGGATACTTTGGATAAGACGAACTGGCGGTGAGTTTCGACGAGGCCATTGCCTCTTGCGCGGCGATTTTGAACGCCACAACAGCAGCATCACGATAGTAGTTCTTCTTTATCCCCGCCGGTTGGGGAAGTTGGATTTCTATTTTCTTTCCGCCCTGAATAACCGTCTGGGACCACACAAGGTTCTTCGCCGCCTGGGCGGGCTTGACCCACGGTCCGCCCGCGTTCCATCCGCTGCAGAGATTGAGGCTGAGTTCCAGACCGAGGCGATCGGCTTCCTTTACGGCGAACTTGAAATGATCGCGCCACTTGGGGCTCATGAAAACCGGACCGTCTGCCGCCAGGGACCCGCCCACTCCCGCGTCAAAAATCAGCGCACCGGCGATCCCCTGCTGCTTCATCGCCTCCAGGTCAGCGGTGATCCCGGCGTTGCTGACATTGCTGTCCAACCACCACCAATAAGCCCACGGTTTGGCGGAGTTCGGCGGATCTGCAAAACCGCCCTCCAGCCCGATATCCGCACCTGAAGCCACAGACGCCATCCCGATCAGCACCCCCAACAGCACTGCCAATATATTCCGCATCCTGCTATCTCCTCTCGACCTAACGTCCGGGCGGCGTTCGTTCTAATGCGCCGATGTCGGCTTTTCCCGCGACAACCTTGTTCTTGAGAATATCTTTTCCCCCGTTGTCCTTGATGGGCAGCCCCTTGTCAATGCACGGCGAGGCGAGCCCCGGACGATATCCCCGCAATGCGGCCATAGTCTTCAGATCGATACGACCAGTTGCCTTGCCCGGGTTGACGAACCTGGGATCGGCGACGATGGCTTTGTTATCCGACTTGTGGGGCGTGATGTTGTGGTAAACGTTGTTGCGGAACTTCGTATTGATCCCGTCGGAGTTCTTGCCCCATTTCCCGCGTCCTTCAAAGTGGAAGATATTGTTCTCAAAAAGCGTGTTCAGCGGCGTCCTGCCCCCGGTGAATACACTTACGTCCAGGCCTTTGGGCACGTAATGCGTGTTGTTGTAGATATGGATGTTCCTGGCTTCCCTGCTCCGCTCAAAACCGTAGAAGTACACGCCCTCCTTGTCGTTTTGGCTGACGTTGTAGCGGATGACCACGTTGCGGTTGTTCTTCTTCATGATCCCGCAGAACCAGTTGTTGTCGTGAGAGTAATTGTACTGGATGAAGGTGTTGACGCAGTTCCAATCGGCGTCGAATCCGCCGCGGTCGTGCCCGCCGGGGCCTACGTTTCCATACGCCTCGTTGTACTGGATTTTGATCCCGTCGGTGTTGAAGCAGAAAATGCTGTGCCCGGTATCGTAGCGGCTGGAGCGCGCCAGCACGTTGCGTTCGTAGACGGCGTCCTTGCTGACGCGTGCGATGATATTATTGCGGCCGGTGGAGTCGATGAAATTATCGGCTACGTACACCTTCGTCCACAGGTGGTGGTTTACGCAATCGTTCTTGCGGAATTCAACCCGCCCGCAGTCCGAAGTGTTTCCGATGCCCACCCCCCCTACTCGGACGATCCGGTTGCCGGTGATGCGGAGATCGTGGAATATCGAGGCCTTCAGCTTCTTGATATGGACGTGTATCCCGCCGCGCTGCTTTCCCGCGACCTTCCCGTTGACATCGTGTACGTGGCAATCGTTGATGTACACGTGCTTGTATGTTTTTTCGGTTCCTTTCGCCAGCACGTAAATCCCGAACAGGGTCCCCTGGTCCTTGTCGGTTCCGTTGGTGTTGGTGATCTCCAGGCCGCCGACTTCCCAGAAAGACGGGTCCCGCAGCAGCAGACCGGCCTGGTGCTTCCCGCCGGCGTCGATGCGCGGGCGGTCGCCTTTTCCGTAGGCGTCAATCCTGATCGGAGCCTTGTCGCTACCACTGCCCGAAGGAGCGAACATCCCACTGAACCGGGCGCCGCGCTTGAACAGGATAACATCCCCCCCCCGAAAAGCCGCCTTGGCAAGGACGTCAAACCGCTTCTGCGAATCGACGCGGTACTCCTTCGCCAGGCAAGGGCAGCATTGCATGACAATCAGGGCGAGAAAGGCAGCAAGGTAACGTCTATAGGATTTCATGTCTTCCTTATCGCCCCTTCCGCAGTCTGAGCACGGGTTTTGGGTCGCCATACGTGACGATCGAAATCTGCATCTTCCCGCCGTCGAGCGCAGCCCGGCCCCACAGGTTGTACATCGACCCGGACACCCACCGATACACGTTGACAACCTCCTTGTTCTCCGGGTCGCGTATCCAGGCGCCGCGGAGGCAACCTCGCACGCTGCCATCGAAGTTCACGGGCACGAGGAAGGAGTGAGGCTCGTCGTCCGTGAATTCCATGTGTTTACCCGAGTAGTAGTCCTTGAACCGCGTGCGAAACGCCTCCAGTGTTACGCCCTGACCTGCGCGATCCGGGATGCGGGTGATCGCCACGACTGTCCCGTTTATGTCGGTGACCGTCCACGTGCCCAGCAAAGAGTCTGAACATCCACTGGCCAACAGGATCAACGATACGCAAGATGATAGAGTAAATAACCGCATCTCGTCTCCTTCATCCAGGCTAACGATTGTCACCCTCCATCATTCTCCACCTTTGGGCTTTCGATAGCAAAGGTATGCCCCGCAGGACAACAGGCCCGCCGAAACCAGGTAAACGCGCCACGACCACGCCATGAAATAGGTGACGACAAGAATTACAGTCGCAAGTCCGATAACGGCTATCGCCGCCGGGCGCTGGGACCCCTGCGATTGCACTCGTTGGTCCTTGCGCCGGTCGATTGCGGCGGAAATAATCTCGTGGCTCTCGGAGGGTGAAAAACCCGCCTTCTGCAGGCCCTTGCGAATTGTCGAGAGACGTTCCCTGACCGCCATGTCCTCCAGTACAGCTTGAATTGCTCGCTCTTTGTCGATCATCTTGCGGTCAACGCCCTGCAGCAGCCGGTGCTCCAATGCGCCGGTATCCGCGGCGCCGAGTTCATGCGGTTGTCATGCGGTATCATTGCCGGCGGGGCGGTGAAAATCCCTCTTGGCTTTGCCTATTGCCAAAAATGCTTCTACGCCTTCGAGCAATGCCACAACCAGACATAACCACCAGACGTGCTTCAGCATCCATATCGAACTATCTTTCAGATAGAGGAAGCATGGTAGTGCGGCAATAGTCCAGACTGCGATCAGTATTCCCTGCAACTTCACGTACGCTGAGTACTTCAGATTGATGAACAGATACTTGACTCTCATTTCTTCATACATAGCGCTCTCCCTTGACCAGTCATAACGCAAGCGGACCGGAGTTTATTTCCATCGCTCAGGCGCCCGGTACAATCGCCCCGTTCCTGCGCAACAGTCCCCGAATGTCTTTCAGGGATACGTCGAGGGGGGTGGTTTTCTGCTGCGACGCCAGGGCGGCTGCCGCTCCGGCGGCTTGTCCCATCGCCATGCATGGCGCCTGCACGCGAAGACCCGAATTAGCCAACCGATCGCTGCTGACGCATCTGCCGGCGACTATGATGTTGCGGCTGTTCTTTGGAACGAGCGCCCCCAGCGGTATCGTCGGGAGGACGCCCTTGCCCAGTTGTTTTGGTCTGACGCCGCTGCGAGTGTGGAGGTCCACGGGATAGAACGCGTAACAGACGGCGTCTTTGAACGGGCGCCCGGAAACGTAATCCTTGTGGGTGATAATCGTTTCACCGACGATGCGATAGCTTTCGCGAAACGCCGCTTCGCTCTGCATGTGTATCAGGCGAGCCGGTTTCTTGCGAAGGCGAGCCAGCAGCGATTTGCGCCCATCAAGATTCGCTTGCGTGCGAGTGATGGAGTTCGAGGAATCCGCCCCGTGAACGTAGACGGCGCGGAGCTGCTCTCGTCCGGGACTATAGGACCCGCCGCACTTGAACAGCATTGACCCCGGCTGCGTTTCTTTCTCGCGGAGACGCGGCATATCGAGCATTCCAACCACGTCGGCACCACCGGT
The DNA here is from genome assembly GCA_016782885.1 of Phycisphaerae bacterium. Taxonomy (GTDB): domain Bacteria; phylum Planctomycetota; class Phycisphaerae; order SM23-33; family SM23-33; genus BS750m-G57. The sequence continues at coordinate 8,154 of JADHXQ010000044.1, read as the reverse complement.
GCAATCGACCAGTTGTTTGCAGGCGATCTTACGGCGCGTCCCAGGCCCAACGCTTTCGACCAGCCATCCGCCGGTTGCCTTGGCGATCGACAGCGGAAATTCGTAGTAGACGATTTTCACGCCCGCCTTCAAGCACTTCTCTTCAGCCAGTATCGAATACAGGAACTGGTTGACCTGCACCTGGTGGCGCCAGTGCGCGCCGGGCGGTTTCGTAAAGTCCGGGAGCTTGCCGCCGTCCATCGCGACCGATTCGCTGACCAGCTCCCATCCAATACCGGCGATAATCTGCTTGCCCCACGCGTGGAAGAGCCCCGGAAACGCGACGCCCCCCACCGTAGTCGTACCGCCGAGCTGGCCGTTACGTTCGAGCAGGACCGTTTTTGCGCCCGCCCGGGCAGACTGGATCGCCGCAATCGTACCCGCCGTCCCGCCACCGACAACCAGGACATCCGCATCGGTTGAAATATTCCCGTCGCCCTTGCCCGCCGCCCGGGGCTGCGGCGACGAATCGGAGCCCGACACCAGTTCAGACGATGCAATGACCGCCGCACCCGCAGCCGATTGCCGCAGGAACTGACGTCTTGCCATGTGGTCATTCTCCATTTCTTCTACCTTTCAAACGGACCCCTGACAGCAACGGCCCCGCAGTAGAGGCATACCGGATGCCTGCCCATGAGCATCCGGCCGCACTGCGAGCAGGGCGGGTTCGGCTGCCTGGCGACCTTACCGTCCAACTGCCCGTCGCGGAGGTCAATGTCGCAGATTATCTCGGCAAGCTGATCGTCAGTATACCCATGTTGTTCCTTGACCATTTTCCAGAGAGCCTCTGTGATCATGAAGAGCTTCTCTACATCAAGCTGCGTCTCTCTGTTTTGAGTGCGAGCATCGGCCGCGGCGCGAGAGGCGGTCCCTGCGGCCTCTTGTGCCTGATTAACGCTCGCCTGTGACGCTCCAGCAATGAACAGGCCTTCCATCATGATCATTTCTCCTTATTTTGTTTGGCGGGCTATGGCCTTGCTGACTTATACCCGTCGTGCAGCATTTTCGCCAGGGAGGCTGCCAGGTCCTTGTTGGCGGGGGCTTCGGCGATGTTGACGTTTTCTGCCGGGTCGGTTTTGAGGTCGTAGAGCATTCGTTCGCCATTTTTGAATTCGGCGTAGTTGTGTCGGTCGGTGATGAGGCTGACGGCCGGTCCGTACTTGGAGAAGGCGGCCTTCTTCCACGGGCGGTCCGGGTTCTTCAGCAGCGGCGCGAAACTCGTTCCCTGGAGGCCCTTGTTGACGCTCGCTATACCGGCGAGTTCGCACAGGCTCGGATATATGTCCACAAACTCGACCAGGCGATCGCTTTTCTGTCCCGCTTTGAACCCGGGCGCCGAGACTATCATCGGCGAGTTGGTCGCCAGGTGCATCACGTTGTGCTTGCCCCAGAAATTGTGCTCGCCGAGATGCCAGCCGTGATCGCCCCAGAGGATTACGATGGTACTGTCGCGGAGCCCGAGTTCATCCAGGGCGACCATCACCTTTCCGACCTGTGCGTCGACGTAGCTTACGCAGGCGTAATAACCGTGGCGCCCCGCGGCATGCCACGCGTCGCTGTTGTACTTGAGATTGCGCTTGTGGTAGCTGTGTATTTCACCCGAGCCTTTCAGCATCTCAGGCGCGTTTTTTGGGCGGTGGCGATTGTCGGCCAGCGCGATCTTCTCCCGGTCGTACATGTCCCAATACTTTTTCGGCGCGTAGAACGGGAGGTGCGGTTTGACAAATCCGCACGCCAGGAAAAAGGGCTTTCCGGACTTCTTCATCTTCTTCAGGTCGCTGATCGTTTTGTCGGCGGTCTGCCCGTCGCCGTAGGCGTTGTCCGGAACGTCGGGGCCTTCAAACCACGGGCCGCGTTTCCTCTTACCGGCAATCATTTTCTTCGATTCCGGATCGTGGCATGTCAGCCATCCCGTCTTCGACCGCCAGGGGCGCTCGGACCAACTGCGATCTTCGGTATCGTCGCGGTGATGGAAAATCTTACCGTTGGATATGCAGTGATACCCGTTCTTGCGAAATTCCTCGGGCAGCGTCATCGCACCGGGCGCATCCTTCTGGGCGTAGGTCATGTAGGTCAGGAAGCGCTTGGGCGTCGGGCGCAGACCGGTAAGCAGGCTCGCGCGCGAGGCCCCGCAGACGGCGACCTGGCAGTAGGCGCGATTGAAAACGGTTCCCCGGCCGGCCAGTTTGTCGATATTGGGCGACTTGATCCACTTGTGCCCGTAGCACCCGAGTTCCGGGCGCAGGTCGTCAACGGCGATGAAGAGCACGTTGAGTTTCTTACCGGGCGATTTGGCGCCAACCAATCGAGGCGTCAGAACGCCGGCGGCGAGCAGTCCGGTAGTTTTCAGGAAATCGCGTCGGTTGTATCGTTGCATTTTCTCTCCAATCACAATTTCACTCGCCATTCATGAATAGCGGCGGGGCATCGCCCCGCGCTCGTCGTTTCGCGACGGACGGCGAGCGTCGAGCGGTGCTCGACCGCTATTAAACGGTGCGTTTATCAGCGGAACCACAAACGACCGCTTCTGCGGCGGTTTGCCTTCTTTGACGGGGTTCTGTTCAACGTAGCGGATAGCGCGGCGGATCGCCTCGTCGCTATCGAGAAACACGTTCCATCCCCGGCGCGCCCACGGTGAAGGCGGGGCGGCGAGATGTCCGAACGGATGGAGAGCATCCCGCTTGAGTTGCTTGGTCGCTTCGCCCTTGAGTTGTCCCACGACCTTCCTGATGTCATGGTCGTGTTCATCTCGCCCATGGGAGCGTCGCGGAACCGTCTTCGTCGCCGGACCGTAGCGAAAGACCTCCCAACTGCGGACATAGTCAGACCATGATCCGCGAGGATCGTTGGGCAACCAGAACCCGTACGTGCTGAAGATAACATGATACGCCCGGACCATGAATATGAAGTATATGCAACGAGCACCGCGATGTCACGCCCCCGACGCACCGGGAAAACGCAGGACCATAATTCAGTAAACCCTGTTTAATATCATGAAAGGTTGCCTCCAGTGACGTACTCTTTAGGTTCACAACTCAAGAGACGCCGAAAGGAGACAACCATGAATGATCCGTACGCCAATGTAACGAGTGCAGGAATGGACGTCCACCGCGGCGGGGCATCGCCCCGCGCTGGTCGTTTCGTGCTGCGGCGAACGCCATACGCCGTCGCCATACGCCAACCGCCCCCGTCAGCGATTATCCCGGATGCAGTATGCCGGGCGGCTGTGGCGGGTGCGTTTCTTGTATTGGGCGTATGTGGCGTCGGTCCAGTTCGACTTGCCCCAGAATCCTCGACCGGGGCCTTGTTTGGGCGCGATTGCGGGTTTCCGCCCGCTGCGACCGGCCATTACGAATCCCGCGGACCTATAGAATGGTACGAGATTGGACATCTCGCTGATAAGTTCAATCCAAGGCCACGGCGCCCCCTCGCATGCGACGCGGAGGAACCATCCGCCGATACCCGCCCCGCGGTATCTGGGCTCCAGCACGAGGCGGGCTACGGATGCGAAGTTCCTGTTGATTATCCGGGCCTTGGCGGAAGACATTTTTCCGCCCAGACCGAACAGGCGGTTGCGATGTGCATTGGCCAGCGACCCGAAGCCAAATATGCATATCCCCACCTTCCGGTCGCCGTGCTGCAGCAGGTTAACCCGCCTGACCGGTCCGAGCCCGCGGCCCCTGTAATGCCATTTCGCAAAATAGCGCCAATCGGAAACCTTCCCTTCCCGGATCTCGAGGTCGTCGCGAAAGCTGACCGGCCCGCGGGGGCGCTGGTCGGCGAGACTCTGAACGTCAACCGCGCCGGCGCCCCGGCAGCGGACGATCACGTCGGGGCGGAGATCGTCGATCAGGTCTTCGCGCGTCCCTGCCAGGAGAAATCCGACACCGCGAGAATCAGCGAGCCGGCGGACGTTGTAGCTGATGACTTTGGCGGTGACCTCGTCGAGCGTGGCGCACCATTCGTCGGCGATGATTGTTTTCGCCTCGCCGGCAAGGCATCGCGCCAGGGCGTAGCGGTAGCGCTGCCCGTCGCTCAACTCGCCGGCGGATCGCAGCAGTCCCATCGCCTCGGACAGTCCGCAGATGCTCAGGCAGCGGGCGGTCTGGCGGACATCCGGTCCGAGCGTGTCGATAATCGCCCGCCGATCGTCAAACGAATCGCCCATCCGCACAGCCCGTGGCAACTGTCCCGCAGCCGCACGGAGCAGACTGGACTTACCGCTGCCGCTGGGGCCTGTGAAAAGCACGATCCGTCCCGGGCGGTAATCGATTTCGACGTCGCGGGCGATCACGTTTGGACCGCTCTCGAAATCGATACCGAACATATCGCGAATGTACGAAGTGTTGCAGGACGGGCGCTTGGGCGCCGAGTCGTAGCTGCATGACAATTTCATCTGTAAACCACCTTGTATGGCAAGAAAAGGAAATAAAAGGGGACAGGCTGCTTTTTTTCGTCAAAAACATTTGCGAAGGAACCCATCCATGATATCGCCCTTGTTTTTACGGTCTTTTTCTTCATCGTAAAAGTAGCCTGTCCCCTTTTTTGCCTCTTAGTCTTAGTCCTCGAAGTGTACGTGCGCCGAGAGATTGTGGCTGCCTATCAGGTGATCGAAATGCTTCCTCGCCGCGGCGTACTGCTGGTGATCCAGCTCAAAAACGATCACCACGTCGGGCACTTCGACCGCGCCGCAAGGCGGTTTGGCCTCGCCGAGATCGACCAGCGGGCTCAACGGTTCAGACGATACGCATTCGATTTTCGATTCCATCTCCCTGTCCTTTCTCATGTACTACTGACTTTACGCCGTCGCCGTTCTTTGTGTCCTCTGTGGCAATACCGTTGACGTTTACCGTGCCCGTCAGCAACTGTATCCACACGCGCAGAGACCCCCGTCGCAGGAGAAGTCGCCGCTCGCACTGCAGCGTGGGCATACTCCGTTTTCGATGGCGAAATGGCGGCTGTGGTAGTCGAACCCGCCGACCCAGTCTTCGTTATCGAGACCGCGGTTCTGCCAAATTTCCCGGAGCATTCTCGCGTACTCGTACTGGGCGATAGCGCTCGACAAAATGCGGGATTCCGGGATCTCCCGCTCGGCGACACCGAGGTCCGCGGCAAGACAGCGCCTGGCGATTCTATGGGCCATGGCCTGCATCTTGCCGGGAGGCGACCTGTAAATGGTGCCCGCGATTTCGGCGGCCGCGTCCTGGCGCATCGACTCGGGAATCCCGTATGCCCCACAGATCGCCAGCAGCATCCGCCAGAACCGCCGCTTGCGCCTGGCCCGGGCCCGATGAGCGTTAGTAGTTGTCTTCGTCATTTGAATGTCTCCTGTCAGTTTTGCTGATCGCGGCGCGCTCGCCGGATCTCTTGCATGCGTATCAGCCAGTCGGGCAGTAGTTCGGGGCGCAGACGCATCTTCTCGACCCACCGCCGCAACGTCGCCTTATGCGAAGCGACCGCCTCGGCGGCCTCGGCGAGGCTCAGCCCATGACAGACCAACCACAACGCTTCGTCGAGGTGAGTCCACTCGCCCCCGTTGGCGGCGCACGCCTCGATTCTGTCCCAGTGCGCCATCCAGCACTCGAAACAAAGATTCTGAGGCGCGTGTCCGGCCGGACCCACATATCGCCGGTCGCCGATCCATTCACCGCACCCCGGGCCCTTGCATCGAAACCCGATCTCACTACCGGTCCGCTTAGTCTGCGTCCGCATCAATTATCTCCCTGAAACTTTCCGTCGCGCCGCAGTTGCCGCAGACCGTGACATACTCATCGGGGCTGTCAGCGTCCGGATGCCCGAGATGCCGCCCGGCGATCGTTCTGCGCTGGAAGGCATCGTCGCCGATTTTCCCGACCGCAACCTGGTGTCCACACCGCTGGCACACCATCATCCCAGACCGCCGCGCATCCCTGACGGCCGGATAAAGCCTCTCCCATCTCGCCCGCAACTGGGCTACCGCCGGAATGATCCGCCCGCTGACCAAGGCACCCAACTGCTGCCCTACTGTCATTTCTTCGTGTCCCATTTCTACCACCTGCAACATCTAATTGTTGCATTCCTGTTACAATTGTAGCAGGCTTGTAGCATTTTGCAAGCATAAATGTTTTATTTGTAACATTTTTTTTTGAATTATACTTTCCCAGAACGCTATTTCCTTGACCAACACGACTTGTGGCACGAAGAAAAGATTCAGAAATGTTGCACACAGCTTCATCAGAGGCGTAGAATCATACGTGGAACGCGCAGAATATCGCGTATAATCGTTGCGAAAGTACTCAAAGCACGTAGAATGCTACACATGATCAATGGGAAGTCAGTTCGAGATGCACGCCTCGCCGCGGGGTTCAGGACCCAATCTGCCCTCGCCGCGAAAATCGGCTGTTCGCGCGTGACAATAAGCCGCGCCGAAAACGGCTTTGGTGGAATCGGAATCCTGGAGAGAATCGCCAGGGCAACGGGCGTACCCCCCGAAGCGCTGATGCAAGCCTCCGGCGAACCGGCAAGTAAGCCCGTGACCAGGAAGGAACAGGAACTACTGTCGGCATTCCGCAAGCTCGACCCGGTCCTCCAGGCCCGCGCGGCGGGATTCGTATCCGGACTTGCCGCCGGCGGAGGAACTGAAGAAAGCGCACTGCTCGGCGCCGAACTCAGCAGCGACCTCGCCGCAGCCGAAGCACGCCGCCAGGCCGCGGAAAGTCAACCGCACCAGCAAACCGGCGACAGCTCCGCTTAAGCGGTGATCACTGGTCCCCGGTGTGAATGCGCAGATGCGGACGATGGGGATTGCATGTCTTGCCCACCCGCCTAGCCCCACTACCTCCGGTCACCTCATCGGCGAGGGCATATGGTCCCAATGACGCTATGATCACGGGGAGGAGATACGCTCTGGCGTCGGCGATCTGCCGGATGATCCTGCACGCCTCATCCACAAGCGGAGCGGACATCGCGTCATACTCTTCATCTGCAAGCGCCACAACATTGCTATGCATAATCCACCTGACAATCTCTTCGGTAGCCCTCCCTGGCCACCCGGTTTCAAAACGTTTCGACCCCGATAATACTGTTAGGTATATGTTAGCCCGCCGCCGGTTTCGTGTCAATCATTTTCCGGACGGTTTGCGGATATTTTCGCCCCCAACAGCCCGCAGTGTGCGACATAAAAAGGTGGCGTCCTTTGTGTCCTTGCCGTTTATCTAAACCGTTGTCGTTGCCGTAACATCGTTTTCGCCGTCGCCGTTCTTTGTGATCTTTGTGGCAAAAGCCGTTGCCTAACGGGCCACCTTTTTATGTCGCACACCAGCCCGCAATACCGAACGCCCACTACCGGAAACTCAGATGAACCTTTTTTCAACCGCCACACGCTACCCCATTATTAGCGATCAGTCACGACCTCAAAACCCGGCGACGAGCCGTTATCCGTTTACCGATTACTGCTGACTGCCGCAGGTCCGCCGTGCCGAAGATCCGCCGAGGCGGGGCGGGATTACTGGTCTCCGGCGTGAATGCGAAGGTGTGGGCGGTGAGGATTGCGTATCTTCACCGGCAAGGGGCCCCCACTGCTTTGCGAAATCTGATACTCTCGGGCATAAGGCCACAGCGACGCTATGACCACGGGAAGAAGATACGCCCTGGAACCCCCGATCTTCCGAATGATCCTGCATGCCTCATCCACAAGCGGAGCGGCCAGCGCGTCGTACTCTTCGTCTGCAAGTGCTACAACATTTCTGTGCATAATCCACCTGGCAATCTCTCTGCGAGCCCTCCCTGGCCGCCCGGTTTTTCGAACGCCCCCGACCCCAGTCGCTACGATCGTAATATAGTACGCGCCAGGGGGTTTCATGTCAACCATATTCCGGATGATTTGCACATATTGTGTGCGACATAAAAAAGTGGCGACAGCTTTTTGCCTTCGAACGACAGTTGGGGATTACATGGATTTTCGGGATTAAGGGATTAACGACTTCAATTATGTAAAAGCCGACCGTTTCAGACTTGTCGTTACCAAAATCTTGCCGTTAATCCATGTAATCCAATAATCCAAAAATCCCCATCTGGTTTCGCCGCTGTCCTTGTCTTCCTCTTAACTACGGGCCATTATAATCTGCCACCTTTTAA
>JADHXQ010000150.1 GCA_016782885.1 Phycisphaerae bacterium | reverse complement strand
ACAATCTGGATAAAATCCTGGATGAGTATCACAATTACCTCATGGACCGCAAGTTAGCAAAGAAGGAGCATACGCCATACCTCGTTCGGTGGGTCAAGGAGTTTCTCCGGTTCGCCAGAAACAAGACCGGCCACAAATTTGAAGCGGTTGTCGAAATGTTCAGGTTTCATCTTGAACAGAATCCGGAGATTAAAGACTGGCAGATACGCCAGGCGACCGATGCGGTTCTAATCTACAAACACCAGTTCAGGAAAAGCCGACTTCCCCAGGCCGCCCCGCCCGGCTTGGCGCTGGATGCCAAAGCGACTCTGGAAAAAGCCCGACGGTTCGCCAGCCTCAAGAGGTACGCCAGGTCAACCCAGAGAAACTATCTGGCCTGGATAAGCCGGTTTCTCGTCTGGCTCAAGCAGTCGCACATAGACCGCAAACCTGCCGAGGAGGATGTTAAAGGTTTTCTGACCCACCTTGCGATGGAAAAGGGCTGCTCCGCGTCGGCGCAGAATCAGGCGTTCTCGGCGTTGCTGTTTCTGTGCCGCAATGTGATAGATGTTGATTTGCATGATATGTCGAAGAATGTCAGGGCAAAGCAGTACAGGCCCTTGCCAACCGTGTTGTCGCCGGATGAAGTTAAGAGGATCATCGATAATGTCGAACCGAAGTACCGACTCATGGTCAGATTGATTTACGGAACCGGCATGAGGAAAATGGAACTGCTGAGGCTGCGCGTCAAGGACATCAATTTCGAATACAGGAATATCTTCGTCCGTGACGGCAAGGGAAACAAGGACCGAGTGGTGAGCCTGCCAAACGCCGTGCGCGATGAATTGAAGACCCACTTACAGGTGGTAAGGAAGATCCACAAGGCCGATCTGGCAAACGGGCATGGCGAGGCGAGCCTGCCCGATTCGCTGGCGAGGAAGTACCCCAATGCGGGAAAGGAGTTCGGTTGGCAGTTCGTGTTCCCTGCCGACAACCTGTCGGTGGATCCCGACAACGGCGTCGTACGCAGACATCACATGCACAGGAATACGTTCAGCAGAGCATACCGGAGGGCTGTCGCCGGCGCCAGGATCGCAAAACATGTCAAGATACACACGATGCGGCACAGCTACGCGACGCACATGCTCCTGAACGGGGCGGATATCCGTGAGATTCAGGACTTGCTCGGGCACAAGAGCGTGGAAACCACCATGATTTATCTCCACGTGGTCAGGGAACTCAAGGGATCGAGCCTGAATCCATTGGATATTCTGGAAGAATGCGAGCAGGCACAGAGCCCCGCAGCAGAAACGTAAAACGGATCAGACCTTTGTGCATTTTGTCAATCTCTTTGCGTCCGAGTTATGTCGTTTCCGTTAACAAACGCGCGCCGTTCTTGGTGTCCTTTGTGGCAAGACGCCGTTCCGCCGGTGTCGAGTTTTCGTTTCCGCATTTGGCGCATTTGAGCGCTCGATGCGAATCGCCCGCTCTCAGCCTGGAGAGGGCGGAGTAGAACATCGCCCCATGTGCGTCCAGCACAATTGACAGATTTTACCGTATCGCTATGATATGGTAGGAATGCTGGACTGAGGGTTTTTTGTGTTGGTTATGAAAAGGATCATTGTCTCTATAGCGTGGTTGCTGCTGGTCGCCTTGCCTCCGGGCGGGGCTGCGGTGATACGAACCGTTCCGCGCGAGGTTCAAGCGACGACCAGACCGGGGGCTACTTCGCGTCCGGTGCTGGGGAGCAAACTGTCTATCCGCGTGATGCCCGATGACTGGGGAGACGCAAACACTCTCGACATTCGCAGGGTTCTGGAATCGGCCGCGGACGAGTTGTGGAAGAATTTTCCCGAACGGCGCCTGCATCCGATAATCGTTCGGCGAGGCCGCCAATCGCCGATAACTCTCTATCGCAGGGGGCCCAAAGGCGAGTACCTGGTGAAGGTGACCGCCAAAGGGCGCTATTGGTGCCAGTTTTCCTACCAGTTCGCACACGAATTCTGCCACATCCTGGCGAACTATTCGCACGAGACGCCGGTGGCGAACAAGTGGCTCGAGGAGTCGCTTTGCGAAATGGCGTCGATCTATGCGATACGGCAGATGGCAGTTACATGGAAGACATCTCCGCCATATCCGCACTGGAAGAGTTATGCGGCGGCCATCCGGAAATACGCTGACGATCTGCAGGAAGCTAAAGATAAGCTGCCCGAGGGTAAGACGCTGGCGGTATGGTATAAAGAGAACTCCGCCGCACTGCGAAAAGTTCCCTGCATGCGCGAGAAAAACAGGATCGTCGCTAACAGCCTCCTGGGACTGTTCGAGGCGAACCCGGAGCACTGGGTGGCGATTGGTTATCTGAACTCCGGTAAGCCAGCTTCAGACAGCTTCCAGGACCATCTGGCCAACTGGTATCGCCAGACGCCCGCGGGGCACAGGAAGATTGTGGCAAGCATTATCAAGATGTTCGAGTTGAAGGTCCCTCCGCCTCCCGCGGCGAAGTAGGCGTTATATTGCGGCGCCGCGCTCTTGCCAGGAGCATATTGATCAGAAGAACGGCTAGATAAAGCCCGGCTGCGAGAACTATGATTATTGCGCCCGAGGGTAGATTGGGTCCGTAACTTACAGCAAGTCCGGTCGTAGTCAGCGCTATCGACAGCAGCACTGCCAGAACCATCATCTGCCACATTCGCCTTGCGAATTGCCCGGCGATGGCTACCGGTATCGTCAGCAGCGCGATGACCATCACGATCCCCACCACAGATACCAGCAGGACCACCGTCAGAGCCGTCAGTCCCAGCAGCGTGAGGTAGTGGAGTTCGACGCGAACGCCCCGTGTGCGGGCAAATTCCTCGTCGAAGCAGATTGCGACGAACTGTTTGTAGAGCAGCAGCGATACGACTATGACCACCGCATCGAGAATGGCGATCGGTATGAGCTTGACGGGCGATACTATAAGGATGTCCCCGAACAGGTAGCCCATCAAATCCTGCTGATATCCCGGTGTGGCCGAGATGAAGAGCACTCCGATGGCCATACCGGACGCCCACAAGGCGCTGATGACGGTGTCCTCCCGCTGTTTGAAGCGAAGCGACACCACGCCGATGATCGCCGCCGCCAGCAGCGCCGCCACGACAGCGCCGGACAGGGGGGTTATCCACTGGACGCCCCATATTGGATCGATAATCGACCAGTCCAGTGCTTTTCGACAGTAAATCGCGGCGCCCATACCGCCCAACACGCAGTGAGCGATACCGCCGGCGAGATATGTGATACGCCTTGTGACCACGTATGTGCCGACCACTCCGCAGGCGATGCTTGTCAGCAGTCCGACGCCCAGGATGCAGAGCAGTACGGGCGGCGCCCCGGCCAGTTCGGACTGCAATGTGCGAAGGAAATCACTCACGGTACGGCTCCGGATCGCCGGAATGGTCCTGGCAGTTATGATCGTGTCTGACGAGCATCACGTCGTGCCCGTACAGATCTCGCATCAACTCGCCGGTGAGTTCGGCGGTGGGATGTACGGCCACCGACCCATGCACGCATACTACCTTGTCGACCAGTTGCGAAACGAATCCCACATCATGCGAGACCATCACGAGGGTGAGTTTCTCGCTGAGTTGCTCCAGGAGTTGGTGGAAGTCCGCCTCGACGCCTATGTCGAGATTGGCTGTCGGTTCGTCCAGCAGCAGCAGTTCGGGGCCCGACGCAAGGGCGCGGGCGATCAGTACGCGTTGTTTCTGCCCGCCGGATAAGTCTGAGAACGCCCGCCTGGCCAGATCGGCCATGCCGACAGCCTCAAGTGCTTTACCGGCGGCAAGGCGGTCGCCGCGGCGATATGGTCCCAGCACGCTCGCCTGACCGATGCGCCCCATGAGTACGACATCAGTGACGCTGACGGGGAACTTCGGGTCGAATGCGGCGTGCTGGGGGGCATATCCGATGCGTTTGCGTTCGACTGTCGGATGACCGCCAAGGACCTGCACCTGTCCTCGCGTTGGGTGCAGCAGTCCGAGAATCAACTTCACCAGCGTTGTCTTGCCCCCGCCGTTTGGTCCGACCATGCATACCTTCTGACCGGTCAAAATCGACAGATTGACGTTTTGCAGCACGGGCATGCCATTATATGAGAACCAAAGGTCGCGTATGTCCACGGCAAGGTTTTCTGACTGTGACGGTGACTGTGACATTTCGCGTTCCTACGGTTGCAGGGTCTTTTGCAGTTCTTCGGCAATGTGTTTGAGATTGTTGATGTAATCCGCGGACAGGGGGTCCAGGACCACGACCCGGCCTCCAATTTCTTCGGCGATTATACCGGCGGCTCGGCGTGAAAACTGCGGTTGGACGAAGATAGCTTTCGCCCCGGCGGTTTTGGCGCGGGCGATCAGATCGCTTATGTGCCTTGGGCCCGGCGATTTGCCTTCGCTCTCGACGGCCTCCTGGATCAGCCCATAGTCCTTTGCGAAGTATCCGAGTGCTGGATGAAACACGAAGAACGTTTTCCCCTTCAGCGGGGCAAGGGTTTTGGTGAGACTGGCGTCGAGGGCGTCGAGATCGTCCCGCAGTTTGCGGAGGTTGTTGCGGTAGTCCTCGGCATGGGGCGGATCGAGGGTGCATAGCTCCCGGCAGATTCCCGCGGTTAGAGTCTTGGCGATTCTCGGCGACATCCAGACATGGCTGTCTGAACCGTCTTCGTGACCTTCGTGGGTGTCGACGCCCCTGGCGACGTTGACGACTCTCAGTTGCTTGCCCCACGCCAGCTTCGATGAGACGATCTGTTCAAATCCGCTCCCCGCGCAGAGCAGCAAGCCGGCCCGGCTGAGCCTGACGATTTGCCTGGGCGTTGGCGTGTAAGTATGCGGGTTCCCGCCCGGGGCGATCAGAACGCTTACCGTCACGTGCCGTCCGGCGATTCGCCTGGTGAAGTACCCCAGCGGTGCGATACTCACGAACACCCGGGGTTTCCCCCGGTCGGCAGGTTCGCCGGCGCCGCCGCATCCGCCTGCTGCAATCAACATCGCAAGCAGCAGCGCCCCGTGGAACCAAATGGTGACAATGGCTGTTTTCTTTGTCATACGTCAGTTACTGTGCAGCGGGAAGTTTCGGATTCCCAGATCGTTATTGCCGAAAGCCCCGGAAGGTCCGGTGCGATCCTCTGCCAAAGATACTCTCCGAGCATCTCGCTGGTGGAGTTAGCCAGGCCGGGGATGTCGTTGAGGTTGCGGTGGTCCAGTTCATCCAGGACCGCCTCGACGACACGCTTGATGTCTCCAAAATCGATCACCCATCCGGTTTCCGGGTCGGGGCGGCCGGTAACGTGTACGTCAATTCGATAGCTGTGCCCGTGGAGGCGGCTGCATTTGTGTTCCGGCGGAACGTTTGGCAGCGAATGAGCGGCCTCGAATCGGAATGTCTTGACCAGTTCTGCTTGCATTTTCTTTACACTCCGCGGTCCTTGTCCGGCCAGATGATCTTATGCAATTGCAAGCCCAACCGCACGGGTAAATTGTCCCGGAGAATCCACCGGGCCAGGTCGGCCGGGTCGAGATGTCCGGCGGCGGGGGAGAATATAACCATGCACCGCCGGTCCAGGGAATGTTTTTCCACTGCGTCGCGGGCGAACTTGTAGTCCTCGCGGTCGGCAATTACGAACTTCGCTTCGTCGGTGGATCGAAGTTGTTCGACGTTGGACCAGAGTATCCGGTCGGACTCGCCGCTGGCGGGACATTTGAAATCAACTATACGGACGACCCGCCGGTCGACCCGCGATATGTCCAGCGAACCGTTGGTCTCCAGCAGCGTTTCGAATCCGGCGTCGCAGAATGCCTCCAGGAGTCCGGCTGCGTGGTTCTGATAAAGCGGTTCGCCGCCGGTGAGTTCCACCAATCCGCAGCCGAGGCGGGCGACATGCGCGAGGATATCGTCGACGGACATTTCATCGCCCTCGGTGCGGGCATGGCGTGTATCGCACCAGGAGCAATCGAGATTACACCCGGTCAGGCGCACCAGTACGCAGGGCGCCCCTGCGCGGGTTCCCTCGCCCTGGATGCTCAGCGTTATCTCGTTGACGGTGAGGATGGTATTGTGCAATGTGCGGTTCCCGGGTCAGTGTTTTTACCGTTGCAGCAGGCGTCGGAGCAGATGTTTTCGACCGGGCGCCCTCGGCCGCCACAATGCGTCGATCGTCGGTGTGAAGGTATTCATCGCCAGGATTGCCATAAAACACGAGAACTGGACCTTCAGGAACATTCGGAGGCACATGGCGATTATACCGCAACCGATACCAAAGAGAATCTGTCCGCCGGTAGTGCTCGGGCGGCAGGTCATTTCAGTAGCGAGAAAGAACGCCGCCAGCATCAACTCTCCGCTGAGCAACTGATAGCACACGTAGACGAACCCCACGTCGAATCCTTCCGACGCTACCGGTAGCCATACCCTGTAGGCTTCACCACCGGATCGTGCCAGATAGACAGGAGCGATAGCCACCACTACGGCCGCCGACAGGATGAACGCCACCGGTAATTGCCACTTGACGTAATGTCTGTAGATCAGGTACAGGCCGGCGACGACGATAACGATGATGCAGGTTTCCCCGATTGCTCCTGCCCGCGCACCGTAAAGCAGTTCGTTGATGCGGGGCATTTCCATTATAACGGAGGGTTTGATTCGCTTCATATCCGGCAGATTGGGGGGCGGCTTGGTGTTCTTGCCAAGGTCGTCCAGTTCGGGAATGTCCCTCAAAGCCAATGCGCTGAAGGCGGGCTGATCGCTGTTGGCGAGATCCAGGAGTATTGCCTTTGGCGGTCTGGTGCTGAAAGCGTGTGTGCCGGCAGGTGCGGGTGTTTCAGCCCAGTTACGCAGTTCTCCGGGCGGTCCGGTGATTGTGATGTCCCCGGTTACCAGTTGCTCACGTGCCAGCAGCGACCAGTGCCTTGGGTTTGTCACGGAAGGAAAGACAACCGCCACCGCCAACCAGCCAACCAGCGCCGGTTGCCAGAGGAAATGCCCGACACCGCCGAATATCACCTTACCGACGATTATGGCGAAGGCGGCGGCGATCAGGGGCACGTACCACGGTACGAATGCAGGCAGCGTCAGCGCCAGCAGCAGTCCCGTCAGGTACGCGTGCGATCGCCCCAGGAGAGCCGGCGTCCGCGTCACGGCGTAGTAACCCCGTTCGATCAGGGCGCACGATACAATCGAGATTACGGCCACCACGAGCGCCCGCCACCCGAACAGCACGATCCCCGCGAACAACGGACCGCATGCGGCGATGAACGTTACCACGAAGATCGTTCGGACCGCTTCGGGCGCACGGTAGAATGGTGCGCTTGAAACGGCTGACGGGTCGATCATCGGGCTCGTCGAAGGCATGTTGTCTGCTTCAGACGCGGGCATCCCTACTCCTCACCTTTATTTTCCGCCGCCGCGGCGTCGATTGCAGCCAGTTTGAGTTCCCCGACCCGCTGCGTCAGAGGCAGGCGTGCGGGACAGACGTAGCTGCAGACGCCGCAACCCACGCAAGCCGATACGCCCGCTCGCCTCGCATCTTCGACCATAGACAATTCGAAATCGTCGTTCAATGCCGGTACGTTGAGGCGGGCGGGGCAGTGGTCGGCGCACCAACCGCATCGTATGCATGGGCTGGGCGGCGCGTGGGGGCTTGGTGTTATCGACAGTATGGCGTCCGTGGCCGGTGTTACGACTGTCTCCTCATTGCACAGTGCCCCGATCATTGGTCCGCCATGTATAACAATATGCTCGTCAGAGTTGATGATATCCAGGCAGTGTACTCCGAACGGAAGGAAGTAGTTACCGCTGGGGTGTTGGGCTGCGCCGGAAACAGTGACTATGCGTCCGGGGAGTCTCTGGTCGCAGGCTATCCAGCGATATACCGCAAAGCAGGTCGCAGGATCGATAACCGCCACCCCCGCGTCCATGGGCGTGCGCCCCGGCGGGACCTGGCGCCTGGTAAGCGCCCTGACGAGTATCGTATCGGCTTCGGTGGGGTACTTGTGCGAAAGGGCGACTTGCGTGATGTTGTACTTTTTTGCCGGGACCGCGAGGCTGCGGTACGCATCTGTTCGACGCCTCGGGACCACCAGGGCGGCGTTGGGGATACCGGTAGCACGGGCAAGTATCGCCAACCCTTCAGTCACCTCGGCGCCATACTCGACCATGAGGCGGTGATTTGCGGTGACCAGAGGCTGCTGTTCCATCGCGTTGGCGACAAGCAGACCGCAGGATTTCGAGCGTGCCCGGAGCACCCACGCAGCCAGTGGAAGCGCCCCTCCGCGGTGGACTGAGATCGGGCCTTCGGTCAGACGATCCCACATCGCCGCTTCCCCGAGTTTGCTCCAGTGCGGTTTGACCGGGTTTGCGGCGGGAAGTTCAATCGAAGAAGTGAGTTCCAGATCGATAGCCGGCGATTTTTGCGTGGTCAGGCGCCCGGCGATTTCAACAGTGGAGAAACCGGTGACTATCGCATCGGCCGGTGCGAAGATGTCGGGTGCTTCGTTGTGTCCGGTGGCGATGGATTCACCGGCGGTGACTTTCTGGTCTTTTTGGACGATGGGTGAGGCTGCTGATTCGGCGTTTTGGTCCAGAGGCAGCGAGAGGCGCCGTATCTCGGTCCACGCCCCGATAGGCGCATTGAGCGTAGAACCCTTGTCGTCGGGCAGATCGATTCCGCCGCTGAAGGTTCCAAAGCTTCGAATTCTGGGGGCACGCATTACTGAATGATACCGAATACGACCGTCCGGGTCCAGATACGCCGCGTTGGACAGGGCAAGCGCATTCTATTGAAACGACTCAATATCCAATATCCAGCAAGGAATTTCCAATAGCCAAGTGAACGACAACGGCCAACGGCAACGACGAACGGCAAGGGCTTAGGGCCTGCCCGTTATGTCGTTTGCCGTTACTTGACATTTGGAAATTCCTTGCTGGATATTGGATATTCATCCGTCGCCGTATGAACTGCCGGGTGCGGTCGGATTATGGTTTCTTGTCGGCTCGCTGCTGGAGTTGTGTTTTCAGCGATGGGTTTATGAATTTCACGTCGGCGGCTTCTGAGAGTTTTTCCAGGAGGCGGTTGCCTGCGCTGCGGATCATTTGCTCTTTGAGTTCAGCGGCTATTTTGTCCTTGTCGTCGGTATACTTGACCTTTTTGGGTTCGATGATTTTTTCGAGCTTCAGTATGTGGAATCGACTGGCGACCTGGACAGGATCGGAGATTTCCCCGATCTTCGTCATCGCCAGCGCAACCTGCTTCAGGGCCGGGGATACCTGTTTGGTATCCTTGCCGATTGGCGGTAGCGTGCCTCCGGTCCTGCCTGTGGGATTAACCGAGTATTCCTTTGCCAAAACCGCGAAATTTCGCGTGGCGGCAAGAGATTTGACGAGTTTTGCAGCCACGTGCGACTTGGTCTCTATGTGACTGACGACTACCATTCGTCCGTGCCGTTTGTCGAAGGCGGCGCGTACGGCAGCGTCGGGAACTTCGAAGTCCGTGCCGATCATTTTGCGAAGAAGGGCGTTACGCCGCATGATCAGGCGCCAGGTGCTGTATGTGACGTTACGCGACATCAGCAACTGATTGAGCATCTGCTGGCGTTCGGCGTCGCTGTTGGCCATCGAGAATGTCAGCCTCATCGCGCGTTCGTGCTCATCGCTGACCTCTTTGTCGCTTACGGTAATGCCCTTTGAAGACGCCGCCTGCCTGACGATCTCGCCGCGCAGTATGTCTTGTGAGATAGCCAGCCCATATCCATCGACGAGTATAGTGTGGAGTTGGTCCATCGTAATTATCTTACCATTTACGACCGCCATCACTTCACCGGACGCCGATCTGGTCGTGGGCGCCGGATTGTCGTTCGCGACATTCACCGGCTGCGTAGTGGGCGCCGATGGCGGATCGGGAAGGGGGCTCTCCGGTGGCGACATGTTGAACATGCCGCACCCGAAAGTGCCTGTCAGCATCGATACGATTATGATTGCAGCGGATGTTCGCATGGCTTATTTCCTCTCGGACCAGAATATCGCCACGGAGCCTTGGCGTCAATGGCGTTAGCTGTGCAATCCATCGTGCGTGCGATGTTCTATTCCGCCCTCTCCAGGCTGAGAGCGGGCGATTCGCATCGAGCGCTCAGATGCGCCAAATGCGGAAACGAAAACTCGACAACGGCGGACCGGCGGTAATGCGATTGTCCTGCATAGCTCGAAGAGCGACGCGGGGCGCACCGGTAGCCGCCGGCCCCTGTGAACCCTATTCAATTATAAACTCCCTATGCTTCCTGCTTCGCGAAGCAGTGCTCCGCTCTTCAGGTGGGCCGTCCCGCATCAGCCCGCCGTTACCCGATCACTGAGAACTAATCTTTGATCGGCTATAACTGGTTGACTGTTGTCCTGGCCGGGGCGGTCAGAGTAGCCGACGAGGTCTGTCAGATCCTAGCGACCCGACAG
>JADHXQ010000149.1 GCA_016782885.1 Phycisphaerae bacterium | reverse complement strand
TATTTCGTGTAGTTGTCGGTCGAGTACCCCCCCACCGCCTCGGGCCTGGCGCCGTTGAAGCTGATCTTCTGATTCTTGTAGTACCCGCCGTAGATGCGAGGCTGGGTGTGGTCCCAGACGGCCGAATAGTCCCAGTCCCGCCCGTGTCCGGTATCGCTGCCTGTATGCCACTTGCCGATCATGCCCGTGTAGTATCCGCCCTTGCGGAACGTCGCTGGCCAGAACGGGCACTTCTGCGGATCGTACGTGCTTCCGGGGTACTTACCGGTCATCCGCATACTCTCGATCCCGTGAGGCAGCTTTCCGGTGAGCGCGGTGGCCCTGGCGGGCATGCACCACGCGCCGGTGTAGCAGTACGCGAACCGCACCCCATCGGCCGCAAGGCGGTCTATGTTCGGCGTGCGGACCCACTTGTGAGCCTCATCGTAGCAGCCCACGCTTCGAATGCTCTGGTCGTCAGTGAATATGTACAGGATGTTCGGCCGCGAACC
This sequence comes from Phycisphaerae bacterium, assembly GCA_016782885.1. Taxonomy (GTDB): domain Bacteria; phylum Planctomycetota; class Phycisphaerae; order SM23-33; family SM23-33; genus BS750m-G57. The sequence goes on along the minus strand of JADHXQ010000149.1, from coordinate 9,981 downwards.
GCCTCCGTTCTTTTCGGCGGCGAGGATCCAGCGCGACGCTCCAATCGCAACGGCGCCGACAGCAACTGTCCTGATGAACTCTCTTCGTTTACAGGTGTTCATGGAAGCAATCCCCCGCCCGGCCTGGTGTCGTAGAGTTGGAAACCGCGGCGGCGGTAGTTTTCCAGGGCGGCGGGGTGATCCTTCATGCACGTATGCACCCAGACTCGGCGCACCTCGCCAAACGACCAGGCACGCTCGACCGCCTCGGTCAACATAGCCCCACCCAAACCGCGACCGGTGTACTGACCCAGGAGCCCGAAATATATGATCTCCACATCGCCGGGCTCCTGGAATTCGAGCTCAAAATAACCGGCAGGCTCACCGTCCAGGGAAGCTATCCACGTCTGGAGCTGGGGACGATTGACGTAAGCGGACCACTGCCGATCGCTCCAGGACAACCTGTCGGTCCATTCCCATCTCGCCCCGACGTCCTTGTAGAACCGGCGATTCAGTTCAAACACCGGATCAGTGACCATCGAAATATCAAGACCCGGCGGCGCGGGTTTCCCCTGAAGCTCGGCGCGGTCGAGCATCTGAAGGTAGTAGACCGTCGAAGGTTTGTGCGATTCGCCCATGATATCAGCTCACGCCGGAATGATTGTCCATCAAATCCCTTTCGAGTTGCACTGTACGCAGAGCAGCGTGAACTGTCAATATCCCACCGGCCAAACGTCCGAAACGCGGCAGTGTCACATATGGTTCACACCTTTCCTTCACGCCATCGGGTATGTCACACCCCCTTGGCCGCCCCCTTGCCTTCAGCCGACAACGCCGCTACGCTCTGGGATGAAAGGAAAAAACTCATGACATCATCGAGAGATTCATTCGGCGCTCCATCCAACCGCAGAGGTTTCTTGCGCTCGCTGGGCGCCGGCGCCGCGGCGATGGCGGCGGCGCGACTGGCCCACGCCGCCCCGCCCGCCAGGCAACCCAAACGAAATATCATCCTCGTCCTCAGCGACGACCATCGCTATGACTTCATGAGTTTCATGCCCGGCGCACCCGAATTCCTCGAAACGCCCAACATGGACCGGATGGCCAAACAGGGCGCGCACATCGCAAACGCCTTCGTCAGCACATCCCTCTGCTCGCCGAGCCGGGCCTCGATCCTCACCGGACAATACATGCACCACCATCGCGTCGTCGACAACCAGCGCCCCGTGCCCAAGGGCACCGTCTTCTTCCCGACATACCTCCAGCAGGCCGGATACGAAACCGCTTTCGTGGGCAAGTGGCACATGGGGCACGATCACGACCATCCGCGACCCGGATTCGATCACTGGGTGAGCTTCAAGGGACAGGGCGCCTACTTCGACCCCACGCTAAACATCAACGGAAAGCGAAAAACCTTCAAGGGCTACACCACCGATATTCTCACCGACCAGGCCCTGTCGTGGCTCAAAGGACGCAATGGCGCCGACAAGCCGTTTTACATGGCCCTTTCATTCAAGGCGGTCCACTACCCCTTCCAACCGGCCAAACGACACGCCGGGCGCTACGCCAAATCCAAAGTCAAACGCCCCGAAACAATGGGCAACACGCAGCGGAACTACCAGAGCCAACCCCAGTGGGTCCGCGACCGCCGATACAGCATTCACGGTATCGATCACATGGAGACCGGGCAGTTCGATAACGATCCGGTCCCATCCTTCGACGACCTATACAAGCAATACTGCGAAACCGTTCACGGGCTCGACGAGAACCTCGGGCGCCTGCTAAAACACCTCGACGATACCGGCCTGGCAAAATCGACGCTCGTGCTGTACATGGGCGACAACGGGTTTGAACTGGGCGAGCACGGGTTCTACGACAAGCGCGACGCGTACGAGGAATCGATCCGCGTGCCGATGCTCGCCTACGCGCCCGGCCTGATCGAACCGGGCACGACCATCACGCCCATGGTGCAGAACATCGACATCGCCCCGACGCTGATGGAAGCCGCCGGCGCGGGCGTACCAAAAGCAGCCAAGATGGACGGAAAATCGTTCCTCCCATTCCTCCGGGGGCAGATGGAAAAAGTCCCATGGCGGAAGCACATCCTGTACGAATATCACTGGGAATGGAACTTCCCAGCCACTCCCACGCTCTTTGCGATCCGGACCGACCGCTACAAGTACATCTTCCACTACGGTCTGTGGGACCGCGACGCGTTTTACGATCTCAAGACCGATCCCATCGAACGTCACAACCTGATCGACACGCCGGCGTATCGCGAGCAGATCGCGGCGTTGAAGAAGCAGTTGTTTGACGAACTCGAAGCGGGCGGCGGTTTGCAAATCCCAGTCCGCCGCCCCGCCGGGATGCGCCTGGGCCAGCGGAAGCTGAAGCGGTAAACCGCTTTCAGTTATCAGTTACGACAACGGCTTTCTACCACGGAAAACACGGAAGTAGTAACCGCCACGCCCGCCACGAGCACCGAACGCCTTGTCGAGGTCTCTGCAACTTCCTGAGAAAGATGTGGTTCCGGGCGGCTGGTCGTTTACAATATCGATTCGCAAAATAAAGGAGTCGCCATCACATGATGAACAGAAGAAGTTTTATTAAATGTGCGGGAGCGGCGGTTTGTTCGGCGGGGGGCGGGGCGCTGCCGGCGGCGCCGGCGAAAGCCAGGGACGCGAAAAAACAACCCAACTTCGTCGTGATCTTTATCGACGACATGGGCTATGGGGATATAGAACCGTTTGGCTCGAAGGTCAACAATACGCCTCACTTGAACCGGATGGCCGCCGAGGGAAGGAAGCTTACTTCCTTCTACGTGGCCGCTCCGGTCTGCACGCCGTCTCGGGCGGCGCTGATGACCGGATGCTACCCGAAGCGCGTTGGGCTGGCCAGCGGATCGTGGCATTGCGTGCTGTTTCCCAAAGACCCGCACGGGCTCAATACCAAAGAGATCACCATCGCCCGCGTCCTCAAGGACGCCGGATACGCCACCGGGTGCTTCGGGAAATGGCACCTGGGCGATCAGCCTGAATTCCTGCCGACCAGTCACGGGTTCGACACGTACTTCGGGATTCCGTATTCGAACGACATGTGGCCGCCCATGCCTTCTGCCAAGAGATGGAAGGTCTTTCCCTGTCCGCTTCCCGTATTGCGCGGCACCAGGGTCGTGGACATCGTCAAGGACATGGACGACCAGGCGCAGCTCTGCAAACGCTTCACCGACGAGGCGGTCGCGTTCATGCGGGCCAACAAGGACAAACCGTTCTTCGTCTACCTGCCCCACGCCTTCGTCCACGGTCCCCGCCGGGCGCGCAAGGAGTTCATGGACAAGGCGAAAGGCAACGCCACCCGCGCCCAGATCGAAGAGGTCGACTGGTCGACAGGACAGATACTCCAGACCGTCAGGGACCTCGGACTGGAAAAGGACACGATGGTGATATTCACCTCCGACAACGGCGGAGCGGGCGGGTGCTCCTCCAAACCGCTGAGGGGCGGAAAGGGCAGCACGTGGGAGGGCGGCATGCGAGAACCGACAATCGCGTGGTGGCCCGGAACGGTCCCGGCGAAAACCACTTGCGACGAAGTGGCTACCACGATGGACCTCTTGCCCACTTTCGCGGCGATCGGCGGCGGTAAGACGCCCGACGACCGCGTGATCGACGGCAAGGACATCTCGGGACTGCTGCTCGGACGGGAGAACGCGAAATCGCCGCACGAGGCGTTCTTCTATTACAACCGCACCAGGCTGCAGGCCGTCCGCTGCGGCGAGTGGAAGCTCCACGCCAGCGGCCAGCTCTACAATCTCGACAAGGATATCGGCGAGAAGCAGAACGTCGCCAAGCAGAATCCGGACGTAGTGGCCCGCCTCAAGAAGTCTCTCGACGCGTGCCGCGCCGACCTCGACAACAAGGCCAACTGCCGCCCCGTAGGAAAAGTCAAGAACCCCAAGTACCTGACGCCGCTGGAGAAAAAAGAGTCCTGACCCCTTTTTCTGGAAGGAAATCCAATGCCTGGAAAAGTTGGTATCGCGAGTTTAATGATCTGCGCATCCCTCCTGGTATCGCTTGCAGCGGTAAGCGCTGAAGAGATACAGAAGCTGCCTGTCGTCGATATATCCGGCGAAACAAACCGGCACGTGATTGTCGCGCAGGGAACCGAAAAGGTCTACCAGGGCCATCCGACGACACTGCTCATGCCGGACAAAAAAACCATGTTCTGCGTCTGGTCGCGCGGGCACGGCGGACCGGCCGGCCCGATGGCGCGCAGCGATGACGCCGGGCTCACGTGGAAACGCATCGACGAGCAACTGCCGAAAAACTTCCGCAAACACCGCAACTGCCCGAGCATCTATCGCATGGTCGATCCCAAAGGAAAGGAGCGAATATGGGTCTTTTCCGCCGCCCCGAAGATGCCGCGCATCGTCAGCGAAGACGGCGGCAAGACCTGGAAGGAAGCCAAACCCCTGGGCCTGAACTGCGTGATGACATTCAGCAGCGCGATCCAGCTCAAAGACGGGAGCTATCTCGGCATGTATCACCGGCGGGCGCCCGCGGTGGTTGTGATGCAGACGGTCACCCAAGACGGCGGCGTCACCTGGTCGAAGCCGGGCGTGGTGGCGGATGTCGAAGGGAAAGACCCCTGCGAGCCCTGCGTCTTTCGTTCGCCGGACGGTAAGGAACTCTGCTGCCTCATGCGGGAGAACAGGCACAAGGGGCGGAGCCTGATGATGTTCAGCAAGGACGAGGCCAAGACCTGGTCCAAACCGGTCGACACGCCGTGGGGGCTGACCGGCGACCGCCATATGGGCGTCTACACGAAGGACGGCAGGTTAGTAATTGCATTCCGCGACATGGCTCAAAAAAGCCCCACAGGCGGTCATTTCGTGGCGTGGGCGGGCACCTACGATAACATTCGCCGCTGTCGCCCGGGCCAGTACCGAATCAAACTCCTGCACAGCCACGCCGGTAGAGACTGCGGTTATCCAGGCATGGAACTCCTTCCCGACAATACTATTATCGCGACGACGTATATCAAGTACCGCCCCGGAAAAGTGAAACATTCAGTAATCAGCACCCGTTTCAAGTTGGAAGAAACGGACAAGAAACTCAAAGAACAGACACCAAGAAATTAAGGGATTGATGGCAGACCTTCTCCACGTGGATTCCCCGCCGACAGGGACCACACGTTTGACCGACTGGATTCGAGACCACGCCGATTCACTCGGCCGGAAATACACAAGCGAACTGGCTCGCAGAATAGACCGGACCATGGAATATCGAGGGGAGTAACCGCTGCAAATCTGCATGTTGTGCAGAAAAGATTGGTATGATTGCGTTGGTTCGTGCAGATAAATGCCATATGTTTACTCTTGTGGCATATGGGGTCGCCAAATGATTGGTACGCCAGGAAGAAGTGAGCCTCGAACCACAGACATAATGGATAACCAGCGGAATAGAAAATGGGAATGGATGGATGGATTGACGCAAATGACGGGCGCATCCGATGGATGTCGTTGAAAAATATGGAGGTCGCACATACGATAAGTTGCCCTCCAGCCCGAAAAACAGTATAATGGAAAACACGCCAAATAAGGGCGAATCAGTCATTCGAGTTTCAACGAAGAGGCAGGACTGTTCATGAAAACAAGAACGGTGAAAAAAGCAGCCAAGAGAGTTAGCGCAGGAAGAAGCGCCGCTATCAAAAGGGCCGTAAGGAAGGCTATAAAAGAGAGATGTGTTTCGGTTAAGAAGAAATGAGACACGTCTATGGCCCGCTCACCATATGCAGATAATGTCTTCATCAACTGCCCGTTTGATCTGACCTATACGCCCATGTTTCAAGCTATTGTTTTCGCGGTTTTCGACTGCGGATACGTTGCTCGATGTGCATTGGAAATCGATGACGCCAGTCAGGTTCGGATCGATAGAATATCCCGCATAATTGCAGAGTCGAAGTTTGGAATCCATGACCTGTCCAGAACTGAGCTTGACAAGAACACCAAGCTTCCTCGCTTCAACATGCCGCTCGAACTCGGCATGTTCCTCGGCGCCAAGCTGTTCGGAAGCAAAAAGCCCAGCCCGAGAGCCTGCCTGATCCTGGATCGCGAGCAATACCGCTATCAAAGTTTCATCTCCGACATCGCCGGACAGGACATTAAGTCCCACGACAACCTCCCAGAGAAGGCCATAAGCATTGTTAGAAACTGGCTTAGCGACTCCTCAAGACGCACGACCATCCCCGGGAGCGGAGAGATATGCCGCAGATACAGAATATTCCGTTCAGAGTTGCCAAAACTCTGCAGTGACATCAAGATTGAAGAAGACGAACTAACATTCAATGACTACACAAACATTGTCTCCTTTTGGCTTAGAGAAGCGGGACGGGCGTGAGATACCGAATGCCTGGGTCCGACATGCAAGACGCGCAGAGCACATCGTTGGATGAAATGATCCGATGAAATCTTGCGCTCAAATAGTTTGTCTGGTTGTGTGCGGTATCGCGGCGACCGCGCGGGGAATTGAGGGCGTTGAAGTTACTTGTGTGGACGATCGGGCTTGCGGGTACGGCACCTTCCAGAGCCATAACCAGAAGGTCGTGTCAAACACCAACGGTATCTTCATGACATATCTGCGTGAGGATAACGAGAAGGATCCCAAGAAGCCCAATGTCTGGCGGCTGATGCGGAGCACCGATGGCGGTAAGACGTTTTCCGTCGTCTACGAAGGGCGGAACAACGGGCGGGCGCCGTGTATCGAAACTGATCGGCGCGGGAACTTGTACCTCGCCCATCCGGAGTACGGCTCGTCGGTAAAGCGGAGGAAGGAGTTTCTGTTCTACCGATTCCTGGCCGCCAAAAAGTACAAATCGCCGGGCATATCGGTTTTCCGGGACGTCGGGTGCGCCGCCAAGTATGCGATGGCCCACGATGTGAAACGTAAACGGTTCTACATCGCCACGCAATATGGGCAACTGCTCACTGTGGACGAGAGCGGGAAGCTGCTGTCCAGGCGGGCGGTGCTGAAATCCCGCGGCCCGAAGGCATGTACGCAATACCCCCTCTTGCAGGTCGACCAGGGTGGGCGATTGCATCACGCGTGGACCACCGTACAGCGCGGCAAGCCGATCTACTGGGACATTCACTACATGCTGTCACCCGATGGCGGCGCCGCATGGTGGAACCTGAAGCGAAAGAAACTCAAACCCCCTATCATCCCGGACAACAGCGGCCCGACGCTGCGCGTCTCGCTCGACGACGAATTCGAACCCAACACGTGGCTGTCGAACTTCATGGCCAAGGACGGCAAGCTGCATTTCATCTACCGCGCGCACACCAAACCGGGGCGTCAGCACTACATGCGATACGACATCGCCACAGGCCGGCGGGACGTGCATCTCCAGTCGAAGTTCAAGGGCAAGACCATCACGCTGGCGGGGACAAGCGGATTCTTCGCGTCTCGATCGAACAAGCCTCGCTCTCCTCTATACTGCGTGATTCAGGACCACGGACACATCGCCTGCCTTGCCAGCGACGACAACGGGAAAACCTGGCGCGACCACGCGAAGAGCAAAGAGAGATTCGGTATATACGCTCTTGGCGGCTGCCGAGAGGTCACGGCCGATGGGCACATAATCGGATCCTTCACCCAGGGTGGAAAGGTCTGCTTCTTCCGCATTCGGGGCTAGGACCGTGACTGGATATCGGCGAGCTTGTCGAACGCGCCTCCGTCGGCCAGGGCGGCGTAGGCCTTGACGTATGCTTCGTACATTTCCTCGTAGATCGCACGGTTGTCAGGGTTGGGTTCGATCTCCTCGGCCACATGCACCATGGCGTCAGTGCCTTCTTCGATCGAGCTGAACACTCCGGCCCCGAGACCGCCGAGCAGTGCGGCGCCCAGCACGGTTGACTCGTTGCACTCGAGCGTCTGCACCGGGCGGTTATACACGTCGGCCTGAATCTGGTTCCACAGGGGCGATCTTGTCGCCCCGCCGCTCAGGCGAAGCACGTCGACGTCCAGCCCCGCGCTGAGCCAGGGGCCCATCATGTCCCGGACCTCCAGCGCCACGCCCTCCATGACGGCTCGCACCATTTCATTGAGCCCGTGCGCGAAACTCATTCCGATGAAGGCGGCCCGCGCGTTGGCGTTCCATCGCGGCGTACACGCGGTGGCAAGGTAAGGCAGATAGAGCACCCCTCTGCTGCCGGGCGGGGCGGCGGCGGCCTGTTCGTTCAACTGCTCGTAGGTGCCCGCTTCGCCGGTGAGGTTGTCGCGGAACCATCGGTAGCAACTGGCCGCGGCGTTGGCGAGGCCCTCGGCCTGCCACATGCCCGCCCTGGCGTGATTGGTGATCATCATGCTGTCGAGGCCCGCCGGCGGCGCGTCCATGCACAGGATCGCCACCCCTGCCGTACCGAGCGTCACGCCCGCCATTCCCGCCTCGATTGCGCCCATGCCCACCATGCTGCAGTTCTGATCGCCCGCGCCGAGGCAGATCGGCATTCCCGGAGCAAATCCGGTCTTCCGCGCAACTTCGGGCGGAAGGACGCCGACCTGCGTTCCGGCGGGCGCGGGCTTTCCGAACTGCTCGGCGCGCACGGCGAAGAGGTCCATCAGTTCGGCGCTGAACTCGAGCTTCCGGACGTCCCACACGCCGTAGAACGCCATGTCTGGAATGTCGGTGTAGAACTCGTCGGCGCCGAAGGCCTTCAGGACCACGTCCTGGGTCTGAACGAACCTGTCGGTTTTCGCGTAGAGGTCCGGTTCGTTGCCCCTCATCCAGAGGATCTTGGTTATGATCCACGTGGCGCCCATGGGCATCCCGCTGATCTCGTGGTAACGCGCCGGATCGATCTGCCCGCTCATCTGCGCCACTTCCGCCGCCGTGCGGGCGTCCTGCCACGACAGCACGGGCCGGACCGGCCGCCCGGCGGCGTCGACGGGGTTCGTAACCGACCGCTGCGTCGAGAAGCCTGCCGACGCGATCTCGGCGGGATCCACTCCCGAGGCCTCCACCGCCGCCTTGCACGCCGCGAACGTCTGGTCGATCAACTCGCCTGAGTCCTGCTCGACCCATCCGGGTTTCGGGTACGTCGCGCCGTATTCCCGGTGCTCGCCGGCGATCATCCTGCCGGCGAGATCGAAGATCGCGCACCGCACGCCGGTTGTCCCGACGTCCACGCCTGCCAGGTATTTCGCCATGGATTCTACTCCGTTGCGCCGGGGATCAGGCCGAGTTCGCGGAGCGAGTCGAAGGCGTCCACGATCTCCGGCGCGGCGCGCGTCCCGATGCGCTCTGCGCCGGCCAGGATGAATACATACGCGTTTTGGGGGCGGGGGAACTTCACGCCCGCAACCTTCAGCTTGATATTGGTGTCGGCGAGCGTGTCCCGCATGACCAGGAACTGCTCGAGGGTCGGTCCGTCGAACTGGCCCGACGAGGTCTTGGCCCACTGCACGCCGCACTCGGCGATAAGTTTGCATCCGGTGGCGATCTGCTCATCGCTCAGGAAGTTGACTTCCAGGATGCACCTGGTGACGGCAGATCCCGCGGCCGCGACGAAGGCGGTAAGTTCCTGGCGCACGGTATCGAGGTTGCCGTCCTTCAGGGCGCCGATATTCATGACCATGTCCACGGCGGTGCATCCGCGGGCAATCGCTTCTTCTGTTTCGAACGCCTTGACCGCGGGCGTCTGGCTGCCGAACGGAAATGCGATGCCCGTGCCCACCTCGATGTCCGTGCCGCCCAGTTCTTCGGCCACGACGGGGCTGAAGTATGGGCTGGAGGTGTAGAACGCCGCGAATCCGTACTGTCGCGTGATACGGCAGCCCTCGCGGACTTCAGCTTCGGTGGTGTTCTTGGCGAGGATGGAATAATCGAATGCCCTCGCGATCGAGCGGTTGTCGGCATTGGCGAGGTCAATCATGGTGGTTTCTCCTGTGGCGTTATCCGAAAGTTTTTTCAAATTCTTCAAATTCCTCGACAGTCAGCCCGCGTTCGCCC
>JADHXQ010000148.1 GCA_016782885.1 Phycisphaerae bacterium | reverse complement strand
CTGGCGAAAGAGGCGCGATTTGTTGCATCCCCCCAAAAAGATTTTTTGTCAAACGGAAATGTCAATCGCGTAACACGTGCCGCGGAGGTGCGTTACGGGATTTCGGCGCGGCGAAAAAATTTTCCGTTTCGACCAACAAAATTTTTGAAAATCTTTGCGCGTACCACGAACGCGGGAGATGTGTCAAGGCGGGATAACACAGAACCGCTTGCGGTTTCGCGGTCGTCGTCGATCGACGTTCACCGTTGTCGCCGCCAATTTGCTGTGAACCAATTGTGACAGCATCACCCCTTGGCGGGCGCGTGAGATGTCGCGGAATTTGCGTGCTCGCGGGGAAGAAAAACCCGGAAAAGACACGTGCTTTGATCCGCACTATAGGTTATCCTTTCGCGCGCTGAAGGCATCTGGCAGCAGTTGCCTGCGGTTGCAGTTTGCGATCGGACCAGGGAAAGGACAACCAATGAAGCTAGCCGTCTGCAGATGGCAGCCGGACGTGACGGGCGAAGCGATTGAACTGCTCTGCAGCCAGGGCGTTGATATTATCGAGGCGCCCCCGTCATTCCTTCTGGATTTCGACGATACCGGCGTGCAAACCAATACCGAAAGACTCGCCAGCGCGGGGATCAGGATCAATGTCTGTCACGGTCCGTTTTCTCACGACGATGACATTTCCGTCGTGGACCCTTCGGCCCGGGCGGCCGCTCTCGAAAGGCAGATCGTCGCGTTGCGGCGTGCGGCTTTGACGGGCGCTCACTGCATGGTCGTGCATCCCAGCGGGCCTGTGGACGCGGCGGAACCGGGCCCCAGAGACGACAATCTGCGGGCCGGTATCGAGGCGATGCTCAAAGTGGCCGAGCAGACCGGTGTGAAACTGGCGTTGGAGAATATGCTCCCGAACCACCTGTGCAGCCGGGTGGGCGATATCAGGGCGATCCTCGAGGAGTTCGACACGCCGCTGTTGAGCGTATGTTTCGACGTCGGTCACGCCAACGTCGGATCGGAAAACATCCCGCAGTCGATAACGGCGCTTCAGGAGCGCATCATCGCCTTCCACCTGCACGATAACGACGGTACGCGTGATATTCACGTCCAGCCGCCGTACGGTTCGATCGACTGGCCGGCGCTTGTCGCCAAGCTCTTGAGCCTCGATTTCCCCCACCCGTTCAGCATCGAGTGCGACCCGTGGAATCAGGCGCCGCTGTCCGTGCTCCTCCGCGAGGTGCGTGCGATATTCGCCGGGCAGATGCCCGCCGAGACGCAGTTCAACGGACAGACGGTCTGGTCCATCTGCCCGCGGTGCCGCCACTACTTCTTCCCGTCCGACCAGGGCGTGATTTGCGCGTGCGGGTGAGCTGCCGCCACTTCCTTCTGCAGGGGCAATCGTATACCCTGTAAAACGCGACCAAATGATCAAACTGTTATGCATAGCTATCGGAGGGGCGGGCGGGGCGCTGTCCCGCTACGGCGTGGGGCAGATGATGCGCCGGTTCGGTGTGGAGTTTCCGTGGGGCACGTTGTGCGTGAACCTTACGGGATCGTTCCTGATCGGCCTGATCGCCGGGGTGCAGATGCACGTGAGCGATTCGCAGAGGATGCGGATTGTTATGGCGTTGGGGATTACGGGTTTTCTCGGCGCGTTCACGACGTTCTCGGCGTTCAGTCTGGAGAGCGTTTCCCTTGTCCGCAACGAGAAGTTCATGCTCGCCGGGGCGAACGTGCTGGCCAATTGCGTATTCGGGCTGCTGCTGGCGTTTGCGGGCTTTTGGGCTTCGAGATATATCGTTGGTGCAGTGAAATGAAGACATCGCCCGCCAGCCTGCTGTTCGATTTTTCGGACCTCTGGCGCCCTGGCGATCCGCTTCCGGCGGGGGCTACTCTCAAAGCCATCGCCGAGCGCTGCGGGCGGGCCTGGGAGATCCCCGATCTGGACCGGCGGGTGACGATCGTTTACAACCCGCGCCTGCGCACCACGCTGGGGCGGGCGATGCTGGAGGACAACCGCGTCGAGTTGAACGTGCGCCTGCTGCGGGCCTATCCCGACGAACTGCCGGGTACGTTGATCCACGAACTGGCCCACCTGGCGGTGCGGATGCGGTATGGTAATGCCCGCCCGCACGGGCGGGAGTTCAAGGCGCTCATGCGTTCGGTGAACATGCCCGCCGACGCCACGCACCATCTCGATACGGCGGGGGTCAAGTTGCAGCGCCGCCGGTACGTTTACCTGCATCGGTGCGGTGATTGCGGAATGATGTTCATTGCCCGCAAGCCCCGCCGCGACTGCTATTGCAAGGCGTGCGGTCCGGAGATGTCGTGGAATATTCTCCGCGCGCCGGCGACCGCCGCCGGGCGGCGAAAGCTCAAGGAAATCATGGATTCGCTCCGGTAAGCCCGCAAGATCGCTCGTATATCTTGAAAACCGCGCGAAGTTCCTTATAGTAATTGGGCGTCCCGTCGACATTTGTCCGGTAAACCAGGAACGAAGAGTATGTATGAAGTCATCTCCAATGAATTAATAGCACCCGGTATCCACCGCATCGAGGTCCGCGCGCCGCGCATCGCAGCCGCCCGCCTGCCGGGACAGTTTGTCATCGTTCGCCGCGGCGAAGGCGACGAGCGAATCCCGCTGACCATCGCCGATGCCGATACCCAGGCCGGTACGATCACGCTGATAATCCAGGCCATCGGAGAAGGCACCGAAAAACTGGCCGCGATCGAGCCCGGCGGCGGTATCCGCGACGTAGCCGGACCGCTCGGCATGCCGACCGGGATCGAGAAGGTCGGCAAGGTTGTCTGCGTTGGCGGGGGCGTGGGGACGGCAGTGCTGTTCCCGCTGGCAAAGGCGCTGGCGGACGCGGGAAATCACGTGACCGCCATCATCGGCGCCCGGAGCGAAGAGTTCGCCATGCTCCGCGACGAGCTGGCGGAGTTCTGCGACGAAGTGATCGTGACCACCGAGGACGGTTCGCTCGGTATCAAGGGCTTCGTCACCGCGGCGCTCGGCGAGATCATCGAAGACCCCGCTCGCCGCCCCGAAGCGATATACGCCGTCGGTCCCGTGCCAATGATGGCAGCGATCGCCGAACAGACCCGCCCGTCCGGAATACACACCATTGTCAGCCTCAATCCCATAATGGTTGACGGTACGGGAATGTGCGGCGGGTGCCGCGTCACCGTGGGCGGCGAGATCAAGTTCGCGTGCGTCGACGGACCGGAGTTCGACGGGCACCTGGTCGACTTCCGTGAACTGGCGACCAGGCAGCAGGCCTACTGCGATGACCAGCACTGCCGCCTGGCGGATGCAACCGCCCAAACGGGCCCGGAGGATGACGCGTGAGCGATCAGGAATTGACACCCAAGGAGCGTATGGCCATCGAACGGACCTCGATGCCCGAGCAGGATCCCGCCAGGCGGGCGACGAATTTCGAGGAAGTGAACTTCGGTCTGGATGAGGAATCGGCCGTCAGGGAAGCGAAGCGGTGCCTGATGTGCAAGACCCGCCAGTGCGTCGACGGATGCCCGGTGGCGTTGAGGATACCCGAGTTCCTCGAGGCCGTGGCCAATCGCGACTTCAACACTGCCGCCGAAATTCTTCGCGTTGACAACGCGCTTCCCGCCACCACCGGGCGCGTATGCCCGCAGGAGGTCCAGTGCGAGGAAGTCTGCGTCCGTGGCAAGAAGGGCGATCCGGTCGCCATCGGCTGGCTGGAGCGTTTCGTCGCCGACTGGGCGGCGGAGAACCTTCCGAACCCAGCCCCTCCGGACAAGAAGACCGCCTTCAGCGTTGCGATAGTCGGATCGGGGCCTTCGGGCCTGACGGCTGCGGGCGAACTTGCCCGCATGGGGCACAGCGTCACGGTCTTCGAGGCGCTGCATGACTCCGGCGGCGTGCTGCGATACGGTATCCCCGAGTTCCGCCTTCCGAAAAGAATAGTCGACGCCGAGGTAGCCTGCCTCGAATCGCTCGGGGTGAAGTTCGAGTTCAACGTGATAGTCGGAAAGACGATCACGGTCTCGCAGATAACCGATGAGTTCGACGCGTGCTTCATCGGTAACGGCGCGGGCCTGCCGATGTTCCTCAACGTGCCCGGCGAGAACCTCAAGGGCGTCTACTCTTCAAACGAGTACCTCACGCGCGTGAACCTCATGGGCGCCTATAAGCCCGACAGCCCCACACCCATCGCCACGGGAAATACCGCGGTGGTGTTCGGAGGCGGGAACACCGCGATGGACTCGGTGCGCACGGCAAAGCGCCTGGGCTCGAAGCGTGCGGTCATCGCCTACCGCCGAAGCCGCGCCGAAATGCCCGCCCGCAACGAAGAGATCCACCACGCCGAAGAGGAAGGCATCGAATTCATGCTGCTGGTCAGCCCGCTGGAGATATTCGGCGGCGACGACGGATGGGTCAAATCCGTCCGCCTGCAGAAGATGGAACTCGGCGAACCCGACGCCTCGGGACGCAGGCGCCCCGTTCCGATCGCCGGCAGCGAGTTCGTGCTGGAGGCCGATATCCTGGTCGTCGCGATAGGCACGCGGGCCAACCCGCTCCTGACGGCCGCCTGCCCCGAATTAAAACTCAACAAGTGGGGCAATATCGAGACCGACGAGAACCAGATGACGTCGATCCCCGGCGTGTTCGCCGGCGGAGACATCGTGCGAGGCGGGGCGACGGTAATCCTGGCGATGGGCGACGGAAAACGCGCCGCCGGCGCCATCGACCAGTACCTGCGGACCAAATGATTACTTGCCCATTGGCTCAGGGGAATGAATTCCTGAGCTCTTGCCGCTCGCCGGGTGATTTCGGAGGGGCAGCCCCGCTCTTTTCGGGCCGTCATACCCGATCCGGCAAGAGGCTGCGCGACTTGCCTGGTCGCATTGAGCCGGTTCCATTGGATTAGCAGGCCGTTGCGTGGAATGTCACGCCAATGGCACGGTGCTTGCAGACCAAGGTTGTGACGGAAAAGGCCTGGCACGCCTGGTCGTGCCGCTACAAGCAAAAAGGAACAGACGGATGAAAAGAGTAATGATTGTACTGGTGCTGGTGCTGATCTCGGTTGCCAACCTCGAACTGTCTGGGTGCAAGAACCCGAGCAGAGCAAAAAAACCGCAAACAACAAAGAAAGTCAAGGAGACCACAGCAACGAAGCCGGCTACGAATTTGGATTCGCTGCTGGACCAGGAAGATTCCGAATAGGGCCGACAAAATCGCCGCCGAGCGAGTCGAACTGTTTCTCCGCGACATCCTGACAGGCTTCACTCGTCGACGAAATCCGCCCTGGAACCATAGATCGCCGTATGCCTGCCGGAGAAACCGCCATGGAAACCCACTTGGTTTGGGTGGTGCTCGCGGACAGGGGCCATGGGCGCCGCGAAAGAATCCGAACTCGCGCCGTGCGCTGACGGTCAAAACGACAGGAGCCGACACCATGAAAAAACTTTTTGCGCGTTACGATCAAAATCCGCTGATCACGGCGGAGGACATGCCCTACCAGGCGAACACCGTTTTCAACGCCGGCGCGGCAGATCTCGGAGACGAAGTTCTTCTTTTGCTCCGGGTTGAGAGTTGCTCCGGGCGGTCGCATTTGATCGTTGCGCGCAGTCGGGATGGGGTGACGGGATGGAAGGTTGACCCTCGCGCGCTGCTTCACGCCAAGCAAGGCGTCCCGTGCGAGTCCAGCGGTGTCGAAGACTGTCGGCTCACCTGGATGCCGGAACTCGAGACCTGGCTTATTACGTACACCGCCTACGGTCCCGACGGGCCCGGTATCGCCCTGGCGAAGACGCGGGATTTCCGGGCGGTGGAAAGGATCGGCCTGGTCTTTCCCCCCGAGGACAAGAACGGCGTCCTGTTTCCTCGGCGGTTTGACGGTTCGTATGCGATGCTTCACCGGCCCTGCCGATATAACGGGAGCGTTTGGATGTCATATTCGCCCGACATGATCCACTGGGGCCGCCATCAAGTGGTCCTTCCGGTCCGAGGCGGTCCCTGGTGGGACGGCGTCAGGGTCGGCGCCGGGCTTCCCCCGATCGAGACCGAGAAGGGCTGGCTGCTGATCTACCACGGCGTGAAGGAACTCGCCGGCGACCCGATCTACAGGCTGGGAGCGGCGCTGGTCGACCTCGAAGAGCCTCACCGCCTGATCGGACGTGCGCGCCGTTGGCTTTTGGGTCCACAGGCGCCATACGAGCGTATCGGTGACGCAGGCAATGTCATTTTCTCCTGCGGGGGCATCGTCCGGGACGGCGAACTATGGGTCTACTACGGCGCCGCCGATTCCTCGATCTGTCTTGCCAGGGCAAAAGTGTCGGACATCCTGGAGATGATCGAAGAGCAGCCTACGGATTGATGCTCAAGGAGTGGCGTCTTACGAGCCCAAAACTCTCTTATACACATATTTTGACCGAATTCAAATTGGCTCTCGAATTCAACGAGATGTTCTTCTGCCCGGCCCCATGGGCATCAGCCCCCCCCGGGCTCTGACGTGTTTGCATACCTCTGAGATATGTGTACAAGAGTCAGACCTGCTGACCGGGGCTCACAGGGGCGCGGTCCGCTGAATTGCAAAACAGGCTTGTCGCGGGCTTCCTGGAAGATACAATCCTCTCAAGGGCCCGATCCCGCGGACCCGTCCGTTGAGAAACTGAATCGCTGGAACAAACGCAATGAAGACATACCAGGAAATCAACGACCGTATCGCCTCGGGCAAGGCGGTGGTCATGACGGCTGAGGAGATCATCGACTACGTCGAGGGCAAGGGTCTCGAAGCGGCCGCCGCCGAGGTCGACGTGGTGACCACCGCGACCTTCGGGCCTATGTGCTCGTCGGGATGCGTGCTGAACTTCGGGCACTCCAAACCGAAGATCCGCATGTCCGAAGCCTGGGTCGAAGACGTGCTGGCCTACACCGGGCTCGCGGCGGTCGACGTATTCCTCGGCGCCACGCAGCTCCGCCACAACGATCCTGCCAACATGTATCCGCCCGGCGAGTTCCGTTACGGCGGCGGGCACGTGATGGCCGACCTCGTCGCCGGCAAGGAGCTGCAACTGTTCGCCCTGAGCTACGGCACCGACGAGTACCCGCTGCGCGAGATCAGGACGTATTTCACGATCGACGACCTCAACCAGGCCGTCATGGTGAACCCCCGCAACTGCTACCAGAACTACAACGTCGCGATCAACTGTTCCGACCGCACGCTGTGGACGTACATGGGCAAGCTCGAGGCGGACTGCAAGAACGCCAACTACTGCTCGGCCGGTCAGCTCTCGCCGCTGCTGAACGACCCGCTGTACGAGACAATCGGCGTGGGATCGAGCGTCTGGCTGGCGGGCGCCCACGGGCACGTCTACGCCGAAGGCACGCAGCACGCCGGCGGCGGGGGGCGCAACGAATACGACGTGCCCACCGGCGGTTCGGGCACGCTGGCGCTTAGCGGCGACATGAAGCAAATGTCGCCCGAGTTCGTCCGCGGAGTGAGCCTGGTCGGATACGGCGTATCGCTCGGTGTGGGCGCGGGCGTTCCGATCCCGATCCTCAACCCCGGCGTGCTGAAGCGGTGCTGCATTCGCGACGAGCAGATCGTCGCGCCGATTACGGACTACAGCAGCGATTACCCCAACGCCACCGGTAAAGTTCTCGGACACGTCAGCTACAAGCAGCTCAAAAGCGGTAAGATCGACGTCGACGGACGCGAAGTTCCCGTCGGCTCGCTGTCGTCGTACAGCAAGGCCCTCAAAATCGCCGAACTGCTTGCCGCCGAGATCCGATCCGGAGACTTCCTGCTGTCGCAGCCATACGCCATGCTCCCCGCCGACACGAACATGAAGCCGCTCAAAGTCAGGGACAAGACCACATGACCGAAACCGTCACAAAAAAACTGATGCTCTTCTTCCCGAAGTGCGAATGCGAAAAGCCCATTATCTATCATCTGGTCAAGGACTACGATCTTGTAGTCAACGTCTTCCGCGCCAAGGTAACCCCTGAAGAAGAGGGTTACCTCGTGCTGGACGTGACCGGCGCCGAAGAGAATATCGATCGGGCGGTGGAGTTCGTCGGGACGTTCAACGTCACCATAAACGCGGCCGGAAAGGGCGTCACGTGGGACCCCGACGCCTGCACCGGGTGCGGTCACTGCGTGGTGCACTGCCCGACCGGCGCCCTGCACATATCCGACCGGGCGACGATGGAAGTGGCCTTTGACGAAGAGAAGTGCATCGAATGTCTCGCGTGCATCCGCGTCTGCCCCTACGACGTTTGCGCCTCGGCGTTCTGATTGCGGATTTGGCGCCAAACGGCGACGGCGATAACCGGATGGGGATTACATGGATTTCAGGATTACATGGATTAAAGACAAGGACTGGTCACTTTAGTGAACCAGTGGTTATGAAATCAAAGTCGTTAATCCATGTAATCCTGAAATCTGTGTAATCCCCATCTGTCTTTTCCGTGACCGTGGGCTTTCTGAGAGCGAAATGACTACACCAACAGTTTACCGCCGCTTCGCGCACAAGGGGGCGAACTTTCGAATTCTATGCGATCGGTTTGACGCGGTAACCGGCGAGATCGTGCGACTCCGGTCCGTGCTGGAAGAGTATATCGCCCGCCACGGCGAGTTTGCCTCGTCGCTGGAGCCTGTTACGCTGCTCGACGATGCGCCCGAAATCGCCCGCCGGATGGCGGAAGCCGCCGGGAAAGTGGGTGTCGGTCCGATGGCGGCCGTCGCGGGAACCGTCGCGCAGATGTCCGCCGAAGCCGCCGGCGAGACTGAAGCTATCGTCGAAAACGGGGGCGACATCTTCCTCGCCGCCAGGCGCGGCGTGACTGTGGGCCTGTACGCCGGGGGCGGGCTTCTGGGCGATTCGCTGGCACTGTCGATACCGCCGGAGGCGATGCCGCTGGCGGTCTGCTCGTCGTCCGGCGTGATGGGCCACTCGTTGAGCCTCGGCAGGTGCGACCTGGCGTGCGTCGTCAGCGGCGATGCATCCCTTGCCGACGCGGCGGCCACCGGCGCGGCGAACCTCGTAAAATCGCCCGATGATATCGAAACCGCGCTCGACAGAATCGTCGCAATCGACGGTGTCGACGGAGCGTTGATTGTCCAGGGCGACCGCATCGGTATCGCCGGCGATCTCCCGCCGCTGGTTCGCAATCGCGACGCCGAACTCGGACAAAAAGTCACCCGCGATCCCTCCGGCGGACCGTAGGCGTGCCGACCGCCCTGCGGGGCATGGGAACTGATTCCCTTTGCCGGAACTCGACGGTAAGGTAGAATCACTATCGAAGGGCAAGGAGATAACGATGCACAGGATGAGAAACTGGATGATTGTTCCGGGGCTGCTTGGTGCGATGGCCGCGGGCGTTGCAATGGGCGACGATTGGCCTCAATGGGGCCGAACCGACTGCCGGAACCTCATCTCGCCGGAGAAAAATCTGCCCGCGACGTTCGATCCCGCCAAAGGGCGCACCGGCGCGGGCGGGAACGTCAAGTGGGTCCGGAAGATCGGTAACGCGGCGTACGGAAATCCCACGGTGGCCGACGGACGGGTGTACGTCGGTACGGACGACGCGACGCTGTCCGACGACAAGCGGATAAAACGCACGCGCGGGGGCCTGGTCCAGTGTTTTAACGAAGCCACGGGCAAACCGCTGTGGAAGCTGGTCATTCCGAAACGTACGGGCCTGCCGAAGAACATTCATTACGGGCATCAGCATCTGGGCACGTGCTCTTCGCCGACGGTCGATGGCGACAGCGTATACGTTGTGACCGGGGCGGCTGAGGTGCTCTGCCTCGACGCCCGCGGGCAGGCAAACGGTAACGGCGGGGCGTACCAGGATGAGGGTCAGTATATCGCCGGTCGGGGCAAGACGCCGATCGAGCTGGCGCCCGCGGACGGAGACATTCTGTGGCGGTTCGACCTGATCGACCAGGCCGGTTCCATGCCGCACGACGTGGCGAGCTGCTCGGTGGTCATCCATGGCGACTACCTGTACACCAGCACGTCCAACGGCGTGGACGGTCCGCACAAAAAGGTTCTTGCCCCCGAGGCGCCGGCGATGATTGCCCTGGACAAGCATACCGGGCGATACGTCGCCCGGGAAACCGAAGGCATCAGCCGCCGTCTATGGCACGCGCAGTGGTGCTCGCCCTCTCTGGGCAAGGCCGGCGGAAAGACGCTCGTCTTCCTCGGCGGAGGAGACGGGATAATGTATGCCTTCGAGGCCCTGACCGCCAAGCCGGGCGAGCTGGCGAAATCGGGGAAGCCCGAGGCGCTGAAGGCGGCGTGGCGATACGACTGCAACCCGCCGAACTATCGCTTTCGCAAGGGCAAGGAAATCTCCTACTACGAGGGCGACAAGCGCAAGAAATGGAGTACGAACAAGAACGACGGCAAGTTCGTCGGACCCAGCCAGATCATCGGCACGCCCGTGCTCCACAAGAACCGCATTTACGTAGCCATCGGGCAGGACCCGATGCACGGGCGGGGCAAGGG
>JADHXQ010000147.1 GCA_016782885.1 Phycisphaerae bacterium | reverse complement strand
CAGACTTGTCGTTACCAAAATCTTGCCGTTAATCCATGTAATCCAATAATCCAAAAATCCCCATCTGGTTTCGCCGCTGTCCTTGTCTTCCTCTTAACTACGGGCCATTATAATCTGCCACCTTTTAATGTCGCACACGGCGGGAATGAACTTGTGTCATTGCATTGGTATGGTGGATACTGGTACTATACGCACAGGCCGCCTCAGTGCCTCTGTCGCGGCAGCGAAATCAGTGCTTATTACAGATGGAGCCAGGCAAGATGATCCAGTGCAGCGAATGCGAATTCTTCCATCGCAGTGAAAGTGGGGAGATATCTTTCAGTTGCGATCCATTTGGTACCATTAAGGAACCCCAGTGCCTCCAGAAATGGCAGTTGATAAAGATCAACCAGATGGTTTCCGGATACCAGGCGACCCTGAAGTACTACCAGAAACTCGCTCCCATGCAGGAGAAGATGTTCGACTACATGGAGCAGGAAATGGACAGCATGAACGAGGCCGACAAGTGGAAGGTCGACGACGACGATGACGACGACGATCACGGTGACGACTGGAACACCGGTGGTGAACTGCTATGACCGTTACTCCTTCTCGTCCGGGGGCTCCTCGCCCGCTTTCTGCGAGTCGTCAGAGTTTGGTGAACGCAACTTTTCGATCACCACGGTCCTGGCCATGATGTCTCCCAGACGCTGGTGCGTTCGCGTCAACAGCGGTATGGCCATGGTGACGATAAGAATCGGCCAACTCAGTTCGATCGGTCTGATCAGGTTCCTCAGTATCGCCTGGCGGATTGTCGGTCTCGTACCGTCGGCAGAGGTCACCTCGATTCGCATCGCCATCTTGCCCAGAGTGGCGCCAAATCTGCTTTCCATTATCGAACCGTATATGACCCATACCATCAGTGCAATCAGCATGCACAGGACCGGCTCGAACGGAATATTTGAATCACGGGCCATGATGGCCGCCGTAATGTCCTCCATCGTCAGGTCCGGGCGAACTACCCTGGTCGCCAGGAGACCAAGGAGCGAGAAAGGCACCCAGTCGATAATTATGGCGACAATACGTTTTGGAATGGTCGCGGGGATGAATCGCGCCGGTAGGATCATGGGGCTGATCGGTCCTTTTCTCCGACCAAACACGATGAACACCAGCAGCAACGCCGGTATCGCCAGGAGGAAGTAATCGATTATTTCCCTGGTCTCGAACATGGGGGCGGTTTTGAGCAGTTCTTCGACTTCTTCGTTCTTAATTACCTCTCCGTTGAGCTCGACCAGGGCCAATCGGTAACTTTTGTTCTCCCGCCAGAACAGCACGAGTTTGCTTTCGGATGCCTTTCCGAGAGAGCACCCCTGCGGTATCGAACTGCCTGGGAGGAAGAGCGGTTGAGGTTTGTCCCGGTCCCGGTATTCGATGCTATGGGGGCTATCTGCGATCTTGTCGGCCTGCAATTCGTGAATTGACAGGCCGATCCGGGTTCTCTTGGGTAGTTTGCTGTTTTCGCCCAGCGTGGCGGGCGACGTGGTTGTCGAACCCGCCGGAACTGTTGTGACCAGCACGGGCTGATTCTGAAGCACACTGACGATCAGCGGCTGTCGCGGATTGTCTGGAAGGGCGACATTTTTCCAGGTGGATTTATCGTTGCTTGCGTCCCAGGCGAGCAGGC
Organism: Phycisphaerae bacterium; assembly: GCA_016782885.1. Classification (GTDB taxonomy): domain Bacteria; phylum Planctomycetota; class Phycisphaerae; order SM23-33; family SM23-33; genus BS750m-G57. The sequence continues at coordinate 8,851 of JADHXQ010000147.1, read as the reverse complement.
GGGTGGTCTCGCCGGCGCCGACAAGCAGAACATACACCCAGTTGCCCGCGGCTGCGGCGGAAATGCGGGCGCCGACCGCTCCGGGGATATTATCGATGCTGCTCAGGGGTTTCCACTGCCCCTCGACGGTCTGCAGTATGGTCAGCCCGGATTGCTTTCGATCGGGTTGACTGGCGGTAGTTGCTGTAGAGAGCTTGTCCCTCTCGTGGGGAACCACAGCGATGAAGCCCGGAAAGTTCGACCTGCCCAGCGGCGGGGCCGGGCAGATTGCGGCGGGCGGATTCTTCATTTCCCCGCGATCGAACCCAGGTTTGGGCTGGTCGTCGCGGAGGGGCATTCCTTCGTCGCTGGAAAGCGAGAATACCGAAGTGTTCGGATCTTTCCCGCCAGAGACAACATTCAGTCGTCGGTCCCATGCCACTATCGCGGCGGGGTTACCGGAGAATCGCCGCAACGTCCGCCACTTGCCTCCCGGGCGGCGGATGATCAGGTCGAACTTATTGGCTGTCTCCCCCTGACCGCGGCGGACGATCCACAACACGTCCTGCCCTCCGGACAGAAGAATCCGCCCGGTTTGTTCGGATGGGGAGACCTTTGAGCCCCAAGCATCGCCCTGGAGCGCCGCGGTCGCGAAAATCGCCACCGCAACCACAGCGATGAACCGTCGGTTTCCATGTGAGGGGTTCACTTGTCGTCACCTTCCCTGGTCAGCGGGATATTCTTGTCGACCTGGATAACTTTCTCGGGGGGTATGTCATTGGGAACGTTCTTGAGGAACTCGCAGATCTCGGTGTCCCATATCTCTTCGGCGGTCATCTGCGAAAGTCGCAGGCGGACCGATGCGGTCTTCCGTTTGCGGTCGTTGAACCACGTGATCCTGATATCGGTCGGCATGATCGGCGGTGTTTGCGGCGGGTTGTCCAGCGCCGAGACATCGACAGGTTTGTAATCGCTGACCGCCGCTGACATCATCTTTCGACCGCGGTCGTCGAAGAAGTTGATTTCCTCGATGCGGCGGGGCCGCCGGCTGCCCCAGAGACACTTGGCCAGCCAATCGGAGCGTTTCTCGTCCCATCCGAAACGGAATTCCCGCTGCAGGACGAATTTGTTACTGACCGGCTGGCGGCTGACATAACCGAGCACGTATGCGTACCGCCCGGGCGTGGTGTCCATCTGCAGCGTAACTGCCGGCATGCCGCTCTGGTCGGCAGGGAGTTGGCAGATACCCAGAACCGCCTGGAGACCGGTGGGGTCTATCGGAAGGAGTTTGATACCCGGCGCACCAGCCAGTTTCAATCGTCCCCACATCGCCTTGGTTTCCGGTATGAGGGTCCACATGTAGTAGGCGTTGTCCTTGCGGCTCGTGCCGACGCGGAGAACCTGCTTGCTTACTTCGCGTCCGATCAGGACCATGTCGTGCGCCCCGAGAGGGTCCGGGCCTTTCTTCATTCGCAGCAGACCGTTGGGCGAACTCCACAGGGGCAGGCCCAGGCCGGTTGTCTCGTGATAGGCCGTAAACTCAATATCCGCGTAGGCGGCGAGCATCGGTACGGTTGCGGCATTGGCGTTATATTCGGCGACGAGCGTGTCCAGCGTGACCTGCGATTTGGGCAGTGGGGGGGTGCAGCCGGCGGCGGCAATGACAAACAGCGAAAGCAACCCAACAGCCGATCGGCGCAATGAGGTCATTCGAAGTCACCTTCCATTATCTCACCGAGGCTGTTGCTCACTTCGGTGATCTGGTCTTCGGTAAGTTTCGGGTCGATCACCAGGTGAGTGTCGCCCGGATCGCTTGCCTTCAGGTGCATCGACCAGACTTCCTGTCCTTCGTCGTTGGTGGTCATGCGGTCGTATATCAACAGCTTCTTTCGCATCAGCACCAGCGCCAGTACGTAGCGGAAGTTTATCTTGGCCGGATCCCGGGCTTCGCTGAGACGCTCGAAGAGATTCACCAGCAGCTCATTGCTGACGAGGAGTTTCTTCTTTTCCTCGGGATGGGGCACGACAGTTCGCCACTTGCAGAGCACCGCGGCGCTGGTTGCTTCGTCCAGCGACTCGCTACAGTCGTCGCAGTAGTCGTGGCGAATAAGTTCGTCGGGGCCTTCGGATACCGTAGCTGTGAACTCCGTGCCAGGGGCGAGCTGCACCTCGCATATCGAGCATTGCCCGCTTGTCTTGCGAATGTTGTAGTCTTTAACCATATCGCGATGATTCGTCCGGTCTGGAGCCCTTTATGGGAGCATCTCCCTGGTTGCTTCTTCTGTTTCCGCGTGGATGGTTCTGGCTCGGGCCAGGTCGCAGGCGGAGGCCTTTTTGATCTTGTCGGCCCGGTCCTGGTCGGTCAGGTTGGGCAGGTTTATCCTGACGTTATAATCGCTCAGTGTGGCCGCCGCCACCGCCAATGCTCCGGCGGCAAGCAGATCCGTAATAAGCCACTTGTTACACTTGCCCGCCAGTTCCTTCATGTCGACCAGCAGATCCAGACTCGCCTGGGTCGTTCTGCGGGGCACGTCGATGGCTGTAATCGTGGCTTCCTCGACGGCGAGGGTTTTTTCATCTCCGTCGGGAAGGCGATTTGCCTGCTGGTAAGCCTGGTATGCGGCGATGTCGGACGAAACCAGTTCGACGAAGGTGCGGCAGGCGGTTTCGAGTCGCTGCTGGAGTTCGGTGTAATAAGGCTCGTGCTCGGTCAGCGACTTCTTGCCCTTCGAGAAGTTCAGGGTCATTCGTCCCAGCGCGGCGCCCAGTGCGCCGACCACGCCGGCTACGCTGCCGCCACCGGGAGTGGGGGTCTTGGCGCCGGTGGCTTCTATGAATTCTTCGACCGTATTCTGCAGGATATCAGGTGTTGATGTCATTTGCTGCCGGTGTCCTTCTTGAGCAGTTCGGGTTTCGGCGTTGTCACGGCGACGACGTAACCGCCGCTGAGGTACTTCCTGGCTACGCGGTTGACGTCGCCCGGGGTTACCTTGCGATAGCAGGCCTCCATCTTCCCGCGGAAATCATATCCAAAACCATACAGTTCATCCAGAGCGGCAGCCAGGGATAGTTCCGACATCGACTGGCTTCCGAGCAGTTCGGCCGTCAGGATGCTGTTTACGGCCAGATCGATGCTCTTCTGGGTGGGCACGTGCCTTGCGGCGCGGCGGTAGTTGGTCTTGATGATCTTGGCGATTTCCGGAGCGTTTTCCGGCTGGCCTGCCGCGTAGGTCATGAATGCTCCGGGCGCCAGGCCCGCCCAGTTGTAGGCGTGAACAACGTAGACGAGCTGCTTTCCGCGAAGTTCCGAATGCAGCCAGCCGGATGGCAGGTGATATCCGCTGATGATCGTGTCGAGCACGGTGATCGCAAAGCGGTCTTTGAGGTTGGTGGCCTTCATGCCGGGTACCGCCACGACCACGGCGGCGACTTTATTGGGGGTTTTGAGCACGTGCAATTCGCCTTCGGCGGCGACTTTTCTGGGCTTTGGTTTCAGGGAGGCGATGCTCCATTTGCCTCGTTTGGGCATGTCGCTGAAAAGCTTGGTAACTTGCTTCTTCGCGGCCGCCGCGTCGAAATTTCCGTAAATCGTAAGCACGCCGCGCTTCTTACCGGCCGGGGCGATGTGCTTGACGTAGTAACCGCGGACGTCTTTCGAGGTGGCCTTGGAGACAACTTCGCTGCTACCGACAGAGAGTCTGGCGTATGGAGAGCCCGTGAAGAACTTCGACCGGAAGAACTTCTGAAGCTGCGGGAACCAGCTTTCGTCGGTCTGCTTGATGCTCGCCAGCAGTTTGGGCTTGAGAATATCCAACTCGCTCTGGTCGAATTTCGGCTTGTTGACGACTTCGGAGAGTATCTCCAGCGCCTTGTCGAAACTGTCGTCCAGTACCGTCGCCTGCCAGTACAGCGCGTTGTTTCCGCAGTTGCCCGAGATACTCCCGCCCGCCTGTGCGAAGAACTCGTCGATCTGTTTGGCGGTGAAGTTTTTCGTGCCCCTGGTGGACAGCGCGGTCATCAGCTTGCCCATCCCGTTGGTCTTGGGTGTTTCGGCGAGCACACCGCCTGTCACAGCGAACGTCATCGACACCAGGCCGACGGCGCCGCTGGGCTGGAGGACCACTTTGAGCCCGTCACCGGCGGTGAATGTTACCGCCTTGCTTTCGGCGCCCGAGGCTTGCGTCGCGGCCGTGCCGGCAGCTTTCGCCGCGGGGGGGACCAGCCGCGTGATGACCATGCGATCGAAGGTGAAGTACTTTTTCGCTACGGCCTGGAGTTGTGCGGTGGTGACATCCTGAATGCGTTTGGTGTAGTTTTTCGAGAATGCCGCATCGCCGGTGGAGAGGAAATCGGTGGCGATTCCGGCGGCGATATCTTCGGCGGTCTGCTGTCCGTAGACTAGTGCGGCTATTTTTTGGCGTTTTGCGCGGGTGAGTTCATCGTCGGCGACGCCTTTTTCTACGATCTTCTTCAATTCCGCGATGATGGCGGTCTCGGCGGCGTTGGCCTTGCCGGGATCGGACCGGAACGAGATGCTGAAGTATCCCTTTCCCCACTGTGGCGTCCACGAACTGGTCGAGATCGACGTGACGAGTTTCTTGTCGCGTTCGACGGCCTGGACGAGCCTGCTGGCCTGTCCGCGAGACAGCACGAAGCTGAGCACGTCCAGGGCGTAGAGGTCGTCGTGGAGCAGCCCGATGGTCTGGAAGCCCATCTCCTGCATGGTGTCCTTCAAGGCTTTGTGGACCTGGACGCCCCGGCGGATGTTGGCGGGGGACTGGACTTCCGGAAGGATCGTGCGGGATTGCCTTCCGCGATCGAAACCGCCCATCGCGCCGCATATCCGCTTGAGTGACGCCTCGACATCCACGTCGCCGACTACGCAGAAAACCATATTCTGCGGGATATACATCTTGCTGTGGTAGTCCGTAACGTCTTTGTGCGTGACTCTGGCCAGCACGGGTGCAAAACCGATCACCGGTACGGACGCCGGATGGGTTGGGAATGCATTTGCCGCATTTGCGTACCACATCTGGCGGTCGGGACTGTCTTTGCCCATCTCCAGTTCGCGCTGCACCACACCGTGTTCCCGCTCGAAATCTTTCCTGGTGATCGCCGCCTTGGTCATCCAGTCTGCAATCAGATCGATGCATGGCATGGTTTTCGACGAAGCGGCGGAGATGTAGTAGCACGTGTGGTCCAGGGTGGTGTAAGCGTTGGACTGCCCTCCGATTTCGTCGGTGCGGTCTTTGGTGGGCCTGGTTGTTGAACCGCTTCCGTCATGGATGGCCTCCCCGGCTACCAGGTGTTCGAGGAGATGGCTTAGACCGCATCCGAGCCACTTGCCCTCGTAGAGCCCGCCGGCCCGCACGTATGCCCGCACACAGACCACGGGCGCCGTACGCGTCGGTTTGATGATGACGGTCATGCCATTGGCCAGTTCGGCTACGGTTGCGCCGTCGGTGATGATCCGCCTGACGATCGCCTGGGCGTTTGAGGGAGCGTCGGCGGGGGCAGTGGTCGGTGCCTCTGCCTTCGGGGGTTTCCGGTCATTGTCGCCGGCGGCCAGGGTTTCGGCCTGGGATTCCAGTTGGGCTTTGGGTGGTTCGCAACCGACCGGCGCCAACAGAGCCAACGCCAGAGTTAGTATTGTAAGCTTCGACATAAATTGCATTGATCGGCTCCGATTGCGGGAGATTGAATTACCGGTCTTTTAGACTGCGCCACCGGTATCCGACGGTGGTTACCTCAGGATTCGGGCTCTTCAACCTGGCTGAGGTATGCCAGCGTCCGATCGAGTTCGCTCTTGAGATGCCTGACTCTCAGGAGGCTCTTGACTCGCGTGGTCAGTTCGAGGCGGCTGACGGGTTTCGTTATGAAATCGTCGGTTCCGCTTTCGACACCCCGCTCGATGTCGGTCAGTTCGTTCAGTGCAGTCACCATTATCACCGGGATGTCGCGTGTTGTGGGGTCTGACTTGATCTTGCGGCAGGCCTCGAACCCGCTCATTCTGGGCATCATTATATCCAGCAGGATGAGATCGGGCTTCTCGGCGGCGACCTTTTCGAGGGCGTCAACGCCGTCGACGGCCGTAACCACCGGACATCCGAGTGTCTCGAGATACGCTACCAGCAGTTCGAGATTCTGCTCGTTATCGTCGACTACCAGGATCTTGCTTTCGGCTATCCGGGCGTCGCTGTCGACTGCTGTATCATTCATGTCACCGTCTCCTGGTTGTACGGACCGGTATGTCCGATTTTCCATGGGCTAAGCATACACATCCCGCCGGACCAAAGCAATACGGCATTGAGAGACGAACCACTTGCCGGACCGTCGGTCAAAACCGTTACACTGCATATGGATTTTCTCTCCCCCTATCGGTTTCGACGCGCGAGTTTCGGTTATTTGCCTTGGCGCTTAATCCAGGATTCCGGCAGGGCTTGTTTTTTCATACCGGGCCCGGAGATATGCAGGACCGGGATGCCCCGCCAAACTTCCTCCTCCTGCCAGGGCAGCCAGTATTCACTCTTAAAGGTTTTGTACCTGAAATCAACGAAGGCGGCCTGGAAGTTATGCGGGCCCTTTTTCAGCGCCACCGACCAGGTATTCTGCGCATGCAGCCCGGGCGCCGGGAACCACTCTTTACCGTCGACCCGGATTCGCAGGTCGAAACCGGCGTCCATAGTGACATCGAACAGGTGCCGCGGCGCATGGAAAACGTAAACGCCGTCTTTCGGGATATCGAGGGCTCCGGTGTAGCGGATCGCGTATGCCCGGTCAGTCCCGCGGACGGCAGCGATCTCTTTGGGTTTCAGTAATCCGGCGGTATGCGTTTTCTTAAGGACGGCGATGACGTCGCTGTCGCCGGCGTTCATGAAAAGGTCGGGCCAGTCGCCTTCAAGGTATTCAAGCTGCAGTCCCGGCGCCAGTCCGGTGATCTTTCGGGCCGGCTCGTAGTCGACCTTCCTGAAGATAGCGGTCATCGTTTTGCCCGCATCCACACCCGGGAAGTTCCACGGCGTGCGAGTCAGGCCCTTGCGGAAGGGGCGGACTTTAACCATGCACGTCTGATTGATGGTAAAAGGCTTTGTGTAGCGAGGTGAGCCGAGGGTCGGATCGCTACCGTCCAGGGTGTAGCGAAACTCGATGTCGCGGGTTTCCCGGTTTGGAATGTCGAAGGCAAGTTCAAGCGTGTCGACGAATACCTTTTGTGCCGGGGTGATGCGCACGGTATCGATGGGCCGGCGTATTGCACGGCTGGTGAAGCGCCCTTTCGCGTCGAGGGTAAATTCCGCATCTGTCGCCGCCAGGGCGTATGCTTTCCCCGCGACAGTAACGGATCGCGCCCCCAGCATGATTCCGCTGAGGGCCCCATCCTTTTTCATCACCATCAGCGCTTCGCCAGTGGCCTGGACTTCTCCGGCCTGCAGTGCGCACCGCCGTTGCGGCCCGGCCTGGAACCAGACGGATGCTCCGCTGCGGGTAGTGATTGTGCAGCCCAGCACGCCTTTGGCGCCATGATTTGTTTTATAGGCGCTCAGACCGCCGGACAGCGGTGAGTCCGTTTCATTCGCCGCCGGACCGCGGGTCGCCAGCGCCATCTGAAATACCTGGGATCCTTTGCCTGTCCATCGCACGGAAACCGGGCGCAGCAGATGAGAGCCCCATTTCTTGGCGAAGTCGCGCTGGCTGGTCTTGCGGATGGCGTATTTGTTCAGGGCGGCGGCCATGGCCTCAAGCTGAGGCGGCTGGGAAGCGCGATTTCCCTTTTTGTCGATCGTATTTCCGAACGTCAACGCCTCGTTGGCGGCCAGATGGATGGAGACGTTCGGCCGGTCGGTATTGGACGTGGCCAGCAACCCTCGTTTGGGATCCTCGACGACCAGCCGACGACCGCTCTTGCGCAAGGCGCTGACTTTTTCCTTCGCCTCGGTCATATTTCTGGCGGGGACCCAGGCGGGCAACGCGAAGAATTGCGTGTATTCGTGTTCTGTTCCGCCGGCGTTCTCGATGCGGGTGTTGACCAGGTAAAGTCCTTCACCGCGAATGGCGAACACCTGGCGGAATACCTTCAAATTGTCCACCGCCCGGTTGTCCAGCCCCGGGATCACGTTGTAGAGATTGAAGATATGGCTGTCCTTGCGCAGCCCCTTGGGAGGGCGATAGTAGGGATGGGTCTGCACCGATTCGGCGAAGTCAAAACGATTGGAACTGTGGAAGCGGTGTCCCGCGACGGTTCGATCCGGTTGAGCGCAGTAGCGTGTCTTGCCTCCGGTCTTCGCCCAACCGTGGAAGAAGTTGCCCGGTTTGCGGTCCACGGCGATGGCGTTGCCCACCACCAGGTTGCATCCATTCTTCGACAAGTCAAAGCGCCCCGGCTCCCTCCCGAAGATCACCGACTTGGTGTAAACGTAGCGCATGGCGAGATTGCAACTGGACCCGCGGTAATCGGCCAGTCGAAAACACTCCGCATCCTTGTCCCAGCTTTCGCGAAGAAAAACCATGGCTGCATAGGGCGCAACATCGGAGCGATACAGCGGGGCGCTGGCTGTCTTAACACGCCCGGTGTTCTTCATGACCGTCTGCAGGCGATTGCGAACCTCCGCGTCCCGATCCCAGAGCAGCTCTTTCATCGCCGAAACGGTGTCGAAGGTGGTCCACTTCGGTTCGAGCCATTCGTATTTCGGGTGTGAGCGATAGCCCGGATCGAAACGCGGGTGTTGGCGGGCGCGGGGCGACATCTGGACCACGACGTAGCGCATGCGGTCCCGCAGCAGGTCATTGAACGCGGCCCGCTCCAGTGAACCGGCGTTTTCAGGAAGCCGACAGTATGGTATACACTCGCGCGCCCGGGGAACGGCGATGCGGGAAT
>JADHXQ010000146.1 GCA_016782885.1 Phycisphaerae bacterium | reverse complement strand
CTTGCGGCGAGAAGCCGACGCTTGGGAAGTAGCACGCGATGCTGCTGGAATCAAGGCGGACTGGCAGTTTAGAACCGATAATGCACGGATCAAATTGAGGAAGCTCTATCCCTCAATTGATAAGTAACAGAGCACTAGCTACATTTTGAGCGCATCTAATTCCGGGGATTCCGGTGGAGTCGGGATGTGGCGCGGTGGTTTAGATTTGGCATATCCGTGGCAAAGACCAGTAATCCCGCCGTCGGCGGATCTGCGCCCCGACAAGTTGTACTACTCCGCGAAGCGGTGCTTCGCTACGAAGCACAAGTCGCGAATCCGTCTTCGCTTGCAGCTTCGTCGTGACAAGTCAGGCCGACGTACCGTCGGCCGCTAACGGGATGCAACATCTGCGGGTATCCGTGGCGGTGTGTGACTGGTCACACACAGAACAGGTGAGTGGTTGAGCAGGTGAACAGGTGAAACGGCGGACGACGAGACCGCAACGCCGTGGCCGTAACATTTCCGCGCCTTCCGTGACTTCCGTGGTAGAAAAAGCCGTTGTCGTGTGTCGTGGCCGTGGTCGTGGCCGTGGCTGTTACAATATCTCGCGCCGTTCTTTGTGACCTTCCGTCTTCGCTGCGCTACATCGTGACAAACTGTGTCCTCTGTGGCAAAGATTGTGGTCCCGAACTCGGCGCTTGTGTCCGGCGGGCGGATCATTAGAATCAGGGCCGATGGCGGAAATGCGTATGTTGAAACCAGGAAAATCCGGAAGGAGTCGCCGCCGTGCTCAATTGGCTTGATATCAGCGTGTTTGTCCTGTTCTTCGCCGTGGTCGTCGGCGTGAGCATGTTCAAAAGCCGCCGGGAAAAAGGCAGCGAAGACTACTTCCTCGGCGGTCGCGGACTGATCTGGCCGTTGATCGGCATCTCGATCGTGGCGGCTAACATTTCCACCGAACAGTTTGTCGGAATGGCCGGCCAGGGCGCCGGGTCGGTGGGGCTGGCGGTCAGCAACTGGCAGCTCTTCGGGTCGATCGGAATCGTGCTGATCTCGTTCACCCTCCTGCCCCGCTTCCTCAAGGCGGGCATCTACACAATGCCCGAATACCTCGAATACCGCTACAACAAGGCGGCGCGTTCGATCATGGCTGTGATCACCGTGGTCATCTACGTGGGGGTGCTGCTGACGGCAGTGTTGTACTCGGGCGGGCTTACGCTGAACACGATCTTCGGCCTGGACCTCCGCCTGGCGATCTGGCTGATCGGGATAATAGCGGCGCTCTACACGGCGTGGGGCGGACTCAAGGCGGTGGCGTGGGCGGACCTGTTCCAGGGGATCGGGCTGCTGGCCGGCGGGCTGTTCACCTTCTACATCGCCCTCGATGCCTGCGGCGGATGGGAGAAGTTCAGCACGGTCAATGCCGACAGCCTGCACATGATTCTCCCCGCCAGCCACGCCGACCTCCCGTGGACGGGCGTGCTCCTGGGCATGCCGATCGTGCTGATCTACTACTGCGGCTTGAACCAGTTCATCGTGCAGCGCAACCTGGCGGCAAGGACGCTTCGCGACGGGCAGTTGGGCATGGTTCTCGCCGGGGCGCTGTGGCTGCTGGTGCCCTTTGCCATTGTGATGCCCGGTATCATGTCCGCCCAATTGTACGGGGAGCGGATTACCAATTCCGACCAGGCGTTTCCGACCTTGATTCGCGAGTTGATTACGCCCGGCGTTCGCGGTTTCATCTTCGCCGCGCTGGCCGGCGCGGTGGTCAGTTCGCTGGCGTCGATGCTCAACTCGGCGGCTACCATTTTCACGATGGACATCTACAAGCCGCTGCGGCCGGACGCTCCGCAGAAGCGTCTGGTGCTCATGGGGCGGGCGCTGACGCTGGTATTCATGGCGATCGGGTGCCTGATGGCCCCGCAACTGGCGGACCCCTCGTTCAAGGGGGTTTTCAACTTCATTCAGAACTTCCAGGGGTACATCTGGCCGGGGGTGGTCGCCGCCTTTGTCGTTGGCATGATCCTCAAGCGGGCGCCCGAGATTTCCGGCGCGGTCGTTCTTGTCGCCGGACCGGTGATTTACTGGCTGTTCCAGACCTTCTCCAGCCTGCATTTCCTGATTCAGGTGGCTATCACGTTTGTGATCCTTTGCGCCGTCATGGCGGCGCTGACCCTGGTCAAGCCCCTGCCCGCCGCGAAAGCCCTGCCGGTGCGCAAGGAGATGAATCTTCGCACCGAACCGGTGGTCTACCTGGCCGGTGCGCTGGTCATCGCGGCCGTTGGCGTGTTCTACGCCATATTCTGGTAACCGGGAGAAGTATGTTATGACATCGAGAGAGCGGATAGACGCGGTGCTGCACGGTAAGGCGCCTGATGTTCTGCCGGTGGATTTTGGCGGCGGATTTCAGACGGGCCTGCACGTCAGCATCGTCTACCAACTGCGCCAGGCGCTGGGGCTCGACATGCCCGGCGAGCCGGTAAAAGTTGTCGAGGTCTACCAGATGCTGGGCCAGGTCGCCCCCGACCTCCAGGACGCGCTGGGCGCCGACACCGTATCGGTCGCGGGGACGGGGACCATGTTCGGGTATCCCGCAAGGGAGTTCAAGGAATGGGAGATGCCCGACGGTACGCCCGTCCTGGTCCCGATCGATTTCAACACGGAATACGAGCCCGACGGCAGCCTTCTTCAGTATCCGGAAAACGACCGAAGCGCGCCCGCCAGCGGTATAATGCCCGCGGGAGGACATTTCTTCGACGCGATCGTCCGCCAGAAACCGATCGATGACGACAAACTCGACCCGGCGGACAACCTGGAAGAATTCGCCCCGGTCTCGGAAGATGAACTTGACTGGTACGCCGGGGAGGCCGATCGGCTTTTTAACGAAACGGACAAAGCGCTCTTCTGCACGTTTGGAGGCTTGAGTTTTGGCGATATCGCCCTGGTCCCGGCGACATTCCTCAAGGATCCAAAAGGGATTCGGGATATCGAGGAATGGTACGTGAGCCTTGCGATGAGGCCCGACTACATCAGGTCCGTCTTTGACAGGCAGGCGGATATCGCGATCGAGAATCTCAAGCGCCTGCACGAGGCGGTCGGCGACAGGATATCGGTGATCCAGACCAACGGGACGGATTTCGGTACGCAGAACGGGCCATTCATGTCTCCGGGGCAGTACCGCGAACTGTTCAAGCCCTATCAGAAACGGCTGCACGACTGGATACACGAAAACACGTCATGGAAGACATTCATGCACTGCTGCGGCGGGATTGAACCCCTGCTCGACGACATAATCGAAGCGGGCTTCGACATCCTGAATCCCGTGCAATGCTCGGCGGCCGGCATGGATCCCAGGGCGCTCAAGAAGAAGTACGGGCGCCGCATCGTTTTCTGGGGCGGCGGGGTCGATACCCAGAAGACCCTTCCGTTCGGAACGCCCCAGGAGGTCAGGGAGGAAGTGAAACAGCGAATCGATATCTTCGCCGAGGGCGGCGGGTTCGTTTTCAGCACCATACACAACGTTGTCCCCAACACCCCGCTGGATAATGTCTTAGCCATGTTTGAAACTATAGGCGAGTATCGATAGCATGAAAGGCCTCCCGGCAAAGCCGCGTACGGGCCGGGTGCGTCGCCTCGACAGAGCGGACACGCCGAAGGGCTGAAGTTCGGCAGCTGCCGGTTATCAAAGGAGCTTAATATGAGCCGTCATCGTGTTGCACAGGTGTGCTGCGGCCTGCTTATCGCGTTTGCGATTGGCTGTGGCGAACCAATTACCGCCGAGCCCGCCGTAAGCCTGACCAGACTCGCGCCCCTGCAACGAACGGGCGAGGTCTCGATCGATACGAGCCCGGCGGGAGAACCGCTGGATCTCGGCGATCTCGTCTACGCGACGGGCCTGGGCGTGAAGGCGGGCTCCGAACTGACCTACGATGTCAGCAAACGCGCCGGCCGGTTCGAGGCCTGGGTTGGAATCGACCCCAAACTGTCGGTGAAGCGGTCAGGGCGGTTTCGCGTCCATGCCGACGGGGACCTGGTCTTCGACAGCGGCGTGATCGACCAGACCGACAAGCGCGGGAGCTCACAGAACCCCACCCGCCCGATTCGCGTGGTGGTCCCGCTGGCCGGCGTCAAGAAGCTGCGCCTGACGTTTCAGTGTGAAGACGACAAAGACAAAACCGGCTTGTGCGGCGGTTGGGGCGACGCGAAATTCGTGCCCGCATCCGCACCTGAATATAAAATCGGCGCCTATAAGGGCAAGACACTGGCCGCAACGCCGCCGATGGGCTGGAACTCCTGGTGCCGCTACGGTACGGGCATCAACGAAGAACTCATCAAAAAGGTCGCCGACGCGATGGTCGCCACCGGTATGCGCGACGCCGGTTACGTGTACGTCGGCCTGGATGACGGTTGGCAGGCCGCTGGAGCGAAGTTCGACGACAAGGGGTATCCGCTCTGGGACGCCAGGAAGTTCCCCAGCGGCATGAAAGCGCTTGGCGACTATATTCACGCCAAAGGACTGAAGTTCGGTATCTACTCGCGAGCGGGCTGGGTCAAGGGGCACGAGAAGCAGTTCGCCGTCAGGTACGCCGAGTGGGGCGTGGACCTGGTGAAGTACGACTTCAGCAACAAGGCGCAGCAGAAGGCGACGCTCGACGCCATCCGGGCGGCCGGGCGCGACGTGGTCTTCTCCGTGTGCGAGTGGGGCCGCGAGCGCCCCTGGTTGTGGGCGCCCGGTTTCAACGCCGAGATGTGGCGCACGACGTATGACGTCAAGGACAAGTGGACCAGCAAATACGACAACAACGGCGGTATCGGCGTGCTGCGCTCGGCGCATCAGAACGAGGCGCTTGGCCCGTTCGTCGGACCGGGCCGCTGGAACGACATGGACATGCTTCAGATCGGCGTCGACGGGTACGACTACGGGCACAATCGCAAGAAATCCGGATTCGATATCACTGACGACGAGGAGAGATTCCAGATGACACTCTGGTCGGTGCTCGCATCGCCCCTGCTGGCCGCCAACGACGTCACCAAGATGAACGGGCATACCAAATCGGTTCTTCTGAACAAGCAGGTGATCGCAATCAACCAGGATCCCCTGGGCGTTCCCGGATGGCGCATCAGGAAGATGGACAAGATCGAGGTCTGGAAGCGCCCGTTGAAAAACGGCGACATCGCCGTGGCGTTCGTGAACCTCGACGACAAGCCCCGCACCATCGACGCCACGTGGGCGCAATTAAACGTGAGCGGTGCCAGGTCGGTCACCGATCTGTGGAAGAAACGCGGCCTTGGAAAGCATGACAAGCTGCTGAAATTTGAAGCGATACCGTCACACGGCGTGGTCTTCGTCCGGCTGGCGAAGTGACGGGGCGATCGGGCGGGGTGCTTGGACCATGTACAGCAGCGCTGGTTAAATGAAAGGAGAGTTCCCATGTATCGATGGCTCCGTGTTGTGCTGGCGATCGCGTCTCTGGTTTCGATCTCCTTTTCCGGTTGTTCCCGGTCGAAGGATGAGCGGGACCGGGCGCAAGGCGGCGCCGGTTCGGCGAGGAAGCTGCGGATTTGCCTGCTGCCGAAGACGAAGGGCTCACCGTACTTCACGTCCTGTGCGGTCGGGGCGAAGCGGGCGGCGGATGAACTGGGAAATGTCGAGCTGATCTACGACGGTCCGACCGACGGCTCGGCAGCCAAGGGCGCCGACATGGTCGACAGTTGGGCCCTGCAGAATGTCGACGTGATCTGCGTCTCGGCGAGCAACCCGACTGTGCTCGCCCGCGCGATGCGCAAGGCGGCGGGGAAGGGCGCGGCGATTCTCACCTGGGACGCCGACACGCCCGCCGACGCCCGCGAGTTCTTCGTGAACCAGGCGACTGAGCGGGAGATCGGATACGCGCTGGTCGACGCGTTGGCGGGCGACATAGGCGGTCAGCCTCCGACCGGCGAGGTCGCTATCATAGCCGCGGACCCCTCGGCGGCCAACCAGAACGCATGGATGAAGCACATGAAGGTCCGCCTGGCCGAAAAGTACCCCAAACTCAAGCTGGTCGACGTGAAGTTCCCCGGCGAGGACCAGAAGAAAGCCCAGCAGCAGACGCGGGATTTGCTGGCGGCCTGGCCGAGCCTCAAGGGCATCTGGGGGATCAGCAGCGTGTCGTTCCCCGCCGCGGCAGAGGCCGTGCTGCAGAGCGGTCGGACGGGCAAGGTATACGTGACGGGCCTGTCCACGCCGAACGTGATGAAGAAGTACGTCGTGCCGGCCGGTTCGAACCAGGCGGCAGTGGTGAAATCGGTGGTGTTGTGGAGCACCGAAGACCTGGGCTACCTGACGATCCGCGCGGCCGCGGCGCTGGCGGGCGGAACGCTCAAGAAAGGCGACAAGACCTTTGACGCGGGCCGGCTGGGCACGAAACAGATCGTCGGCGACAACATCCTGCTGGGCAGAATCCTCGTGTTCACGAAGGACAATATCGGAGATTACGACTTCTGATGCGAGAGCCCCGCGCCCGGGGTGTCAAGATCAATAACGGCGCAGGTTTATCACCATGAATCGAACACGTGCGGTACTGATAATGTTGGCCGTTCTGGTGGTTGTAGCCCCTGTGGTTTCTTACGGGGGCGATCCCAGGCTGAGCGATCCGGCCAGGCAGCCGCCTCCGCCGGCGGGCGCGAAGGGGTATCCCAGCCGGGAGGCCGATTTAGATGCTTTACCGGGTTTCCGGAACCCGCCTCCGGGTTATGGAGAAGTTCCGTTCTGGTGGTGGACAGGCGACAAGCTGGATACCCGCCGCATGATCGGCCAGATCAGGCAACTGCACGAGAAGGGCATCAGCGGCGTCCAGGTGAACTACTCCCACTATGACACGCCCGGATGGCTGACCGAGAACGACCCGCCTGACATCTTCACCGACAAATGGTGGGAAGTCTATTCCCGCATTTCCGAAGAGTGCGGTAAGCTGGGCATGGGCATCGGGCTGAGCACCTACACGATCGACTGGCCTCGCGGGGCAAAGAACCTGTTCTACCACCTGTTCTACCGGAAGAGCGAGTTGAATGCGATCCAGCTTGGCGCCGGTGCGCGGCAGCGCCTGCGAGGCGGCGAGACGAAAACGGTTCCCTGTTCGGACGGTCAATTCGCCGCTCGCGCCTACCGGATAAAGGACGGGAAGCTGAAACGCGGCGGGGTCGATCTGGCGCCGTTCATCAAAGACGGAAAGATATCGTGGACCGCGCCGGACGGCGACTGGGAGATATGGACTTTCCGCGCCGCGCGCAAAGCCGGATCGCTCAATCCGCTCATGGCGGGTTCCGGCAAGACGGTCATTGGCGACTTCTTCCAGCGGTTTCAGGACCGCAACCCCGGAAAATCGCCGAAGGGGCTGAACTATTTCTTCAACGACGAACTGCATATAGGAGTCGGCAAGTTCGCGTGGAACCCGGATTTCGCCAAAGAGTTTCGCCGCCGCAAAGGCTACGACCTCCTCGACGTGCTGCCCGGGATGTGGGTCGATATGGGCGACATCACGCCCAAGGTGCGCATGGACTACGCCGACGTGCGCATGAGCCTGATGGAGGAGCGTTACTTCAAACCGATCTACACCTGGCACGCTTCGCGCGGGATGATTTTCGCCTGCGACAGCGGCGGTCGAGGGCGCAATCCGCAGGAGTTCGGCGACTACTTCCGCGCGACCCGCTGGTATTCGGCGCCGGGGCACGACACGCCCGGAGGCCGCGCCGACCTGATCAAGGGCAAGGTCTCTTCCTCCATCGCCAACCTGTATCAACGCCCTCGCGTCTGGCTCGAAGGCTATCACAGCCTCGGTTGGGGCGCCGCGCCTGAACGGTTGATGCTCGCTACGCGGGAGAACTATCTCTACGGATGCACGCTCCTCAATCTGCACGGCCTGTATTACACGACCTATGGTTCGCACTGGGAATGGGCTCCGCCCTGCTACCATTTCCGCATGCCTTACTGGGCACACATGGGCGTCTTTCTGGGCTATTTCGACCGGTTGTCGTACCTGATGAGCCAGGGACACCACGTCTGCGATGTCGCGGTAGTCTATCCGGTGGCGCCGTACGAGGCGGAGGCCAACGGCCGCAAGGCATGCGGGACGGCCTTTGACCTCGGGCAGCGGCTGATGGCGGCGGGTATCAATTTTGAATTCATCGACAACGACTCCCTGGCGCGCGCCGAGGTCAAGGACGGGAAACTGCTCGTCAGGGCGGCGGGTGCGTCGTACCAGGCGCTGGTTTTTCCGAATATGGACGCCGTGCGCTGGGAAAGCATCGCCAAAGCCGCCGCCTTCGCCAAGGCGGGCGGCAAGGTCTTCGCCGTTGGCGCCGTCCCGTCGGCCTCCGATCGCGCGGGGCGCAACGACGCGAAACTGGCGGCGATGAACGATCAGGCGTTCAAGGCCGATCGCCGCCTGGGGCGGAGCGACCAGGCGGTCAATGCGATACGCGGCGCCTTCGTGCAGGATGTGCGCGCCCTCACCGGGACGGTGCGCGCGCTGCACCGCAAGGTCGGTCCGCGGGATGTGTACCTGGTGATGGACGCCCGTCCTGGTTCCGTTGTCGAGTTCCGGGCAGTCGGCGCAGTTGAACTGTGGGACCCGTGGACAGGAAAAGTTCGTCCGCTGCGAGTGGTCAAGCGGACCGCGACCGGCGCGCAGGTTGAACTGCCGCTGGAGTCCTACGAGGCGCAGATCGTTGTATTTACTCCGGGCGGGAAACACGTGAATCCCCCAAAGCCCGACGAGCGCCCCGTGCTCGCCAAGACGCTGGATGGCGAGTGGACGGCGGCCTTTGCACCAACCATGGACAACACCCACGGCGACTTCCGCATGCCGGTCACAGGCGAAAACAAGCTGATTGGCGTCGAGGCGAGGCGCTTCGCCTGGGCGCGCGAAACCGCGGGGCTGGCGGGAACCGCAATGCTGCCGGAAACCGATGACCGCCGATGGAGCAGGAAACTTCACGGTTACGGTACGCAATTCCACGTACTGGGACCGGTCGGTAATGATGTCGATATCGCGAAACTTGACGCCGAATTGGCCAAACTGAAGAGGGTCGATCCTTCGGCGCCGGTGAAGGTCTCCGGTAAGTCACTGACATGGCGGGCCTACGACTTCTCGTGGCGTTACGGAAAGGAAGGCGACCTGGGGCATCAGGGTTATCACGGCCTGAAACGTACGGTGACCGACGACTTCATCTGTCTGGGGAGGAAGGCGGGCGGTCTTAACGAAACCCGTTACGCGGATGAAAGGGGTGGGAATCGCTATTATCTCTGGACGTCGGCAACGGTGCCGAAGGCCCTGTCGGCGAGGATCCTCGTCAGCCGCGGCGCGCCGGCCGACAAGAGCCACACCTCGCCGGTGATCACACCCGCGGCGGTGTACGTCAATGGCACCCGCGTCAGCGATCTCGCGAAACCGATATCGCTCAAAACCGGCGCCAACCCCACGCTCGTCCGCTACGACCGCGCCGGACGGGGCCATTTCGTGATGCGCCGTCAGGACCAGCCCGCGCCGAAAGAGCGGGCGCCGCTGGCAATGCGATGGCACAATGACCGCGGCGTGATCCCGTTCGACGTGTATGCGGGCAACCGGTCGGCCGAATGGTTCCGCTTCCTGACCGCACCTGGCACCGCGGCGATCCGCACGCAGGCCCGCGGCGAGGTCCAGGCCTGGATTAACGGTAAGCCGATGAGGGACAAGGGCAATGGCCGTTTCGAGGCGGTCAAGCCTGCGGCGAAGGCGGCGATCGTTGCACTGCGCGTGATGCCCCTGACCGGCCGCAGCGGCGGAGCGGTAATTCCCCAGCCGATCGCGGTCGAGACCAACGGCGCCGGCGTCATGCCGCTTGGCGACTGGTCGCAGATGGGCATTCTCAACAACTACTCCGGCGGCGCGCGATACCGCACCACCTTCACACTCGCCAAAGATCAGGCCAATGGCAAGGTCGATCTGGATCTTGGCCGCGTAATCGCAACTGCCGAGGTCCACGTCAACGGTAAGAAGGCCGGCGTGCGCGTCGCCCCGCCGTGGCGCCTGGACGCAAGCGGCTTCCTGAAGGCCGGAGAAAATACGCTGGAAATACTCGTGTACAACACCCTGGCCAACCACTATCAGACGATTCCCTCGCGATACCGCGGCAATCCGCTCTCGGGCCTGATCGGGCCTGTGCGGCTGCTGTCGCGCGACTGGAAGACCGGGCGGCCCGTCAGTTCCGTAAAGAAGAGCCCCGCCTCCCCCGCAAGGCCCTCAGTGAAGGCGCCCCCGACAGTCTCCACAGTCGGCGACATCAAAATCGCGACATCGGGCGGTTCCCTCCGGAATTTCGACCGCATCATCTCCGCACGCGACAATCTGCTGCGCCAGGACGGACTGGTCAAATCAATATCCGGATCAAAAAACCACGCCGGCGGCGGGCGTGGTTTCTCGGCGTTGTTCAACGGTACGGCAGGCAATCGCAACGGCGGCGAAGGAACTGAAAACGACGGGCGCACCTTCGTCGGCATGGGCGAGGGCGACAGTCTCGACATCGTCTTCGATCCGTCGAAAGCCCCCGA
>JADHXQ010000043.1 GCA_016782885.1 Phycisphaerae bacterium | reverse complement strand
CGCCCAGAATCACCACCGAACAGATTCCGCCCTCGCCGGCCGAGAAAACGCCCGGCCTGTAGTGAAGACCTACGGCCTGTTTGAATGTAAACAAAGGACTTACGTCACAGATTGACCCCAAAGTGCGAAGGTTGGGCTAAGGCGCAAGCGCCGAATAGAATTAAAGGGGGACATTGCCCCCCCAATTACCGCCAAATCATTCGCCTCTACCGTCCGCCGTCCGCCGTCCACTGGGTGCGCGACAAAATAGTGGCGCCAGGGGGTATAGATAGACTATCTCTTTATTCAGATTTTAATTTTGGTTATTGAAATATGGACAAAAAAGAATCAGCATTTCGCAGATCAGACGGGTCGCAACCGCCTCGTTTGAGAATGCCGTACGCCTGCACGAAGATGCCATCCTACTGTTTGATGAGGACCGCATTCCGTCTGCATTGCACACGTCGGCCTTGTCCATTGAAGAAACTGGGAAGTATTTCATGCACGAACACGTATTATCGTCCCGGATGGCGATGTTGTTCCTGGCTCGCGAGACCAAGCGGCTTCGGGGGGAAAAATCCGCAGATAACGCTGGAGCAGATTGCCGATGCGGCCAATTGCCTGGCGTGGAAGATTTGGCAACGCTGGCCTCACACATGGGCCGAGCTGATCCAACGATGTGCGTACTATCAGTACCGTAATGAGGCGTCTTACGCCAGCCGAAGAAAAACGGCTCTCAGACTCGACTCTTCCTAGCGCTGTCGTATTAGCTCAAAGGTCACGCGGGGTCAGGCTTAGTTCGGGGCAACGGGGTCACGGACGGGCAACGGGGTCCAAGGAGGCATCGGGGTCAAGGTAGGCAGTCGGGGTCAGAGCGTAATCGGGGTCCCGTCTTCGCCTGGCGGCTTCGTCGTGATTTACAACAGGCTAAATATTAAATTTACGGGGGGCAAACCGTCGCTCCGCGACATGTCAAAGCGGTGCCGGGGCACCGCACCTGCCTACCGCAGGCAGGCTCCAAATTACGGCGAGAACGTAATCGGGGTCCCGACGATGCCATTTGCCGATTTGAAAACGTCTCACGGGGCGGTCTGTTCACCAGACCGCCCCGCTTCTTTTTAACGCCTGCTGTAAGCCACGGCGACTTGTCACGGCGTAGTCTGAAAGACGAAGACGGAAGTCTGCAAGACGAAGACGGAACCCCAATGGACCTCGCCGTTGCCTGTCTACTCACCACTTACGTGTCGGAGATCCGCCGTTGGCGGGCTCTATTTCCGCCGCCTTCGTACAAGCGTCAAAGTCGCACCGAAGGCCAGCAGGCCCATCGTGGCCGGCTCGGGAGTCCTGGTGACGGTTATCCAATCAAAAGATGCCCCGCCGGCCGGCTGGCCCGCGGCGAAGAGGCCGGACATCACGGACTCACCAAGGTCCGCCAACGTGAAGTTCGTGGTCGGGAAGTAGTCCGCGAACAACAGGTTCCCTGAGTCGTAGTCTTCGACGTCGCACCGGATGCGGAAGCTGTCGGCGTCGAGGGTGATCGTCAGGATCGCCTCCCCGCCGTCGTAGGAAGAGAGCTGTACCAACTCATGGCTGTCGGACTGCGAGGTCGGTCCCCCCGTCACCTCCAGCCGTCCGTCGCTGCTGCGCAATTGGACCGCAAAGAACGTGGAGATGTCTGAACTGAACAAGGCGGTCCACGCCCTCCCGTCGGGAGTCACCTCATCGATCGCGACACGGATGGTCGTCTCAACGTCCTGGGGGTCGAACGTCGTGTCGCTGGCGATGACAGTGGGATTGTCCTGGGTGCCGTTGATGACAACATTACTGCCTGACTCAACCACGCCAGTGGGACCTTCCACACCCATCAGCAGCGACCATCCCGCCGGCGTACCTCCGGAATCTCCATCGAAGTGGTCGTCAAGAACGACGATCCCGGGAGAAATGCCCCCGCCGTCGGTCATGCTGAAGTTGTCAAAGTACAATTGCCCGCTGTCGATCTGGAACGTACCGCTCGTCTCCTCTCCGCTCATGCCCCCAGCGGATGCTTCCACGCTGATCCCGAATACTTCCTCCGGCGCCATGCCCCAGGCTGACGTATCCACCGGCGTGCCCAGCGAAACGAAGCCTGACCCGCTGTCGTACGAGCCGGAGATGGTCCGTGAGGCAGCGCTGTAGTCAAGCTTCATCGTTACCTGCAGGGCGCTGGGGTGCCCCGTCAGCACGATCTCCTGGTCGTCTGAGTCATTCGTACGTCCGTTGAAACGCAAACCGTGGTCCCATCCGCTGCCCCCGAAGTTCCCGACGTCGAGGAACGCGAAGTTCATCTCGACACGGTCCTCGCCGTTGGCTTGACTGGCGGCGCCGGACGGGCGAACCACCACGGTCGACACGATCCCGTCAGTCACTGCGATCCCCGGATACTGCGAATTATCTCCGTCGATGAACATGTCAACCATCGTCGTCCAGTCCAGATCCTGATGGCCGACGGCTTGCGAGTCCATCTGGGCTCGCGGCTCGCTGAACGGTACGAGGCTGCCCGTGAACTCCAGCCTCCCATTGATTTCCGTCAGGTCGCAGTCGTCCCTGATATCGGGCGGGGTTACCCATAACGATGCATCGATCACTCCATCCGCAAAGTCGTCCGTCCGCGTCGCGGCGCCCGCAGGCAGGCAGCATGCAAACGCGAATACCACCACCACAGCCGCCCGCAATGTCCCTACAACACCTCTTGCTCTCCGATCTGCCATAATGCGCTCCTTTCTGTTCTGTTTCTCTTCTTACCCTTATCCGCACTTGTCCGGCACCCGGAGTGCGGAAACATTCACTGCTCAACGGCTGGAGACTGTGCTTAGTCAATCTGCCCAAGCCGACAACGGAGGTGGGAACGAACGAATCCGATCACGCCCTCATACATAGGTCCGGCGGGCTCACGCCGGCGCGACCGCGCTTCCTCCCCGAAGCGAAGCCATAGTAAAAATTCTACCAGAGATCCCCTGAATCGTCAAATCAAAAGCGCTGGAAAGTCGCGAAATTTCACTGGAGGGCCACGAGGTCAAGGAGGACAGCGAGGGCAGGCCTACGCTGCGCGAGATGGGTGTTGGTCGTAAGGAGTGAGGAGACAGACAATGGAGGACGGTAGCGGTGAACATCCAACAGCCGGCAAGAAACGCTCAATTCTCAAGTGAACGCAGGTGACAGGCAACGGCGACGATTTCAGGGGCCCCGGCTTTTTCCTGACAAGTCGTCGTGACAAGACACCTTCCTTAATTACGGGCATTTCCCGGAATCACTGTAACGACAATAACGTAACGGTGCAGACAAGAAGACATAAGGGCTGATTTAGTGATTTCCCCGGAATTCCTACAGAGCCGGAATCTGATCCCGCCCCGCCGCTGTGAGTGTGTCTGTTGGGGCTACTGCTTGCGGCGCTTGCGCAGTACGGTTAGGCCGCCGAGGGCCAAGAGGGATAGTGTCGCCGGCTCCGGTAGGCCGGTGATCTCGCCGGTGCCGGACGACCTGAAGACGGTAATATGGTTGCCGCTCTTGCTGACCGGCTCGGTGGTCTGCGTGGAGAACGAAACACTGACCGGTTCTGCAATCGTGACGCCATAGGGCAAGTGCTGACCATCCAGCTTCGCGGCCGAGCCGATGAAGATGATGTTGAGGGTCGAGGTCAGCGGATGTTTGTGACGGTTGCCGATTTGAGTGTCAGCGACAGGTAGTCCTCTCCGCCCAACGCCAGGTCGCCGTCGATCGAACTGGTCACCGAACCGGCGGTGGCGGGAAGGTTCAGCACGCCGGGGATATGCAGGTCCAACGTAACGTCCTCCGTGGCCACGCCAACCACCGCGCCGTTCTCCGCGTTCTCTATGGTGAATAAAAGCCGTCGCCGTTGTCGCGCCCAGGGGGCTTGGCGGGACCCCAATTGACACATGATGCTCTTGTTGGATATCGTATAGGGACACACTCAAGAGGACAGAAAGGAAGAGTCATGAAGTATTCTGCAATTCACACGCTGTTGTTACTGGCGGCTCTCGTATCAATTGCGTCGGCGGGAGAAGTGGGCAAGGAGCTGCTCGATAAGATACGCACCGACCCGCACGTGGTCGCCTGCACGAAGAATCGCGAGGCGGTCGCGGACAATCCGTACCGTCCTCTCTACCATTTTTCCGCGCCGAAAAGCCTTATCCACGACCCGAACGGATTGTGTCAGTGGAATGGGAAGTACCACCTGTTTTACCAGTACCTGATATCCGAAAGAGGCTGGGTAATGGAATGGGGACACGCCTGCAGCGATGACCTGGTGCATTGGAAGGACCTGCCGGTTGGGATCAAGAGAACCAGGAAAATTGGAAACTGCTGGAGTGGAACCACACTTGTTGAGAAAGATCGCGTAATTGCAGCTTTTTTCTCTCCCGGCAGGGGAGGCGCGATTGCGACGGCCTCCGATCCGCTTCTGCTTGACTGGAAACATCTTCCGGAGAATCCCGTTGTTCGATCCTTTCCCGGAGGTTACAGACCGGGCGATACGTGCATCTGGAAGGGAAAAGACGGTTCTTATTACTCAACTGTGATGGGTGGAGGCCGCAGTCGCAACAGCCTTGGGGCGATCCGCTCAAAAGATCTGAAAAAGTGGGAGATCGTTGGCGAATTGTTCAGCGATAAGAAGAAACTCGGGACCGGAAAAGATCTGTCATGCCCCTACTTTCTCCCGATAGGAAACGGGAAACACATTCTTTTCCTTTTCAGCCACTCAACCGGCGCTCGCGGTTTCGTTGGCACGTACGACCCGAAAAACGTCAAGTTTGATGCGGACTACCATTTTCGCTCCTGTTTCGGAGCTTACATGAATGCTTCGCTCCATGCACCGTCGGCGACAATCGACGATAAAGGACGCTGCATTGTTATCTTCAACATGAAGGAGGCAAGTAAGAAAAAACAAGAAGGCTGGGATGGTATTATGACGCTCCCGCGAGTTTACTCGCTTGCAAAAGACAACTCCCTGTCGATCGAACCGGTCCCGGAACTCGAAAAGATACGGTCCGACAGGAAAACGCTCCCGAAGATGATGCTTGCTGACAAGAAACCGGAGAAACTCAAGGATATCCGCGGCAGGGCGGTCGAACTGAAGGTGGCGATCGCTCCGAAAGATGCAAAGGAATTCGGACTGAAAGTATTTGAATCGGCCGACGGAAGCCAGTACGCGTCGATCAGTTACAACACCGCTAAAGACACAATTTCCATTGACACCTCAAAGGACATCCGGCTGCGCGGTCCGGAAACAGCGCCGCTGAAACTGAAAGAGGGCGAAGCGCTTGAATTGCAGATATTTGTTGACCGGAGCGTTGTCGAAGTTTTTGCAAACGGTCGGCAGGCAATATCAATGCGGGTTTATCCGACCAAAGCCGATGCCGGCGGCGTCTCACTTTTCAGCACTGGCGGTGATGCACAGTTGTTGTCACTGGACGCCTGGCGGATGCGTTCTGTCTGGCCGGAACTGGTGAAAAAGCATTAATCGAGGTCCTGTCGTTCTTTAATTCGGGGAGAAATGCGGGCTAACCGCCGTTGCCGCTCGTTCTGTGGCAATCACCATATCTCTTGGTCGCACCGTGTACGGGCGGTATAATTGTTGAGCGAGCTGTTTTCTTTCGCGGAGTCATTTTGAGAATTCCTGACAGGTTCGCGCCCCGCGAGGCGTCTAGTGTAGTGACGATGCAGATGACCAGCGCTGAGCATCATGACAAGCAGCGGCCGGTGACCGAGTCGCCGACCGCCGAAGAGAAACGGGCGTTGGAAGAGATCATCGCCCTGCACCACCGGTGGGTCCGCGGCGTGGTGCTTGCGGTGACGGGCCGGGCCGATGACGTTGACGACGTGACCCAGCAGGTGTGGATGCGCCTCTGGGAGCGGCGCGATCAACTGGCGTCGGTGACCGATCTGCGGAAATGGTTGTACACGCTGGCTCGCAACGCGGCGATAGACGCGGGTCGGTCGACAACGAGGCGGCGCGGGTTGTGGCGGCGTTTCAAGCTGTTTTGGCGTCCCGGACGATCGGTTCCCCGGCCGGGCGATGGGCTGGCCGACGCCGAGCGACGCAAAATTACGATGCAGGCGATCGAGGCGCTGGACGAGAAGTACCGTACCGTGATGGTCCTGCGGGTGTGGCAGGAAATGAGCTACGGCGAAATTGCCCGAACGCTGGACATAACGCCCCAGGCCGTCGAGACCAGGCTCGTAAGGGCCCGGCGGATGCTCCGGGCCAAACTCATGCCGGAAGCAAACCAATGAGCGACGATTCAATCGGCGACATCGAGATAATGATTAACCGGATGGTGGACGGTGAGTTGTCCGAGGGCGAGCGGGCGGTTCTGCAGCGACGACTGCTCCGCGACCCGGACGCACACGCAATGCTGCGAGCCTGCGGCGATCTGGACGATCAATGTCGCGACGCGATCCGTTCGGTCCTGGAGACGCCTGCCGGCGACCAGTCGGCTCCGAGCAGATCGTGGGCCTTGGCAGCCGCCACGGTTGCGGCTGCTGTCGTGCTGGGAGTTGCACTGTGGTCGGTCTTCATCGGCCGCACCGAAGTTCCCGTCGATATTGCGGGAAACATCGATAACCCGATGCCCACAACCATACGCGGCGTCGAATTGGCTGTCGACCGGTTCGATCCCACGCCGCCTCGACAACCGATGTTAAGGCCCGTGCGACACGTCGACCGCATTCCTGTGGGATTGTTCGACGCCGAGTCCGGACAGTTGAAGATTATCCTCGTGGACCGCGAGCAGGAGCAGCGAGAGCCTCAGTGGCTCGACCTGTAACGCGGGGACGACAACGAATACAGGAGAACGAAAATGACCATTAGAACACTAGTAGCGATTCTGGCGGCCGCGGCGATGTCGTGTGCGATTGCCTCGGGCGAAACGGTCGTCAAAACGGGTGATGGAGGCGTGTCGGTGACGGTATCGGTATCGTCATCGGATGATTCGTCCCCGCGCGGTTCGGGTGGCGGGTGGCTTGGCGTTCGGATATCGCCCGTTCCCGCCTCGCTGGCCGCTCACCTGGCGTCCAAGAGCGCCGGTGCAATGGTGGCCAATCTGGTCAAAGGCTCTCCAGCCCACAAGGCGGGGATCAAGCGGTACGATGTGATAGTCGGCCTGGACGATGGCGCCATCAAAGACGGTCCCGGCCTGATCAAGGCCATCACCGGCCGAAAGCCCGGCGAACATATCAAGCTATGGGTGATGCAGGAGGGCGAAAAGACCCAGATCCCCATCGTGCTCGGTAAGCCGGTGTCCGCCGACAAGGCCCAACTCCTGCACAAAGAAGACTTCCCCATCGACGTGGGATGGAAGGACATCATGCGCCTGCACCCGCACGTTATGCTCCGCAAGGGCAAGGGCGGCGCCGACTGGGAAAAGATGGATGGAAAGGATCTGCCCGAAGAGATCCGCAAGATGCTCAAGTCGATGCCGAAGGGTTTTTCGCAAATTGCCCCCGGCGCGGGTGCCAACGTTTCGGTAAGTGCGAAAACCGTTATTCACACGAAGGACTCCAACGGTACTGACGTTCGGATCGAACAGGATGAGACCGGAAAGATCACCGTCTGCCGCAAGCAGCGAGACGACGACGGAAACGAGGCCTCCGAGACGAAGGTCTACAAAGACCGCGAGCAACTTCGCCTGTCGGATCCCGAAGCTTTTGAATTGCTCAAGAAGAGCAATGTGAAGGTCTTTACGTCGGTCAAACCCGGGGCGATGGGAAAACCCTTCAAGGGCAAGATGCCCGAGATCAAGTTGTTCGCCGGGCGCGACCACGCCAAACTCAACAAAGAGATACGCGAGAAGATCCTGAAGAGCATCGAAAAGATGGACCTGCCCGACGATGTGAAAAGACAACTCAAAAAGCAGTTGCAGATCAATATCCAGATCAAGGACGACAAGGACGGAAAGGACGGAAAGGACGGAAAGGACGGAAAGGACGGCAAGGACGACAAGCCCAGGAAGAAACACAAAACGAAGCCGCCGCCAAAGAAGGATCGCAAGCCCAAAGACGAAAAGACCAGCGACGCCCACGTATGATCCAACGTTCCAGAGTACAGGGACGGCAGGGCGGTTGGGTATCCTCGTAAGGCGGCCCGCCCGTCGGCGCGGGGGCAGGCCGTCGAGGAATCCACCGCGGGCGTAATCGGAAAGATGCCGATACCGTCTGCATTGCCCGCGCAGGAAAAACTATCGGGTTTCCCGATTTCGCTTCCGGGTCAGGCTCGCCGTTTGGGGCGGCTACTCCATGTACTCTTCGTGGAGCGCGTCGAACGTGTCGTAGTCTTCTTCGTAGGTGTCATCAAGCTCTTCGTAATCGAGCTTGTAGAACTCGCCCTTCGAGGCGCCGCACTCGGGACATTTCCAATCCGATGACAGCTTCTCGAAGGCGGTTCCCGCGTGAATGTTATTTTCCTCGTCGCCATATTCCGGGTCGTAGTAGTACCCACATAGATCGCAAGTATACAAGTCCATGGCTATTTCCTCATTCTTAGCTCGCGGCGCCATTGCCGCGGTTGCTTGTCTCTGATAACGTCTCGATGCCTATATTGCATATCGGTCTGTAGTGTCCACATGTTAAATATTCGGGGGAACATTACTGTTTTCTTGACCGTTTTCCCAGAGCAAATCCACACTTTTTAAGAAAAAAAAAGTGAGCGTTAAAGATGGCTTGGGAGCACGACGATTGGGCGGTGATCGTCGGGGCCTGCGTCCGATTCTCAACTGGTCGGTATGTGTATTGGAATCAGATGTTTAGAGCGTTCCCTTGGTGCTGGGAACCTGTCCTTTTTGTGCCGGGTCGATCGCTTTTGCCTGGCGCAGGGCGCGGGCGAGTGCTTTGAATATTGCTTCGGCGATGTGGTGGTCGTTTGCGCCTCTCGGTACGGTCACGTGCAGATTCATGCCCGACACCGCCGCGAGGCGCGAAATGAACTCTCCGATCAACTGCGTATCGAACGTGCCGATCTTGTCGCCGACGAAATTCACATTGAACACGACGGCTGGTCGCCCCGAGAGATCGAGCGACACTTCCGCCAGCGCTTCGTCCATGGGCACCGACGCCGAACCGTAACGGTTGATGCCCGCCTTGTCGCCGAGCGCCTCGATGAGCCCCTCCCCGATACAGATTGCGACGTCTTCGGTCGTGTGGTGATCGTCCACGTGCAGATCGCCCCGGGCGGAAACCGTCAGGTCGGTAAGGCTGTGTTTTCCGAGGTGGTCGAGCATGTGATCGAGAAAGCCCACGCCGGTGGCGTTGTCAACCTGTCCGGTCCCGTCGAGATCGAGCGTGACGGTGATGGAGGTCTCGTTGGTCGAGCGTTTGATTGTCGCGGTTCTTGGTTTGTCGGTCATGTCAGTGCTCGGTGAGGGGAGTTTTGTTCATGCCATGATTTCTTTCAGCGCGGCGATAAGCGAGGCGTTCTGGTCGTCTGTGCCTACTGTTATGCGGAGCTTGTCGGCCAGGATCGCCTGCTGCTGGAAGTATCGGACGAGGATTCCGCGGGCCTTTAGGGCTTCGTGGATCTCGGCGGCGTTGCCCCCCGGCGGGCGGGCGAGCAGGAAGTTCGCCTGCGACGGCGGGAACGTGAAGCCCAGCTCGCCCAGTTCGTCGCCAAGTGTCTGGCGCGAGGCGATTATTTTGCGCGCGTTGGCGTTTTTGTGGTCCTGGTCGGCGATTGCCGCGGCGCCCGCGGCGCAGGCCACGGCGTCGATGTTATAGATCGCCTTGGTCTTCATCAGTCCGTCGAGTATCTCCGGCGTGGCGATCGCGAAGCCCATTCTCAGCCCCGCCAGCGAGTAACCCTTCGACAGCGTGCGGAGGATCACGACGTTATCGTGTTTCGCCGCGAGTGTCAGGGCGTTATCGTTTGCGAAGTCCGCGTACGCTTCGTCGATGACCAGCAGCCCGTCCAACCGCCCAGCCAGATCGTCCAGGACGCCGATAGGGGTCAGTGTGCCGGTGGGGCTGTTGGGGCTGGCGATGAACGTTATGTCGGCGTTTTCGTTTGCGATCAGTTCGGTCGATTCGGCGGGGTCGCACGTCAGCGGAACGCACGTGGCGTTTTCGATGTTTGCCTGGACGCCGTAGAATTCGAACGTGGGTACGGTGACGACTACTTTCTTGCCCGGTTGGAGGCATGCTCGCGAGATCATCACGAGTATGTCATCGGACCCGTTGCCCGGTATCACGCGATCGGCGGGTACGCCGAGCACGCCGGCGACCGCGCCGCAGAACTCCCGGGCCATCGGATCGGGGTACCGCCGCAGAGAGTCGCCGTCGAATGTGCGAAGGACCTCCATTACCCCCGGCGCGGGCGGATAGGGGTTCTCGTTAGTGTTAAGCTTGATAACCTTTTCGCCGGGCGCCGGTTGGGCGCCGGGCACGTAAGGCCTCATCGCGTCGATATTCTCGCGGAAATATGACATTGCTGGTTCTACTCGTTCTGCGTTCGTATTCTCACCGCGTTGGCGTGTGCGGTGAGGCCTTCGCGTGTGGCGAAATCTATCACGTCCGCCGCGTCGCTGTCCAGTGATTCCGCATCGTAACTCAGCACGCTGGCGGCCGTCAGGAAGTCGTTGCAACTCAGCGGGCTTGAGAACTTCGCCGTACCGCCCGTGGGCAGCACGTGCGAAGGCCCGGCGTAATAGTCGCCCAGCGGGACCGGGGTGCAGGGTCCGAGGAATACCGCTCCGGCGTTGCGGATCTTGGCCAGGGCGCCCCGATCGTCGGCGGTGATTATCTGCAGGTGCTCGGTGGCGAAATCGTTGGCGATCCGGCAGGCTTCGTCCAGGTCGGCGGTCACGATTATCCCGCCGTACGCTTCCAGGCAGACCCTGGCGGCATCGCTGCGCTCCAGTGTGGGCAGTTGCTCGTCGAGTTCGCCCCGCACGGCCTCGGCGAGTTCCCCGCTGGGCGTCACCAATATCGCCGACCCGGGGTTGTGTTCGACCTGGGCGAGCATGTCGGCGGCCAGGTAGTCGGCGCGGGCGGTCTGGTCGGCGACTATGAGCACTTCGCTGGGCCCGGCGACCGAATCTATACCGACCCGCCCGAACAGTTGCCGTTTGGCTTCGGCCACAAATGCGTTTCCCGGTCCGACGATCTTGTCGACCGGCACCACAGTTTCAGTTCCCAGCGCCATTGCGGCTATCGCGACGGCCCCTCCGAGCCGATAGACTTCGGCGATTCCCAATTCGCCGGCAAGGGCGAGCACCATCCGGTTTATTTCTCCGCCGGTCGGGGGCGAGGCGATTGCGATCTGCTCGATTCCGGCGACCTGTGCGGGCACGATGGTCATCAGCACGGTCGAGGGGTATATCGCCTTCCCGCCGGGCACGTAGACTCCCGCCCGGGCCATCGGCGTATATCGCACGCCGAGCGTCCTTCCGCCGCGCCTCAGGGGCTGCGGGTCTGTGATCAGGATCGACTCCTGGTACTCGCGTATGTTGGACGATACTCGACGGACGAGTTGCAGGAATTCATCGTCCGCGGCGCTGTGTGCCTCCGTAATCAGCTCCCGGGGCACGCGGATGGTATCGGGCGTGATGTCGGCGTTGTCCAGGCGTGAGGTTATCTCAGCGGCCGCCACATCGCCCAGGGCTTCGACGTAGTCGATGATTTCGCGCACGACCTTCCGGACGTCCATCGTTTCGACGCCGGCGGTCAGATCGCCCTTGCGCAGCACATCCCTCAGCGCACAGACCGCGGCGGCGCCTTCGGGACAGTCGGTTTTGATGATCGCAATATCCATGGTTCCAACTAATTTACGCGCCGCGAACCGTTTTTGCAATGATCGGTCGAGCTTATCCTTTCATCCGGGAAGTTGGGCTGGAGTCCATTTTGCCGCTGCGCCGATGTATACACAAAGCGTGCGATTGCCTCAGAAGGAAGGGTATCGGTTGGTTTGATGTCTGTCCCCGGAGCGGTTTTCGCTTGTGATGTTTGCTGTAATAATGTCCAATCTGGGATGACCGCGGTCGGGGGTTATACGCTGCTGCTTACTCAAGGAGATGTAATGATGGAAATGCAGATTCCCAGGTTGCGGGAGTTGTTCGAGGCCCGCGTGGGGCAGATATCCAGCTTGCTGTCGAAAGACCCGCCGCCGGAACTCGGCAGTATTGACCCGGCCATGCGCGGGCTGAAGGGGTTTCTCTTCTCGCTGGAGGGAATGCTCCGCGGCGATGATCTGCACAGTTTGCCTTTCACCGCACGCCAGGAACTGTCCAAAAGGGTCGGTCGCGCCGTCGAGGCGATAGCGGCGCTCCCCGAGTCGCTCGACCGCGAAGAGGCAATGGGCCTCCTGACAGTGATGGACGACCTGCACAGGCTCTGTCTTCAGGAGAACCTGATGGCCGGCGGGATGGACGCCAGCAAGCTCGGTAAGCTGACGGTGATTCTGGAGAACAAGCTGGGGGAGGTTCTGGAGAGTATCGGTTCGGTCGCCAGCGCCGGCGACGGACACGCCGCTGAAATCAACCAGGCCGTTGGCGAATGCCTCGCCGATATCCAGGGTACTTACGCCAAAGAGTCCGAGGCCATCCGGAGCAGTTCGTCGCTGGCCCTCGAGTCGATTCGTTCCCAGGCCGAGACAATCCAGAAACGCTACAGCGAAGCGATGGAAGCATTCGACGCGCTCCAGGAGGAGTTGGGCGCAAAGCGCACGGAGTTTCAGGGGCAACTGAACGAACAACTCGCCGCGGCCCGGGGCGTCGTGGATGAGGTTCGGGGCAGGCAGCAGGCGGCGGTGGAACTGCTGTCCGCGTCCGAGGAGCAACTCGGACAGGCCAGGGCGTCTATCAAGGCTATGGAGGAGATCACACAGGCTGCCGAAGCGTCCGCCGACGGTCTCCGGGCCAAGCTGTCCAAGGGGCAGGAGGTCGTCACTGCGATTTGCAGGCTCCTGGACGATGGGACCCAAAACGCCGAAGGAATCTCCGCCAGGCTCGTCGAGGCCGAGAAGAACCAGGGACGCATGGCGCAAATTCAGCAGGCCTGGGAGGAGTTCACCGCCGAGACCGGGGATAAGCAGACCCAGGCGGTCGCCGATACGCGCCGAATTGTCGATACCGCCGAGCAGATGCTGGCGGACTTCAACTCTCGCTGCGCCGAGACGGTAGACGCCGCCGAGCAGGCGAACCAGCAAAAACAGTCCGCCGAACAGTCTGCCCAAAGCGCCGCTGAAAGCAGCCAACAGGCCGAAGAAGACCTTACGCAGATTCAGGGGCTGCTGGCCCGGGGCGGGCAGTCCGCCGGGCAACTCGACGAACTGGCTCGCTCCGGATGCGACCTGAAGGCCCGTATGGAGCAGACGCTGGGGGAAGCGGGACAGTCACGCGACCGGATCGCTCAACTCGAGACCGCCGCGTCCGAAGCCAACGCCGCAATCCGCCAGGGAAAGGAAGAGGCTTTTGAAGCCGTCGGCCAGGCCGTATCAGAGGCTGATCGCCGGCAGCGCCAGTTCGCCCAGACGCTCTCTGAGCATCGCCAGATTGCCCAAGACGCTGTTTCCGACTTGCAGGGCGACCAGACCGCCGCGGCGGAACTGCTCGCGGGCGCCAGGCGGGATGTCGAGGAACTTCAGGGGGAGATTCAGCAGATTCACACACTCCGTTCAACCGCGTCGGAAGCCGAAGCCCGGATACGCGCCAAACTCGATCAGGCCGGCGGTGTCGTCGGGGAACTCGGCGGCGTGCTTGCGGTTGCCGGCGAACTCAAAACGCAGATCGACGACCACCTCGCCGGCACGGTGAAGGTCCGCCGGCGCATCGAGCAAATCGAGCAGGGCGCCGCCGCGTCGACAGAGGACCTGCTCGGACGTCAGGAACAAGCCCTGCAGGCCGTCCGAAACGAGGTCGCCGCCGCCAGGGACCAGCGGGAGGCCTGCGAAGCGTCCTGCTCCGAACAGTTGGAATCAGCCGTTGCCGTGCTCGGGGAAATCCGCACGCACAAGGCGACCGCCGACGAGCTGCTCGAACAGACGACCCGGCAGCGGGACGCCGCCCGCCAGGGGGGACAGGATATCGCCCAGGTACGCGTCGATACCGCCCAATCCGCCGGTGAGATACAGGCAAAGCTCCAGGAAACCCGCGCCGCGGCGGAGGGCCTTACGGGACTGCTCGCCGCGGGCGCTCAAAGCCGCTCTAAGATCGATACGGAACTCATCGCCGCGTCGCGTGCGGCTGGCGAGATCGGCGACATCCACCGGGACATGAGTGAGTCTCTCGATGAGGCCCGGCAGCACACGCAGCAGTTGTCCGCGGACAAGGCCCAATCGCAGCGGCTCATTTCCGAACTCCGCGACAACGCCCGTGAGACATTGGATCAGTTGGAAGGGCGGACCAGCGACCTGGTCGCACGGAACGAGCAGTTGCAGCAGGAAATAGAGGATATCTTCGGGCAGGCTGTCGACGGCGGGCTGTTCAGGCAGTTCGACGATCTTGTCGAGCAGACCGCCCCCCAGCGGGCAAAATGGCTGAAACTGTTGATCGGCGTCGGCGCCGCCGGCGGCGTCGCGCTGGCGACAATATCAGCGATACTCGCCGGGTTTTCCGCTTGGGCGGCAGTGGCGGTGCTCGCCGCGGGCCTGACGCCCCTGGCGTTTTTCCTGTACGTCTGCGCTACGCAGTACAACGCCGAGCGGCGCGACGAGGTCCGCCATCAGTATCGCGCAGCGCTGAGCAGGAGCCTGACAGCCTACCGGAAACTCCTGGCGGGGATGAAGGCCGACGGCATCGCCGAGTCGCCCTTTATCGATCGCATGCTATCGACGCTGTTCGGCGACACGGGCGGCGAGGGCGAATCGGCACAACTGGCGACCACCACCGCAACTGAACCGCCCGCAGGGCGAGATTAGATCCCACAGATAGCGTACGTGTTTAGCAGGTGAATATGCAATCTGTGGGCTCAGCGGGATATTCAGGCTTTTTGCTTTTTTTCGGCGGCGGGGCCTACGATCAGTTTGGCGATGGCCTTGGCGGCGCCGTCGGCATCGTTGGCGTCGGTCACGTAGTCCGCGGCGCGGCGCGCCTGGGCCGATGCGTTTCCCATCGCCACGCCGATCCGGGCCCACTGGAGCATTCCGGCGTCGTTGGCGTTGTCTCCGATGGCCATCACCTGCTCGGCCGTGAGTCCCATTTCGGAGGCCACCGTTCTCAGCGCGGCGCCCTTACCGACTGACGGATGCATTATCTGCAGCGTGGAGTCCTCGCTCCGTGCCATCGCCGTCTGTCCGGGCATCCTGGTCTTTACCGCGTGGTGGATATCGGTAAGCCACTTCTTCCGACCGAGCAGGAGCAGTCTTGTGATCGGCTGGTTAAGCCACTTGCTCATCGGCGCCACCGTATAGGGCTGGCGGGTGAGGCTGGTCGTTTCGCTGTGCCACGTGTCTTCCACGCGGTCGGTGTAGCAATTGTCGAGCACTTCGGCGGAGACCAGCACCTTGGGGAACTTTTTGCGTGCCATTGAAGCGATTGAGCGTGCGACCTTGGCTTCCATGGGGCGGTGTAGGATGATGCGCCCGGTGTGCGGTTCGTGTACGAGCGCCCCGTTGTAATTGATCATCGGGGTATCGAGGCCCAGTAGCGAGTAGAATGGCAGGACCGTTCTGGGGGGTCTGGCGGTGGCGAGAACCACGCGCACCGCGGCTACTTCGCGGGCCGCGCGGATGATCGTTGCAGTAGTCGCGGTGATCTCCTTGGCGGAGTTGAGCAGCGTTCCGTCAAGATCAATTGCCACCAATCGGATTTTCATAGTATTTACCGCTCTCCCATACAATAATAGAATGTCCGACCATTTTAGTCCAACAGTTCGGTCGATCCGGAGAAAATTCTCTGTCGACAGGGAACCGGGCGGCCCGTTGGTGCGTCTTAAGAGATAGCGGTTGGACGGTTGGTCTGTGCGCTTGGGGCGAAGCCTGGCGGCTTTGCGGCGTGCGGGCCCGCGGATGGTCCGACCCGTGCCATGAAAGGTGACCTCATGACTGATGTAAATCGCAGTACTATCGTGAAATTCGGTCTGCTGTGCTGCGGGGCATGGTTTGCTATAGCGGCTGGGGGCGCGTCGGTCCATGCCGCATCGACCGGGCTCCACGTCAAACGCGCAAAGGCGATCAGTTTCACCAACGGGTATTACATCCTGCAGGACGGGGGCGGATATCGATGGGACTTCCAGTACTACGGGAACATTTACTCTGGGACCAACTACGCCTACAGCGGCGGGATGTACTGCCAGATCAACGGCAGCAACTTCCAGGCCCCGGGTCAGACCGGATGGACCAACAAGGCCGGCGACGAGATCGAAATGGGCCCGCAATCGTGTAACGGCCTGACGATCAGCCGGCGCGTAAAGGTCTACAAGGACCGCCCGATGGCCCGATGGCTCGATATATTCGAGAATCCGGGCAACTCAGCCGTAACCGTGCAGATTGCGATTTACACCTGCACCAACTACACGATTCAGCAAACGGTAACCAGCAGCGGCGGGGCGGCGTTCGGGGAAAAGGATATTGGATTCCGCGTTCAAACGCAGGGCGGAAACAGCCCGCCGACGATGCACATCGTCTCCTCAAAGCGGGCCAAGATCCGCCCGACGGTGCAGATCCAGAGCAATCAGATCTACGTGCGATATTCCCTGACGGTCCCGGCGCACAAGACGGCGATACTATGCCATTTCGAAAGCCAGAACCGCGACACCGCGGCCCACGACAAGCTGATGAAGAAGTTTCCGAGCTACAAGCTCCTGAGGGACCTGCCAGGCTCGGTTCGCGCGATGATAGTCAACATGAACGCGGGCGGCGGGATCGGCGGGGTGGACCTCGATCGCAGCGAGACCTCAGATTCCGTGGTGCTCAAGGGCGGAGACCCGATCTTCGGCGCGGTCAAGAACACCGCCTTCAAGATCCAGACGCTGCTTGGCGAACTCGACCTTCCCGCCGACCGGATCATCGGAATGGCAGGCGGGCGAGGGCGCAGCGTGCGTTTTGTATTGCTTGACGGGCAGGTTGTCAGCGGGCAGCTTGCCGATCCGGTGCTTCAACTGGACCTCGACGGCGGGGGGGTGCTGCGGATTCCTTTCGACAAGATCGCGCAGTGGTCGTACCGCGTGACGGGCTCAAAGCCCAACGACGAGAAGTTCGGCGGGGCGTATATCGTCCTGCGCACCGGCGACCGCCTGAGGTTCGACCCCAAGGCGCTGGAGATAAAACTCCTGACGCGCCACGGGCTGGTCGCTCTCGAAGCCGAACATCTCCTCGAACTGACGATGGACAACCCGGGCAACGCGGTGCATCGGGCGGTGTTCCTCAACGGTTCGCGCTTGGGCGGTTTTCTCGAGCCCGACACGCTCAAGCTGAAACTGGATCTGGGCAAGACCGTCACGGTTTCACGCGACATGGTCGCGCAGATGCGTTTCGCCGAAGAGGACCAGCCCGACACCACTCTCACGCGCGTGGTGCTGACCAACGGCGACGAGCTTTTCGGTTCGCTGACGGCAGGCAAATTCAAGCTGGCTACGGACTACGGGCAGATCGAGATCGACCCGTCGCGAGTCAGGACGATGAACTTCCGCCCCGAAGACCTCGGGCGGACGATAGTCGGCATGTGGAAAGGCTCGGTTCTCAAAGGACGCCTGGGCAAGTCGCAACTCGGTTTTGCGATATCGCCCAAGACCGTGCTGAATATCTACGCCGGTCAGTTCGTTTCGATTAACTGTCCGCTTCCGATGCCCCCCAAAGCCGCTCGCGGCGAAGTGGAGAAGCTCGTGGCCCAACTTGGCGCCGAGAGCTACGAAGACCGCCAGAAGGCCTCGAAGGAACTGGTGAAAATGGGCAAGAACATACTGCCCATACTCAAGGACCATCTCAAGACCGGAGACCCGGAAGTCCGCCAGCGGATCGAAGACATAATGGAGCAGATGGGCAGCGGAGTCACGCCCATCCAGCCGATCCAGCCAATGCACGACCACTTCATGAAGTTCGGGATCAGGGGCGGTTGAGCCCAGGGCTCATCGGAACCGGCGCAATCACAGAACATCGGAAACCAGAGACACAACGATCATGAACAGATACGCATCCCTGGCGCTAGTGCTCACCGTCACGCTCCATATCGGTTTTGCCCGGGCGGCGGACAAGAACCTCCACATTCCCGCGGGCCGGGCGGTCTCGTCGAGTTGGACCGTTACCGACAGCGCGGGCTTCCGCTGGGATATCTACCTGAACTACGGGCAGGTCAACGACGGCACGAACGACGCCTACGACGGCGGGATGCAGTTGCAGATAAGCGGTTCGACAATGTCCGTCAGCCAGCAGGGGCGCCTTTCCAAGGCCGGCGACGAAGTCGAAATAGGCCCCTGGCGATGCGGATTGGTGGACGTCTATCGCCGCATCTACGTTGACAAGCAGGTTGGATACTGCCGCTGGATCGACCTGTTCGAGAACACATCGACCAGCGCCCAGACGCTTCCCCTGCGGTACTACTCGAACATGGGCGCTTCGATCCAGTCCACGTTCACCACCAGCGGGCAGTCCAACCTGACCGAAAAGGACTGGGGGATCGTCACCGGTTCGTCCGACGGGTCGCGCCCGGCGGTGGTTCACATCTTCGCCACCAGGAACGCAAAAATCCGGCCGAGCTTCCAGTTCACCAGGGGCGACGACAATCTCTACTACAATCACACGCTCAAGATACCGCCCAAAAAGACTGTGGCGCTGTGCTTGATAGAAGCCCAGCGCAGGCCCATGTCGGCCGCTCAGAAATTCCTCAAGGAATTCAATGTCGAGCGCGAACTCAAGAAGGTTCCGCCCCCGCTGCGCCGGATTATCCTGAACATGGGCGGCGCGATGCTCACCATCGGTTCGCTGGAGTTGCCCAGGCATGAAAAACACGATCTCGTCGTCCAGCGCGGTGGAAATGAGCTGCTCGGCGCCATCCAGAACACCGAGTATGTAATCGACACGCTGCAGGGAAAGATGCCCCTTCCGGCGGCGAGAGTTATCGGGCTGCACGCCCCGACAGGCGCCGGCGACCGGGTAAAACTCGGTCTGACCGACGGGCAGGTGATGGTGGGCAAGCTCGCGTCGGGAGCGATCAAACTCAAGCTGGTCAACGGGAACATGATGTCACTTACGGTGGACATGATCGACACCGCCGCATACCGCGTGTCGCCCCGGCGCCCCGAAGAGATCGCCTTCCGCCGCCCGATGATTGTCCTGAGAAACGCTCAGCAGTTGTTCTTCAGGAAAACCGACGTGGACTGGGGCTTTCACACGCAGTACGGCCGGATCACGCTGAACAGCGAGAATCTCAACTCCCTGGTCCTCGATACGCCGGACGGCGGATTGCACCGCGCGATTTTCAGCAACGGTTCG
This sequence comes from Phycisphaerae bacterium, assembly GCA_016782885.1. Lineage (GTDB taxonomy): Bacteria > Planctomycetota > Phycisphaerae > SM23-33 > SM23-33 > BS750m-G57. The sequence goes on along the minus strand of JADHXQ010000043.1, from coordinate 17,311 downwards.
GTGCTCTCGGGCCTGCTGGTCCAGGAGGACATGAACCTCACGCTGGACCTCGGGCCCAAGCTGAGCATCAAACGTTACCTGGTCCGGAAATTCGCCCTGCCGACTCCCCCCTTTACCGGGCTCGAACCGGGCCGGCTCCGGCTGAGAAACGAAGACACACTGAACGGCAGGATCGCCGGCAAAACAGTCAATATCGAGACCGCCGACAACGAGCAGGTCAGCGTCAAGACCGAGGATATCGCCGCGGTCACCGTTCCCGACGGGGCGTCGCTGGGCGCGGTGCGAATCAAGCTCCACAACGGTACGACCGTGGACGGTACGCTGGCGGGCAAGACAATCGCGTTCCAGATAACACCCGGGCCGCGCCTCGATGTCTATGTCGGGCACATCATGGAGATCAACCAGCCCAAACCCGCGGGCGGCGCCGCGGCGACAAAACCCGCAACGGCAAAACCTCCGGTAAAGGTTTCGCATCCGCCGGAAGGCCATCGGTCAAACGTCCCTGCCGCCAGGCGGGCTGAACTGATCGAACGCCTCAAGGAGGCCGCCAGGGCCGCCGAAGCCGCCAAAGTCGCCGCCGACAAAGCCGCCACCGAACGCGCCGCCGCCGAAGCCGCCGCCGTCAGAGCTGCCCAGGCCGAAGCGGCCAAACGAGCAGCCGACCGGAATTAACGACTCACATTTTCGCCAAATATTTCTTGGCAGCCATGGGCGGAAGTCTATACTGAAAAGGATGCATGGGGTTTCGAGAAAATTTGGAACAGGAGAACGAAAGATGATTAACTCGAATCGACGTCTGTTTACCGCTTGTACCGCGATGCTCTGCCTGAGCGTCGTAATGCTCGCACTGGGCGGATGCGCCCCGCAGATGAAATGCGGATGCCAGCCACTCACGCCGGTAGTCAATCCCGATAACGCCGCTTTCTACCAGCCCGACGGCGCCTTCGACGCGGCGGCTGCAAAGGACGCCTACTACGCAATGATGCAGAGTTTCGGATATCCGATACCGAATATCCTGAAAACCGATACCTTCTGGGTCGCCGACTTCCTGCAGAGAGATTTCGAGGCGCTCGGAATGGGCGGAATCTTCTGGAAGAATCAGAAAGCGAAGTACGGTGAAATAGGCTCCAAATCATACAAGGGCGAATTCAAGGACAAGGAATTCGGATACCTCGGACACGAAATCTACCTGCTGCCCGGACAGAACCTCCCCGAACACTGTCACATCGGCGGGTCCGAAGGCTTCGGACCGAAGATGGAAACCTGGCAGATCCGCCACGGGTCGGTCGCATTCTTCGGCGAGCACCAGGGCGAAGCGAAAGAGAAACCCATCAGCGAACTGCCCGCCGCCGATCGGCCATTCGGATACGGGCAAAAATGGTTCAAGTCCAAATACTACGTCAAAATGAACGCCGGCGGAATCTATACCCTGCAGGATCCCGAGTCATGGCACTTCATGCGCGCCGGACCCAACGGAGCCATCGTCAGCGAATACGCGACATACCATAACGATGTCAGGTTCAGCAAACCGGACATGAAGTTCGACTCTTCAAAAGCGAAGTAGCGGGCGATTTGAATCTCGACGCAGAGACTCAGAGGCGCAGAGAACAGCCAACGGTGGAATCTTAGATAACGGCAAAGGCCTGAAACCAGCAGAGATTCAGAGAACGGCCAAAGTAAGAGGCGTTGTTCTTGAATTGGAAGTCGTTCTCTGAGTCTCTGAGCCTCTGTGTTGTATTCCCAGCCGCCAACGAATATACACGCCAACGAGCAGGCGACATATGACAGACGTTTTTGAACCGTGCCTGATGACCACCGGTATCGGCAGCGTTCCGATGGCCGATCCGGACGCCGGCGCCGCCTTTGTGCTCGACGCCGGCGTGTCGATCCCGTTCTGGCCTCAGTTGCCCAAACGCGGATTCCGCGAGCAGATCATCCCGCAGTACGCCGCGGCCATGCCCTGCGTCACGATCGACGATGACGAGCAGCGGGTAACCTTCAGCACCGCCGGCAAACCGGCACAACTCCAGGCGTTTTACGAGGCGTATTTGTCCGAGGACCTCGAACCGTTCGCCCTTACGAGTGAGTCGGCCGCCGGGTTCGGTGCCATGCTGCGTAAGGCCGCCGGACAAACCTGGCCGATCGTCAAGGGGCACGTCATCGGGCCGATCACCTTTGCTGTTGGAATCGCAAATGCCGACAAGCATCTGCTCTACAGCGACGCCGAACTGCGTGATGCAGCCGTAAAGATGCTCACCCGCAACGTGCAGTGGCAGATCGAGAGGCTTTCTCCGCTGGCGACCGGCAGGGTGATGATCTTTGTCGACGAGCCTGTGCTGGCGGCGTACGGGTCCAGCACGTATCTGTACATTTCCGAGCAGGACGTTGCCGAGATGCTGGGCGAGATTTTCGAGGCGATTCGCGCCGCGGGGGGGATCGCGGGCATTCACGTCTGCGGTAACAGCGATTGGGGCGTGGTGATCCGCAGCGGAGTGGACGTGGTCAACTTCGACGCCCACCAGTACGGGACCAGGATTTCGCTGTACGCCGACGATGTCCGGGCACTGTTCGACCGCGGAGGGTCGATCGCATGGGGCATAGTGCCCACAACGGGCGATGTCGCAAACGAGACCGTAGAGTCACTCTCACGCCGCCTGGACGAGTGTTTCGCTTCCCTGGAGGCCAAGGGGTTCGACCGCGACCTGCTGCGCCGGCGCGCCATACTCACCCCATCGTGCGGAGTGGGCACGCTCACGCCGGACCAGGGGCGAAAGGTATTCGAACTGCTCCGCCAACTGCGCGATTCGCTCGTCTGACGGTAGTATCCCAATGTGGCAAACGCGGCGTCTCGTCGCGTGAAGCCCACAGATGGCAATCTGTGGGCTCTGGGGGTATTGGATTTGCGTTTGAATACTGCTATGACAAACCACCAATGCTACTGTACTGGATGTGAGCGCAAAAACAATGCGACGAGACCGGAGTGATAACTCCAGCCCCGCCGCGTATTGTATTCTGTTGCTGTTACAGCCTGGTTGCGATCGCTATTAACGACGTTTGCGACGCAGCAGCGCCAAACCGCCCAATGCCAGCAGACTCATCGTCGCCGGCTCGGGAATGATGGAGTAGCCGTATTCGATATCGACGTCCACGTTCATCTGGGCATTCTGGACTTCCATCTGCCAAGCATCCGGGGTGATGGGGTCCCACTGAAGGTCGTTGACCATCTGGGAGGGACTGACCGTGAGAACGACCGTTCCAGGACCTGACGTTTCGTATGCTGCCTTCGTGGGAAAGTACGTGCCGCCGTCTTCGAGGCTGAACGTGAGCGAGGAGAAAGCTTTGCCGTCATCTGGGCTTGAATCAAAGGCGCCGTCATCGCCATCGTCGGACTGTAGAGTCACAGAGGCGCTCTGCACCGTTTTCGAGTCGCCGCCCACAAGTGAGCCGGGCCCGGTCAGTGCCCACGTGCGGATGATTCGAGCGTTGGCACCGGCGCTCTGAAAATCATCATCATTATCGGCAGCGATATCAGCCGAGCCACCATACGTGACGGTGACGGTGACCGAGTTGAGTTGGCGGGACTCACCCGGAAGGAGACCGCTGGTGTCGTCGACATCGAACGAATCCAGCGTGATCGTCTTGTTCCCTTCCAAGTCGCTGGTGAACGTGACCCCACCACTATCGCCGATGGTGGCAGCCCCAGTCGTACCGGCCATTAACAGACAACAGATGCTTACAATACAAAATTTTCTCATTTTTCTACTCCTTGTGCGATGCGTGATAACGGACGCTGTGATTGTCTCTCTTGTGATTGTCTCTCTTGTTAAATTCCTGTGTGTGGGCTAACCGTTGCCCACGTTCGCGCCTGGCATACGCAGCCGACGCAAACCCAACGGAACTTGGCCAGCGGCCTTCGCGGCAAAACACCTTGCCGCGTCTCCTCACAATCAACGCGTCCCGCCGCTCCCTGCGGTCCGGAGCAAACAGACCATTCGAGCAAAATGGTCCCTCAAACAACGCATATTATAACACAGGTTCCGTGCTTGTCAATATCTAAATTGGAGTCGTTCCCGATCAATTTCTACCGGTGCTTATCCATTTCCACGTTCACAGGTGATGCGAACCACGCGAAGGATAACCCTTTACTGCCTGGCGGCGCCCCGCGGGCCCCGAGGCGATCAATCGACTTAACACCCTGGCCATCAAATTCTTACAGCGATCTCTTGTCACGGTCTTAGTCCCGCCAACGCGCCGCGATCCCGCCTGGGCGCAAGCTGCCGGGATGTATTTGACATCCCAAAACCCGTGGTGATCACCAAATCGGACTCTTTCAGATTATGTTTATTCCGATTATTTTTCTGGCCGCTGTCACCGCAATTGCCTGTCATGGAAGCCATTATCCCGCCGCGGCGCCTTCGACCGTGCGACATTGGCGCCGGTTCCAGAGAGCTTGCCGCGTTTCAAAACGCCCTGTCGGGTTCTAATAAACGAGCCGGTATGTGATTCTGAAATGAAGGCTCAAGGCCCCCGATTCGCTTTCCTTCACGATCAGGTGAACAGGTGAACAGGAGACCGCGGTTGAACAATGTATTCGATGGTCCCGTTTGCAGTCAGGTCTTGTCGTTGTCGTTTCACCTGTTCGCCTGTTCAACTGTTCACCTGCTCACCTGCTCTATTGAAAAAGACCGCCTTTACCGGCGGTCTTTTTCAATGGGCGATACCGGACTTGAACCGATGACTTCCTCCTTGTAAGGGAGGCGCTCTAGCCAACTGAGCTAATCGCCCTGGTACGGAGCGGCATTATACAACAACATCGCGAAAATGCAACGACTCGGTGTTTTACAGAACAACAGAAAGTAGAGAGTAGAAAGTAGACCGCACGCGAGTCAAATTCGACAGGGGAGGTGGTTTGGTCGATGCCGTTTCGCTGCCCCTTTTGAACAGGTGATCAGGTGAACAGGAGACCGCAGGTGAGCGATGTATACGAGAGTTGTATCTGCTGCCTGGTTCTGTCTTTGTCGTTTCACCTGTTCCCCTGCTCTACTGCTCACCTGCTCTTCTTTAAAAGAGGAGGCAAGCCCGGGGTTCGGGGAGGCCGGGCTTGCCGTTATACCAGTGGGCCTTCACGGTTGGGTCGGGGCAGACCTCAGTGGATTACCGATCACGCCGCAAGGTACTCCTCGTTCAACGTCGCTTTAAGCTTCGACAATGCTTTTTTCTGTATCTGTCTGACCCGCTCAGTTGTCAGCCCGACCTGCAGACCGACCTGGCTGAGCGTCTTCTTCTTACCACCGGATTCCAGCGCGAACCGCTCAGTGACCACCGTCCGCTCAACGTCTGTCAGGTTGGCGCGGTTATCGGCCAGTACTTCTCTCAGATCGTCGACCGCGTTGTCCTGCTGAATCTTGTGCTTCAGTACATCGTAGTCACTTCGTTCCAATTCCGGGTCGAATTCTGTGGGAAATCTTTGTACGTATCGCCCGGTCTTGGTGGCCATCCGATTGAACCCCTTCAGGATCGCGCGGCATGCGTAAGTCGAGAACTTGAACCCTCTGGAGACGTCAAATTTTTCAATCGCCCGCAAGAGTGCCATGTTCCCTTCTGAAACGAGTTCCGGGAAGTCCACGTGTGGTATTCGCGTGCGTCTGGCCATCGTCATTACCAGGGCCATGTTGGCGTCCACGATACTCGCCCGCGTTGCTTGCGCATGTTTGTACCACCTTACCATCTCTTCCGATCGCCGCTTTGAGAACCGCTTGATCTGCTTGCCGGTCAACTCGCCGAGACGATATCGGGCGTAATTGAATCGCAGGAACAACCGCGCCTCGTCATGCTTGCTCAATGCCTTGCGGGCCTTGCGGGAGGGGGGGGTGTCCTCGGGCACCTCGGGGAAATGGGTCCATCGCGGTATGTCGACCTCGACCGACTCGGCGCCGAACAGTTCATGCTCGGTGGCCGGGAGTTCAAACGATTCGTGTGGTACGTGGCTGATCGATTCAGGAATTTGCTCGTAAATGCTCTGCAACTCCGGCGAGAGTTTTCTTGGCGACCCCGATACTTCCGTATTTTCAACGAATGAATATGTCATGTTATGCTCCTTAAAGGGCTTGCGGGCCCCGGTTGCCCCGGCCGAACCGCCGCGGGCCTCCAGCGAGCCCCGAACCATCTTGTCCCGAACATCTTATTCATAGATCACCGCAGCTTTCACGGTGCTACTTACTGCAACTACTTGTATTGTATATAAGTAGTACCAGATGTCAACATAAAAAGTGTTTTTTTTTCAGACTTTTGTTTTCCGCGCGTTTTTCACAGAGTGGAGGAGCAGTAGAATTCCGATGTATGTTCCGATGCAGTCGGGATTTTCGACTTCGTGAAAGCCGCTTCCAAGCGATTCCCAAGGAAGACTGAACAGTGCGAAAACCAGAAGGGCCCCATCTGTCGTTCAAAGGCAAAAAGGCCTTACTGCTATGCAATCATTACTGCAGGTAACTTGGCACGCCTGCAAGCGTACACATTCGGAAGGGTGAGAGTCCCTTTCAGACATGCGTTATCGTGCCTGTAGTCGAAAGTAACTGTTGACTGGAGAGCCATATGCCGGAGAACCGCACGCGCGGTTTGGAGGGGGATGGGTCCGGGAACAAAACCGGTTTTTACCGCCTCTATCGTTACGCCATCGCGTCATTGAGCCATTGCGGCGGTCTGATCGGTTTGCCTTCGGCGTTGACGATGGCGTGCAAGGTATAACCGCTTGCCACCCGATCGCCCGAGACGTGGGTGATGGCGACGTCAAATCGCATACTGGCTTTTCCGGCCATCGCGGCGGTGGTGACCAGTTCGAGCTGGTCGTCGTATCTAGCCCGCCCGTGATACTCCACGTGTGCTTCGACGAGCGGAAGGAGCGTTCCGCGCTGTTCCATTTCGGCGTACGGGATACCCGCCTGCCTGAGCCAGTCGGTCCGACCGACCTCAAACCACTCCAGCGCCCGGGAATTGTAGAACGTTCCCATCTGGTCGGTTTCGCTGTATCGGACGCGGAGTTTTGTTGTGCTCTTTTCCGGCGGCATCGCCGGTTTGTATCAGATCACCGCAGTGCGATCAAGCACCCAGAACGCCCAACACGCCGCGGCGCGCCGAGGCGAGCACTTTCGAAACGGCGTCGGCGTGTTTCCATGCCTCGAAACGCCACCAACCGCGCATGTCGGCGGGCGGAGTGACCGACGCTGTGATCTCGCGGTCGCTCTTGCCCGCTCCCGCCAGATCCGCGACGGTTTCGAGCAGCCAATCGAAGTACTCGACCCAGCGGACAAGCTCGCCCGTTCCGCACACCGGTCCGTGACCCGGGACTACAACCGGCGCGTCGAACTCGATCAGCCGCGCGTAAGTGTCCCGCAGACGCCGGCGGAGTTCAGCGTTCAGCAGCCCGCCCGAGGGGATCAGGCCCCATCCGAAGATGTCGCCGGCGAACAGAACGCCATCGTCGCTAGCCCAGATCACGCAATCTTCTCTCGTGTGGCAGCCGGGCATGGGGATCATGCATATTTTTCGCCCGGGCGATTCAAACACCCTGCCTGCCGGATCGATTTTCGCAGTTCGCTGATTGACAATCTCGGCGCCGAATCGCTCGACGAAAGCTCCGTTCAGCGATACGTGGTCGTAGTGCGTGTGGGTGTTCAGCACGTGGCGAACCGGCTTGTCGCCGACGGAATCGGCGATGGCGGCGATCACTTCGTTTTCGAGAGGCGCATCCTCCAGCGCGTCGACGACGAGTATGTAGTCGCCCATATCGCACCACCCCATATTGTCGATCGCCTGGCGGATGAAGAACCCGTCGCCGACGGTTACGATTACCGGTATGTCTGTCGGATCGCCTGCCATTCTGCTATCCTTACATGAAAACTATCAAAAGTATGGGAAAAGATCAGGTCGGTGAGTATACCTGCCTGCGCCGCCCCACACCAGAGCGGCTGCAGCCGAGTTCATCCATTTTGAAGTCCCACCATTTCCCCCGAGAAGGTCACCGGGATGGATTACCCGCCTATTTCCTTCGCTGTGGCAAGTTCACCTCGGGAAGGTGTTTCTTGAGTCGAGCAATGACTTTTGCGTGTAGTGGAGTCACTTTTGCCGAAGCCAGGTTGTGCCATTCGTTTGGATCTGTCTGGTGATCGTAGAGTTCTTCACTACCGTCGGCATAGTGAATATACCGCCACCGCTGATCCCTTACCGAATGGTTGTTTTGGTCCAGCGTGGAAATGGCGACATGCTCCCAATTGGCTTTTGGATCCTTGAGCAGCGGGGCTATGCTCACGCCTTCAATATCCTTATTCGGCGTCAATCCGCAAAGCTCGATCAGTGTCGGATAGATACTCAACAACTCGACCGGTTTAGTTGACGTTCCTTTTGCCTCGCCAGGGACGCTGACGATGAAGGGAACCCGCGTTGTTCGCTCCCAGAGAGAGAATTTGGACCATCGCTGCTTTTCACCAAGGTGGTAGCCGTGGTCTGCATAGAGCATGATGATAGTGTCCCTGGCGTATGGACTTTCATCCAGGGCGTCGAGCACCCGGCCGACCTGTTCATCCACCCAGTGTATACATGCCAGGTAGGCTTTCACTGCAAGTTGCCACCGGTTGTCTTCCTTCATCCAGTCATGGGTGGGAATCTTCTTGTTGCTCAAGGTCAGCTTTCTTGCGGCTTGGGAAAGATCGCTCCAATCGTCGGCCTTGACCTTCGGAAGTCGGGCGTTATTCACGCTGTCGTACACGCGTATCGGCGGGAAGAATGGAACATGTGGGCGCATAAAGCCGAGCGTGAGGAAGAACGGCTTATCGTGTTTTTCTTTCAGTTGTTTGACGCCCCAACCGGCTATTCTGTAATCGACAAACGCTTTCTCGTCGTAACGTTGCGGACCGAAGTCCCATATCTTGTGATAGTGCTTGGGCTTCTTATGAACGAGCTTGTCATTTTTCGACCAGAATCCGGGTCTTGGGCCTACAACGTCGAAATCTTTCGGCGGCATCCACGAACCGTGGTAGATCTTGCCCGCGGTCAACGTTTTGTATCCGTTCATTGCGAAGTGACGAGGCAACGTGGTGTTGTTCTTGAGAAACTCCGGAGATGTTCTTGCAGGGATATGATTGCTGTAGAAGCCCGTTGAAGAGGGTCGTTTCCCCCACATGATGCTGATGCGGGACGGACAACACATCGTGCCCTGGCAGTGTGCATTGGTGAACAGCACGCCCCGGCCGGCCAGTTTGTCAATATTCGGCGTCTTTGCATCGGGATGTCCTCCCATGCAGCCAATCCAATCGTTCAAGTCATCCACTGCAATCAACAGAACGTTTGGTTTGTATCGCCCAACTGCCGCCGCCGCGGGCGTACGGGTCGCCAGAGCCAGCAAGCTTGCCCCGGTGGCCCTCAAGAATGCTCTTCGCTTCATAAAGTATCACCTGTCGGGCGACGTCAACCTTGATGGTCCGGCGCGTTGGCGCCGATACCCTACAGGTATTCTTGTCACTCTCCGATTATACGTCAACTATTGTCTGGAGTTCGGGGTGCTTATGCCCTTGCCAGGGAGAACTAATCTGCGATCTCCCTGTATCTTGGGCCATACTCTCTTGTCGTGTGGTTCCGGGGTGTGTATTCTCTTTCGGATATATTCTTGATCGCGAAGGAGCGGTAATGCGATACCGGAAGTTTGGAAAGACCGACAGGGAATTCTCGGCGTTGGGGTTTGGGACGATGCGACTGCCGGTCGTGGGCGGCGAGGATGCCAATGTTGACGAACCTGCTGCCATCGAGATGCTGCGGCATGCGATCGATAACGGTGTGAACTATGTCGACAGCGCCTATCCATATCACGGTGGAAACAGCGAGCGGGTTCTTGGCAAGGCGCTGGTCGATGGATATCGCGACAAGGTTGCGATAGCTACCAAACTTCCTCCGTGGGAAGTCAAGATTGCCGACGATTTCGACCGCCTGCTGAACGAGCAATTGACTCGGCTTGGGTGTGAACACATAGACATGTACCTGCTGCACTGTATGCAGTGGAAGTGGTGGCCGATGCTGCGAGATCTGGGCGTTCTGGAATGGCTGGAGAAGGCTCAGGCCGACGGGCGAATCGGCGAGGTTGGTTTCTCGTTCCACGACCGGGTGGACCTGTTCAAGGAGATCGTCGACGCGTACGACTGGTGTTTTTGCCAGATCCAGTACAACTACGTCAACGAGGACGTGCAGGCCGGTACGGAAGGGTTGAAATACGCATCCGACAGGGGTCTGGCCGTTGTAATCATGGAACCGCTTTTCGGCGGGTCGCTGGCCCGACCGGGCGATTCGATAGCGGAGATATGGTCCTCGTCCGGTCTGGATCCGGTGGATACGGCGCTGCAGTGGTTGTGGAACAAGCCGGAAGTCTCGCTCGTTCTGAGCGGGATGAGCACTCTCCGGCAGGTCGAGGATAACATCGCGAGCGCCTGCCGTTCGGGCGTCGGTTCGCTTGGCGCCGAGGCCATCGAAACTGTCGCCCGCGTGCAGGCCAAGTACGCCGAAATATCTTCGATTCCCTGCACGAAGTGCCGCTACTGCATGCCTTGTCCGTCCGGTGTCGAGATTCCCGTGAACTTCGAGTACTACAACGCGGCGGTCATGTTCGGGGGCGTGACACGGACGCTTCACCGCAACCTTTACGCCGGTCTGCCCGAATCGCAGCGCGCCGCGGCCTGTACGCAATGCGCCGAATGTAACGAGAAGTGTCCCCAGGGGATCGCCATCAGCGAACTCATGCCCGTCGTTCACGAGGAACTTGGTTAGTTTTACTTGTGCGTCAGGATGGCCGCGGGGACCAGGCGGATCTTGCCCCACGATCCGTTATGGGCGAGGAGTTGGCGGATCTTCTTCCCGTTGCGCCCCAGCACGATTGCCCCTTCGACCTGGTTGGTAATGGCGGTCGTACCGTCCGGAAGTCTGCAGACGCCTGAGACCGAGGCCGGGCAGGCCCGCTGCCACAGGATCTTCCCCGTGCGATCCACCTCCAGGACCCTCTTGCCGGCGTATTCACCGATCAGCACGTTACCGTTGACCAGCATCACCGCGTCGCAGGGGCTTTTGAGCCCCGTCTTCTGCCATACTATCTTGCCCTTGCGGTCAACTTCGATAACGCGCGCGCCGGAGTGTTCGGCGATCAGCGTATTACCGTTTTCCAGCCGCTGGGCGCTGATGGGGCTGTTGAGCCCCGTTTTCTGCCAGACGACCTTGCCTTTGGCGTTGACCTCGGTTACGTGCCCGCGGTGAGTGTAAGTGATCAGCGTGTTTCCGTTGGCCAGGCGGGAGATGTCGAACACGCCCCCTGTTCCGTTTGGTACACCGGTGGGCGCCCAGACCGATTTACCCTGCAGATTATACTCTTCGACGTTTTTGGGCGTGCTGGAATATCCAACGATGATACTACCGGTGCTCGTGCCCGTCGCGCAGTAAAGAGTTGTGCGCATTTTCTTTGACCACGCCGCCTTGCCCTGGAGAGTCATCGCGGTAACGGTTCGGGAACTGTTATTGCTGATCAGCAGCACCATGCTTCGCGCCTTGATCCTGGCATGGTCGTAGGAGAATTTCGCCCTGCTGTCTTTCCACCATTTTCGCCACTTGGCCGCGGCTCGCGCCCGGTCGGCCGGCTCGTCGCGCGTGTTAAACCCGAAGCTCTTGCCCGTGAGCCTCCGCAGTGCATATTCGGCGGTGTAGCGTCCCGAGAGGCTGGCGTGGTCCAGCAACTGCATGAGCATGTCGATGAGTTTCTTGTCGCTGATGGATGCGAGTACGTTGATCGCCGGATTCAACTCGGTTCCGACGTCTTCGACCCTGGACTGGATGGCTTTGATGGCGACACCGACGCGATCGGATACTTCGATGTCCTTGTGTCCGGCGACCTCGTTGAGAAGCCCCAGGATTTCGGGGCCCGACTTGAGCAGTTCGCTCGACGCGGCTTCTCGCACTTTCCAGACCGGGTTGCCGAGTTTTCCGATGAGTTCCTTGATTCGTTTCGTGGTTGCGTCGGTGAGCTTTGCCGGCGGGGCAATCGCCCGGGCCAGAAACGCTCTGGCTTCGGCTATTTGGGTGGCGTTTGGTCTGGTGGTCGCTCCGGGCGCGGTGGTGGGGCGGTCATCGGCCGTCAGGACACCGGTCAGTATTACCGGGGCCCAAAGCCCGCAAAGCAGAAGTTGTATTCGATGCAGCACGCGTTTGGGCATATTCATGACCCCAAAAGTATGGTCCGTCGACCGGAGTGTCAAGAAACTCAAGGGTATTGGACTAACTCGCGGCGTTTCTGTTCCCCGGAATTTATGAAATACCGTGTCGCGAGGGTTCAGCGGCAGGGGACGCCGTCTGGAGGTATTTCAATTTTGGCGGTCCACCAGATTGCGTTGAGGATCATTTTGCGGCAGTCTTCGATCGCCCAGTTGCGGTGGAAATGTCCGCCGGTGAAACCGAACCCTCGCCCGCCGTCGGCGCGCTGGACGGCCCAGGCGATGACTTCGCGCTGGGGTTTGTTTTTTGGCAGCATGGTCGTCATTACCGGGATCAGGCGTTTGTCATCCTTGCCGAAGCGGATCTTGTAGTAGTATTCGTCGGTGCTCGTGAACGGTTTCCACCCGCGGCACAGCGGGTGCTTCGGGGCGCCCGGCGTGACCTCTACGTTGTTGTGGGGATTCTGCGAGTAATTCTTTTCGTAATATCCGCCGATCCACTTCAGAAACGTGCTGTCCTCGCCCAGCGGCGGACACACCGCGTAATGGATGCAGACCAGCCCGCACCCGGCGGCCATGAGCTTGCGGATCTTCTCGACGCGTTTCTTCTCCTTGTCCATCAGGGCGTGTCTTCCCCACCCGTCGGAGTAGACCACTATGGTGTCCGCACCGTCCAGGACCGACGGATCGGCGGGCCAGTTGTTCTTGATCGCCAGCATCTCGATCCCCTTGTCCTTGCCAGCCGCATCAAGATACTTCTTGAAGAGATCAACTCCCGCGGCGTGGGCGTGCGCGGTTTTACCGTGACTGCCCGTCCCGGCGATCAGGACGATCTTTTTTTTTTCGGTATTCTTTGTTGCGGCCGCAGACGCTTTCAGCGGACGGCCGGTCGCGTCGGCCTTGAGATCGCCCAGTGCGTACTGGATGCCGTCGAGCCAGTGCTTGAGGATCGCGGGATTATAGAATATCGGATAATCGTGCCCCAGCGCCGTGTAGAACACCCTTCCCTTACCGTAGCTCTTGATCCATCCCAGCGCGTAGTCGCCGTCGTCGCGCTTGCCCTTGAACTTGGGCTTGAGTTTCATCTTGCCGGTGTCGAGGCTGTAGAGCACCCGCTGCGAGGCGCGATCGTAAGGTTTGGTGAATGCGTATATCTCGTCGTGGACCTCAAAACCCTTTCCCCCGAACGCCGCACAGATCGGGTTTTCGGGATCGTCGATCTTGATGCTGACCTTCGTATGCCACGGATGGGCCACAAACGCCGCTCCGCATATATCCGAGTACTCCTCGTGCCAACTGCTCAGGAAGCACCACAATCCGCCGTGGATCACCGCCAGCCCCTTCCCGCCGCTTACGAAATCCTTAAGGGACTTCTTGAGCTTCTTGTCGTATGCTTCGGCGGAGGCTTTCTTGTCGGCCGGGAGCTTCTTGAAGTTCTTCGGCAGGAACAACTCGCCGGTCGTGTTGTTCATTACGATCGCGTCGAACTGCTTGATCTTCTCCGGTTCGAACATGGCGATATCGTCGCTGACGACCGTGGTGAACGCGCCGGTCTTTGCGCCCATGGCTTCGATAGCCTTCACGCCGCACGGGATCGAGGCGTGTCGGTAGCTCCTGGTGAGGCTGAATACAAGCAGCTTCCGCGGCTTGGCGGGTTTGGCGGCGGCTTTGTCGGGAGCGGCGGCGGCGATTTTTGCGAAGTCTTCCTTTGAGGGGCCCTTTGCCTGGACGGCTGGGGCCAGCAAGGCGACGATTGCCATCGCGACGACGAGTTTTTGCATTTTTTGCATGGGGGTCATGTTTGTCCTTTCGCTCAGTTGACTATACTGCTAAACGCGGTCGGAGATAAGATATTTAGAATAAGGAACTCACCGGGCCGGGTCAATTGTTCAAACTCCCCTCCGGGCCGCCCATATTTATCAGGTGCTTAAGGTTGTGGAATTGGATGAAGCGGATGAGCCACCGGACGTATGACTGCGCCGTTCGGTTTTCGCCGTTCGCCGTTGTCGTCGCCAGTTTGCTTGTCGCGACGAAGCCGACAGGCGAAGACGGGCCAGTTGTCGTTCGATCCTGAGCTTGTCTAAGGGCCAGTTGCCACGCCGTTAACCATTTTCGACCAACAAAATTTCTGAAAATCTTTGCCGGTTCAACGAAGTGGGCGCTGTGCCAATGCGATATGACACAGGTGTTCGACGGAAAAAGGGTCAGTCCTGATCCGTTCTACGTTCCTGCTGTGACGCCCGGCGCCCGCTCGCATTCTTCCAGGATATCCAGGGGATTCAGGCTCGTGCCCTTCAGTTCCCTGACCACGTGGAGGTATATCATGGTGGTCTCCACATTCTTATGCCCAAGCAGCTCCTGTATCTCATGGATATCGGCCCCGTTCAAGAGCATGCGTGTCGCGTAGCTGTGCCTCATCGTGTGTATCTTGACATGCTTTGCTATGCTTGACTGCCTGAGCCAAACAAGAAACCGGCTTATCCAAGCAAGATAGTTCTTTCGAGTCGACCTGGCGTACCTAAGGTACTTGTGATACTCGTCCAGGATCTTGTCCAGTTTGTTCATTCCGCACCGCTTATTGGAATCTCGTGCCAGCGATCATGAGCCAGACTAAATTGTTGGACACAAGAAATATTGTTGACAATGTATTACATATGTGACACAATGGTGTCATGAACAAGACAGGCATAATACACGCTAGAGTAGAACCTCGGACGAAGAAGAAGGCCGAAGGTGTACTGAAGAAACTTGGGATGAGTCCCGCAGAGGCAATCCGCCTGTTTTACAGACAGATTTGTCTTAGGGGTGGTATTCCGTTTCCCGTCCTTATTCCGAATGAACTCACAAAGAAGACCTTGGACAAAAGCGCCAAGGGTGAAGATGTTGAAACATTTGACACCCTTGATGAGATGTTCGAGAGTTGGGATAAATGAAGAAAGTTTCCCAATCGACCCAGTTCGCAAGGGACCTCAAACGGATGAGGAAAAGGGGTAAGGATATTGACAAACTCAAGACCGTTGTCAAAATCCTGGCGCAGGGAAAATCCCTTGATTCCAGGCATCGTGACCACCGGCTCATCGGTTCATGGAAGCACTCCAGAGATTGCCATGTCGAGCCGGACTGGGTATTAATTTACACCGCCGATGAACATTCCCTACATCTTGAGCGCACAGGTTCTCATAGCGACCTGTTCAAGAAATAGAAAGCGTCCAACAAGCGTGTCCAACGGACGCCTCCGGCGCCGATGACACGAAACGTTATGCAATCAAACGCCCAAACGTAAAATGCAAACCATCATAGGAGATGGTCATATGAGAATGGCAGATGCACGTCGATGGTCCGGGATAGCTTTGTGCCTTGTTCTCCTGGGCGGGTGCCAGCAGCAAGAACCGCAAGGGGATAATGGCGTTGCGCTGTCCGAGGAGGTGGCCAGACACGCCGCGGCTTTGCGGAAAGCTAATCGCGTGGAATCCGCCTTGATCGGCGACTCTGGCTCCGAAAGCGATGTTTACGCCATCTACGAAAAGCTTCTTGCCGCCGCCAGCGAAGAAGAACTGGTGAGTTTGCTGGATGACAAGAACCCGGCCGTCCGCGTCTACGCCTTCTGGGGCCTGAGAGATAAGTACCCGGATGCAGACAGCTTTGGTTATCTTATGAAGCGTCTGACCGATACGCAGCAGGTCTCGCACCAGGCCGGCTGCCTCAAAGGGGATGAGGCTGTGGCCGATGTGCTGCTTGGGTGGGTGTGGCAGTATCTGGATGAGTCCCAGATGGAGGAGGTCAAAGATTGGCTGGTCCGGAACCCCAATAATCTTGAGGCCCGCTGTCGCGTTCTTGAAGACTTCTCACCGAAGCCGAAGTATCACGCTGTAGTTCGACGCCTGGCCAAGGCGGGCGTTGAAAGCTCGCTGCAAGCTCTGGCCGGTTACCGCGACCCGGCCGATGCGCCGATTATCCTCGGGCGCCTGAATGCGGACAACGCCGATGCCCTCAAGGCCGCCGAGCGGTTCCCGCGCCCGGAGTTTTTCTCGCCGCTGGCGGCTATGCACAAGGTAATTCTGGATATGTCCAACGGTTGCTACCACTCCAACAAGGATCCTTACTATCGGGCTGTGGCGGCCTCTGGCGGGGCGAAGGCTGCTAAGCTCCTGGGTTCTGTTATGGATATCCCGGAGACCGATAGACTTCGAAAGTATCCCATTGAGGCCGCCTATACAGCTACTGTGTGCTACCGCAAGGACTACCCCGAACTGCTGATGCGGTTCTTTGAATACTGTCCGATTCCCTATCTGGAGTCCTGGGATTGTCCGGGCGTAGAGTTCCCGGAGGAAGGCGTGCTCGAGCAACTGTTGAAGCACGATCGTAAGCGGGCGCTCGGCGCCATCCGGGCGCATTTTGTCCGGAAGAAGTTCTACGGGCACAGCCAGTACGCATTGAAAGCGATGGGTAGTGTGCTGCTTAGGGAGATGAAGGCCGAGGCGGCCTTTGCGGTGATCAATGAAGGGTTGACCCGAGCCAACGTTCATCAACTGCCTGCTCTGTGTAAGTTTGTCAGGAAGTACAAGTTCGACAGTTCGGCGACTATACTGCTGAAACATTTGGTGAGTACGGACAACGGGCACATCCAGACCGAGGCCGTGGAGACGCTTCTGGCGTACGATCGGCAGGACATTCGCGATAAGATCCGGGATCTGCTGCGCCAAGGGAAGGTGCCAAAGAACAATTGGGGTCGCGAGGCTGTTGAGTATAGACTGAAGGAAGCGGAGAAGGAATCGAGCAAGGGCGAGTCCGGATCGCGGTAGCCCGACTAAACCGCACAACCAGCGTGTGCAATCCGCCGAAGGCGGAGCAGCGGCGCCGATGACACGAAACGTTCGGAAGAGGCAAGAAAACCACGATGACAATCATCTGGACAGGCTACATGAAATATCGTGCCAGACCAGGGCTATCGCATGTGAGAATATTTTTCTTCATGTTCGGCGCATGTTAGGTTGCGCTCTTGGATTGGGTGTGATATAGGGGGCATATTCTGTAGCAATGGCCATTGCGTGAGACATCCTTTTACTCATGCACAAGGA
>JADHXQ010000145.1 GCA_016782885.1 Phycisphaerae bacterium | reverse complement strand
AGCATCGGTTGGTTGTTACACTCTGTCATGTTGAGGGCCTTTCTGTCTGTAGGTTGTCTTGGTATAACACCCTTATTAACAGACAGTTAGGCTCAGCGCAAGCATAAAGTGCAAAAAAACCGTGAAAAATGCGGGTTAGGAGCCTTTTCCGTCTTCCGTCTTCGCTGCGCTTCGTCGTGACAGGTCGCTGGGCTACGTCGTGACAAGTCGCCAGAAATATCGCATTTTCCACAAGCAAATGAAGCAACAAAACGCCGCTAACTACTTGTCTTATAAGCATATAAAATAGTTCTGCCCCCTTTTTTTCTCTCGCCGTGGCGATAACATTTTCGCCTTTCCACTTCGCCCTGCGGGCTACGACACGTTGGCGCTCCTGGGATTCAGATGCTATTGCCCGTGCGGAAGTTGTCGCACCGCCTTGTACCATCGGCCCGTTCTATGGTAGACTCTCGATTCGGGTGGGGAGTCAGCGCACTGAACTCCAAAACAGGAGACTATCGAGATGAAAGCAGGAACGAAATTGATCGCGGGAATTATCGCACTGTCAATGGTCGCGGGGATTTTCGCCGGACCGGTTTTCGGCGCCCAGGCGGGTAAGAGTCCGCTGAAGGTGTTCATACTGGCCGGTCAGTCGAATATGGAAGGCGCCGGCCAGATCAAGATGAACCCCAAGCGGAACGAAGGCAAAGGATCGCTGGAGTATATCGTCAAGGATCCCAAGACGGCTGCCCGCTGCAAGCACGTCGTCGACAAGGACGGTAAGTGGGTGGTCCGCGATGATGTGTGGATATGGTACTTCGATCGCAAGGGCGGGCTGACGGCTGGTTACGGCGCCAGGGAAACCACCATCGGTCCGGAGTTCCAGTTCGGACACGCGATGGGCGAGGCGCTGGACAACCAGGTGCTTCTTATCAAGATCGCCTGGGGCGGGAAGTCGCTGGCGAAGGATTTTCGCCCACCCAGCAGCGGCGGGGAGGTCGGGAAGTATTACACCGAGATGCTCAAGCACGTCAAGGATGTGCTGGGCAACATCAAGAAGCACTTCCCCGAGTACGACGGTAAGGGCTATGAACTTGCGGGTTTCGGGTGGCACCAGGGTTGGAACGACCGGGTGAACCAGGCGGCCAACGACGAATACGAAAAGAATATGGTTAACTTCATCCGCGACGTTCGCAAGGCGCTCGGGGTGAAGAACCTCCCGTTCGTGATCGCCGAGACCGGAATGTCGGGACACAAGGAAAAGCACCCCCGGGCACTGTCGCTGATGAAGGCCCAGGCCGCCGCCGCCAAGCACGACGAGTTCAAGGGCAATGTGGCGTTTGTGGGGACGAAGGATTACTACCGCCCGCCGGAAGAATCTCCGTCGAGGCAGTCGTATCACTGGAACTCGAACGCCCTGACGTACTTCCTGATCGGCGACGGTATGGCCGAGGCGATGAAGAAACTGCTGAAGATATCATCGTCCGCTCCGGCGGGCGCAGGCGCGGGACATCCGGACACCAGCGGCGCCGGTTGGTCGGATTTCCTGAAGGCCGACCTGTCCAACGCGATATATCCCAAGGGCGTCTGGTCGTTCACCGGCGGCGTGCTGACCGCGACGAAGGATATCAATCTCTGGTCGAAGAAGCAGTACGAAGATTTTATCATCGACCTGGAGTTCAAGACCGACAAGGACACCAACAGCGGCGTGATCGTCCACTGCGGCGACACCAAAAAGTGGATTCCCAATTCCGTCGAGATCCAGATCGCCGACGATCACGGTAAGTGGGCCAAGTCGCCCAGGACGTGGCAGTGCGGGGCGATTTTCGGACACCTGGCAGCGGCCAGGCAGAAGGTCGTCAAGAAGCCCGGCGAGTGGAACCGTTTTACGATCACCTGCAAGGGCAAGATCATCACCGTGGTGCTCAACGGCGAGCAGGTCGCGGAAATGGACATGAGCAAGTGGACGTCGGCGAAGGTCAATCCCGCCGGCGACAAGATCCCCGGTTGGCTGAACAAGCCCAAGGCGACGCTGCCCCTGAAGGGGCATGTCGGCTTCCAGGGCAAGCACGCCGGGGCGCCGATTTACTTCCGCAATATCAAGATCAAGGAACTCTAAAGGACAAGGCCATGAAGAAAGCACGTTTGCTGTCGGCGTTTGCATTGTTAGCGGTTATCGGTGTCTGCATGTCCTCTGTCGGCGGCGCCGATGCGCCCGTCTCGCGGGCCGATGCCGAACTTCGCAGCCAGTTTGAGGTCCTCAAGCGGGACATGTCCGACCGCGCCTGGTACGAGAAGATCGCCTCGCAGACGTACAACAGCGAGTCGTTGATTGGCAAGGCAGACCGCGACCCGACGGATGTAGTGATCCGCCGCACGGGGGCTCTCTTGAAGGACCTCCAGAAAGCCAATGGAGCCGCAAACCTGGCCGCCGAGGCAAAGCAGCTCGCCGCCCTGACGCAGCAATGCAAGAGCGTCGAGGTGTCCAGCGCGGACGCCCGCTATAAGCTGTACACCGAGGTTTGCAAACTGCGGCGGAAGATCGCGTTGTCCAACCCGCTCCTGAAGGGGCTCAAGGAGATTCTCTTCCTCAAGCGCCGCCCGTCGGCGAACCATATCTGCGACCAGTATTTCGGTTTCAACCAGAGGCCCGGCGGCGGTCTGTTCATCATGTCCGATCCGTTCGGCGCCAAACCCGCCCTCCGCAACGTTCTGGAAAAATCGGTCGTGCAGCGGGGGAGGCTCAAGGGCAAGAAGCTCGACAGCGGCGCGTTTCTGTCTCCGGACCTGTCGTTCGATGCCAAGACAATCGCGTTTGCCTACACCCAGTGCGGCAGGGGCGACAAGTGGTCGCCCGAGCGATCGCTGCACATTTTCAAGGTCAACTCCGACGGGACCGGCCTCGAGCAGCTCTCCGACGGATCGTGGAACGAATTCGACCCGTGCTGGCTGCCCAACGGGCGGATCATATTCATCTCCGAACGCCGCGGCGGTTTCGGGCGATGCCATCCCCGCCCCGTGCCCACCTACACGCTCTTTTCGATGCTTCCCGACGGGCGCGATATCGTTCCGATCAGCTACCACGAGACCAACGAGTGGCAGCCCAGCGTGGACCACAACGGTATGGTCATCTACACCCGCTGGGACTACGTCGACCGGGGCGACTGCATAGCCCACCACCCATGGATCACCACCCCCGACGGTCGAGACGCCCGCGCCATACAGGGCAATTACGCAAAACACAGGAATGCCCGCCCCGACGCCGAGGCGGATTTCCGCGCGATCCCCGGATCACAGAAACTGATGGCCACCGGCACGCCGCACCACGGGCAGTCGTACGGGTCGATCATTATCGTGGACCCGAACGTCGAGGATGACGGCGCGATGGCGGCAGTCAAGCGAGTGACGCCCGAAACGAGGTTCCCCGAATGCGACAGGGGCGGAACCCAATCCTACGCCGCCCCCTGGCCGCTGAGCGAAAAATACTTCCTCTGCGTTTACTCCGGGCAGGGACTGAAGCGGCGCATGAAGGAAAAGTACGGTCTGTACCTTGTCGACGCGTTCGGGAACAAGGAGCTGATCTACCGCGATCCGCAGATCAGTTGCCTCAGCCCGATCCCCTTCAGACCCCGGACCAAACCGCCCGTGCTCCCGCACATGACCGACATAGGCTTCCCGCCCGGACACCCCAAGGCCGGTTCGACCGCCCACAAGCCGCAAGCAACCGGAACGGTCGTCTGCACGAACGTCTACAACGGGCTGCTGCCCTGGCCCAAGGACACGAAGATCAAGTCCCTCAGGGTAGTCCAACTCTTCCCGAAAGCTACCATCCGGATCGGTCAACCGAGGATCGGCGCGGCGTCCGAATCGCTTGCACGCGGCGTGATCGGCACGGCGCCGGTCGAGACTGACGGCAGCGTGCACTTCACCGCCCCGGCGGGCAAACCGTTCTACTTCCAGGCACTCGACGCCAAGGGACGCGCCGTCCAGTCGATGATGTCGCTGACGTACGTACACCCGGGCGAATCCCTCGTCTGCCAGGGCTGCCACGAGCGGAGGCACGATGCGCCGAAAGTAGTCACCAGCCGCCCGCTGGCGCTGAAGCGGGCTCCGTCGAAGCTCAAGGGCGACGTGAGCGGATCGTTCCCGCTCGCGTATCCGCGCCTGGTCCAGCCCGTGCTGGATCGCAAGTGCATCAAGTGCCACGAGAAGAAGCGAAAAGAGAAGAAAAAGACGCCCGATTTGTCAACGAGTCTCGGATCCTTCAAAATCCTGAGTCGCATGAACAAGAGCTTCAGCGGTAAACCGCCGGGACGACTGCCCACGCGAACGGTCCCGGGCCAGTTCGGGACCAGCGTATCGAAACTCTACCAGATGCTCGCCAAGGGGCACAACGATGTGAAGCTGACCGACGAAGAAATGCACCGCATCATCCTCTGGATTGACTGCAACAGCAACTTCTACGGCGCGTATCTGAAAACGAAAGAGCAGGAAAAAGGCGAACTTGTAATGCCGTCAATCGAGTAGTCCGCCTCGGTGGACGAAGGGAATGTCATGATGGAACGTTATCGTTTTCTGACAATTGCTGGATGTGTGGTGTCTTTCGTATTGCTTCATGCGGTCGGAGCCGCCGGGGCTGATCCCGACGTGACCGGAGCTTGGGAGGTCGAGTACAAAGAGCTGGATCGCGGGATCAAGTCTCGACCGGCAAGCGAGAATCCCGCGGCTTCTGCGCTGTTGGACAAGAACTGCAAGATACTCAGCGGTGATAAATCTCCGGCGGGTGTGGTAATTCGGCGCACCGGGGCGCTTATTGCGCATATGAAGAGTCTTCCCGGCGCGGTCGATCTGAAGGATTTTCAGCAGAAGCTCGATGCGATCAAGAAGAAGCTTTCCAGCGGCGCTGAAGACAAAGATGCCTACCTCGAAGCCTGCAAGCTCAGGCGGTCGGTTGTGTTGGCCAATCCGCTTCTTGATTTCGACTCGATGGTCTTCGTGACCAAGAGGGGTAATCGCGAAGGCGTGCTGCAGTGCTGGGAGTACGGTTATGGCGTCAGCAATGGTGGCGGGTTGTACAAAGTGTCCGGTCTGAAGTCGGGCAAGCCGGTGATTAAGGATATGCTGTCTGACGCGGTTGTCCCCAGCGGGCGACTGAAGGGCAAGAAGCTCACCGGCGGGGCGTTCAATATTCCCGCCCTGAGTTACGACGGTAAGACCGTGGCATTTTCGTTCGTCGAGAAGTGCGGTTTGAGGATAAACTGGCCCCGCGACGTCTTCGAGGCGTTCACTGACGAGACCTGCTTTCACCTGTACAAGATCGGCGCCGACGGTTCAAATCTCACGCCGCTCACCGACGGGCGGCGCAACGATTACCACCCGGCGTTCCTGCCAAACGGGCGGATCGTATTCGTCTCCGATCGACGCAACATTATGGACCGCTGCCAGACCGGAAGTGCCTTCCGCGAGTTTTCCCAGATGTGCGGAACCATGCACTCGATCAAATCTGACGGAAGCGATCTGATCCAGATAAGCTACCACGAGACGACCGAGCTGTTTCCCAGCGTCGACAATAACGGCATGCTGGTCTACACGCGATGGGACTACGTTGACCGCGACTTCTCCGCCGCCCACAATTTCTGGATATGCTATCCGGACGGACGCGACCCCCGCGCCCCGCACGGGAATTACGCCTACCCGCACCACACCTTTGACGGGAAGTGGAAGGACGGACGCGCCGACCGCCCCTGGGCCGAGTACACCATCAAGTCCATTCCCGGGTCGCGAAGGTACGTCGCCATCGCCGGAAAACACCACATCTCGACCCCCAGGGGCGAGCTGATACTGATCGATCTCGGTATCGAAGACGACAACAAAATGTCGCAGGTGACGCGGTTCGGCGACTACGCCATGATGGATGAGGCCTCGGGATACCATGGCGATATGGACAAGGGATTGCGCTCGTCGGCCGGTTATACCGATCCCTGGGCGCTCAGCGAAGATTACATGCTCGCCGCGCAGGGAAGCGACGTCTGGCTGCTCGATAAGTTCGGCAACCGGGAGATACTTTTCTCGGCGACTAAGCAGGATTGCAACGGAATCAGCGACATTCGCGCCCCGATTCCGCTGAAGGCTCGCAAGACCCCTCCGGCTATCCCGACGATGACATACCAGGGCGAGCGTTACAAGGCTCCGGGCCACAAGCGCGCGACGATCAGCATCATGAATGTTTACGAATCGGACTTCGAGTGGCCGGCGAAGACGAAAATCAAGTCGATACGCGTGATGCAGATATTCCCGTACCCGTGGCACAGTCCGTGGCAGGACCAGCCGCGAGTGGGGCCCGGCTCGGGCGTGTCGACCAGGGCGGTCCTCGGCGTGGTTCCCGTCGAGGAAGACGGAAGCGCCTACTTCGAGGCCCCGGTCGCAAGGGCGATATATTTCCAGGCTCTTGACGAGAATGGTATGGCGGTTCAGTCCATGCGATCATGCACCTACGTGCATCCGGGCGAGAATCTGAGCTGCGTCGGATGTCACGAGAAGAAACTGCAGGTCCGCAAGCCGGGAAAAGTTCCGGCTGCGATGAAGCGGGCTCCGTCGAAACTTACCCCGAATCTGGAAGATGGTTCGTGCCCGCTGACCTACGCCCGCCTGGTCGAGCCGCTTCTCAAGGGCAAGTGCATTCCCTGCCACACGAAGAAAAAGAAACCCGCGCCCGACCTGAAGAAGTACGTGTTCTTCTACCACGGGACCGGCGGGCACAGCGGCGTGCACCCGATACACGGCGGATATCGTTCGATAGCCGGGCGGTTCGGAGCCATCCAAACAGGTCTGGCGAAGATCATGCTCAAGAAGCATCACCGCGAAGCGCTGACAATGGCGGAGATCAACCGAATAACGCTGTACGTTGACGCGAACTCCAACGAACTGGGCGCATATTACGACGAGGCCGGTCAAAGGGCGGGCAAAGTGGTCTGGCCTCTGGTCGACATGGATCCCGAGAATCCCGCGGGGATCGACCTGTTCAAGGGCGGGAAACGCCCGCCCACGCCCAGTGCGTCGACACCTGAGATGAAGAAGAACGAAGCTCAGATTCTGAAGCTATTCCCCAAGGACAAGTGGCCAACCGGACGAGGCCGCCGGCGAGCGGCAGTGAAGTCCGCGCCGATCAGTCTGAGCAAGGCCGTCGAGAAATTCGCACCCGGATGGAAACTTGCCAACTGCGCTAATATCGAAAGCCCGGGCCTGCGCGCCAGTTGGGCAGGCAGGAAGAACGTTCTGGTAACCCATCCGCTTGACAGGAGCACCGGATCCGTCCTCAGTCGCAAAATCGCCGTACCGTCCGGAAAACGCGCCGTTCTGCATATGGTCGTTGGGCACGATCTTCGCGGAGACTGGACGCTTATCGCCCGAGTCGACAAGAAGGAACTCCTCCGAAAGACGGTCGGCAAGGCCGGCTCAAAAAACGGCTGGATGACCATCGATCTGGACCTGTCGCCCTACGCGGGCAAGAGCGTCAACATCGAACTGGTCAACCAGCCCAGCGGTTGGAATTGGGAAACGGCGTACTGGGGCGAGATCGACCTCAAGACATCCAAATGAGCGTCGGAGCATAAACGCCGCGGTCGCCCGCCAATTCCGACATCGCAGGGACCACCCGATCCAGTTTGGCCATTTTACACAGTCTGGTAGAACGTCACTGGGAAGCGATGTTTGGTTCAGGCCCGAAGGGCCGTCAATATCTTGGCCGGGGCCGGGAGGCCCCGGTATGCGTCCTGTCATATCCCAAAGCCCCGGAGAGGCGACAGAAGCATGCATTTGCAGACCAACGCTCTGTCACCCCTCAGGGGCTTTGGGCCATTATGACATATATACCGGAGCCTCCCGGCCCCGGCTAAGTTCGAATCGGCCCTTCGGGCCTGAAACAGGCTTTCTGGCGGGTCGTCTTAAATTCAACTCTCGTTGAACACGGGAATTGAACGATATATCGAAAGCCCTTCTCTTCACGCGATGTGAGGCGGCGTAAAATGGCTAAACTGGACAACACGGGAATCCCGCTTTGTCTCGCCGCTTGACGCCAACGGGGCGGCGCGTATGATATGCTTCGTCAATTGGCCCAATCTTCGCGCCGGGTGAGTCCCGGTCGAAAGGAGCGACGATATGCGAATGGTTCTGGTTGCGGTGTTGGTTGTTGGTGCGATGTTGTCGGGTTGTGCTCCGGTTCTCTCCCCTTCGGCTCCCTCCTACCACTTCGATGATTGGCGGGTGGAGAAAGTGCTTGATATCACCGGTCTGGCCGTACCGGAATGTGCGGCCGTCCTGGGCGAAACCGGCGAGGTATTCATCTCGAATATCGATGCGCCCGCCAAGGGCGCCGAAAACAGGTACAACACCGATGACGGTACGGGCTTCATCACGCGTCTGAAGACAGGCGGACAGATCGTGCGGGGGCGATGGGTCGATTCGCAGACCAACGCTCCTCTCAATTCGATCAAAGGCATCTGCGTGCTGAAGGGCATTGTCTATGCCTGCGACGTGGACCGCGTACGGAGGATGTCGGTCGAGACCGGTCAGGCGCTCGAGTCGGTGATCATCCACGGCGCCAAGTTCCTCAACGATGCAGCCACCGACGGGAAGCACATCTACGTCTCGGACTCCAACACTGACAAGATACATCGCCTCGACGGCGACAAACAGACGGAGATACCCGGTCCGCCGAATCCTAACGGTATTGCTTTCAGCGGCGGGAAGATGTTCGTCGTCAGTTGGGCGAAGCACGATATTTACGAGGTCGACCTCGACGGGATCATGCCTCCCAGGCCGTTCGGTCTGGCGGATCGTTTCAGCGGTCTGGATGGTTTGGAGATACTCAGCGACGGTACGTTCATTGTCTCGGATCAGAAGCAAAATAAGATCGTTCTGGTCAACGCCGACCGCAAACGCGTGCGGATGCTCCTGGAGATCAAGGGCGGTCCCGCCGACTTCGGCATCGACCAGGCCCGCGGTCTTCTGTACATCCCGCTGGTCTGGGACAACTCACTGGCAGTATACAAACTGACGAACTCTCGCAAGTAAGCTTGCCTGCCTCGGCGATAAGTAACTTTCAGGACTATGCATATCCGTTAAAGCGGCGCTATGATGTTAGTGAGATGACCGACAGATTGGCGGAACTTACCAGACGTATTTCCGAGGAGGCGACGAGGGTCGCCGCCGAGATGACTGATTTGCGCCGGGCAATTCACGCGGCGCCGGAAGCGGGTTTTTCCGAACAGTCCACCGCGGCCCGCGTAGCGGATATCCTGCAGGCCGCGGGGCTGGACGTTCAAACTGAGGTGGCGGGTACGGGGGTTGTGGCGAGGCTCATCGGCGACGCGCCCGGAAAAGTGGCGGCGTTGCGGGCCGATATGGACGCCTTGCCGATTACCGAAACCACGGGCAAGCCTTACGCATCTCGGCATCGAGGCCTGGCCCACGCATGCGGGCACGACGGGCACGTGGCGATGCTGGTCGGGGCGGGTCTGATCCTCGCTGCGATGCGGGACGAACTCACCGGCGAGGTCCGTCTGATATTTCAGCCCGCCGAGGAAGTCGGCGCGGGCGCCCGGACAATGATCGACGCCGGCGCCCTTGGCGAGCCCCTGCCCGACGCCATATTCGCACTGCACGCCTGGCCCGACCTTCCGGTAGGTGTCGTCGGGTCCAGGCCCGGCCACATGACGGCGTCCAATGATTTGTTCACGCTGACGGTAACGGGCATCGGCGGACACGGCGCCAGACCCCACCTGGCCAGGAGCCCGATTCTGGGTGTGGCGGATCTTGTCGCCCGGATCAGCGGTCTGACGAGACTCGGCGATGACGTCGACCTGCCCCGCGTGGTCAGCATTGGCAGCATGCACTCGGGCAGCCGGGCGAACGTGATACCCACCGAGGCCGTCGTTGAAGGCACCATCCGAGCGCCGAACGAGGCGGTCAGAGATGAACTGTGCGCCGATATTCGCGGTATCGCCCGCCAGGTCGCCCAGGGGCAGGACCTGCAGGTGGTCTTCGATACCCATGTATACTGCCCGGCCGTGATGAACGACCCGCGCCTGTTTACGATCTTCACCGAGACCGCCGGCGAATTGTTCGGACCGGGCGGTTGGGTCGAGATGGACCGTATGTCGATGGGCTCCGAGGATTTCGCCTGCTACCTCGATCACGTGCCCGGACTGCTGGTGCGTATCGGCACGGGCGCCGAAAGCGGACAATTGCACACCGGGAACTTCGATTTCGCCGACGGCGCGCTGAGAAGCGGTGCGGCTTTGCTGGCCGGTATGGCCGCTCGCGCCGCCGGCGAGCCAGGCCGGTTGAAGAACGTGGAGCCGGACACCCCATGATTCCATTCAAGCGAAATGACGCCCCGACGATCGGTACGGAGGAAGAGTTTCACCTGATCGATCCCCGAACGGCGGATCTGAAGAGCGGTATCGAGCAGCTTGTCGAGCGCCTGGACGAAGAGATGCGGGAAAGCACCTGCTACGAACTTTTCCAGTGCGTTATCGAAAATCGCGTGGGCGTTTTCCATTCTGTCGACGATTTGGTCGCTTCGGCGCTGGACGGGCGGCGAAAGTTGGCCGAAGCCGCCCGGCGGGTCGATCTGCGCTTAGCCGCCGCGGCGAGCCATCCCTTCGGACAGTGGCGCGACCTTCCAATCGCCGCCGACGAGCACTATCGCCAGGTGGTCGCCCA
>JADHXQ010000042.1 GCA_016782885.1 Phycisphaerae bacterium | reverse complement strand
GTCCGCCGGCGTAAAGGAAGTACCGCATGTACAGCAGGGCACAAGTCCCGATCATCATCGTCAGGATGAAGAACTTTGCGGTGGTGTTTCCTTTCTTGCGGAGGCAGCAGACCAGTCCGATCACCCAGAACGGGTAGAAGTATTCGTGGAAATTTCCACCCAGCATCTGGACGATTCTGTAGCTGGCGTCCGAGA
This sequence comes from Phycisphaerae bacterium, assembly GCA_016782885.1. Taxonomy (GTDB): domain Bacteria; phylum Planctomycetota; class Phycisphaerae; order SM23-33; family SM23-33; genus BS750m-G57. The sequence goes on along the minus strand of JADHXQ010000042.1, from coordinate 36,562 downwards.
CGCTCATGTCTTCGCTTACCGCGGCGGAGGGGACCATCCCCGTCGCCACGGACGGTTCGGCGCCTTCCATTATGAGCAGCAGAGAAGTTGTTTTTACAGGCAGGCGCCAGCCCGACGCGCAGATGTGCAACCCCGCCGGGAGCGACACCATTATCAGGAACACCAGGCACGAGGCGGCTTGTTTGCCCCGATCGGCCCAACTGCGGGCGGTCAGGAATCGCCATGCGAACCACAGCATTGCATAGAGGACCAACTGCACCAGTTCCTCTCGAATGGCGATACCGATTCCGCACGCCAGGCCCGCCAGCGCGAAAAACCGCATCCGTCCGGACTCCGCGCCGGCGATGAGAAGCGCAAGGCTGCTCAGCAGCAGCAGCAGGCTCGGAAAATCCCTGAGGGTGTCGGCGCCCCATTCTGCCGGTAAGGGCAGCACGATCAATATGAAGATCCCCAGGATGCTCCGCCTTCGACCGACGAATCGCTTCCCTATCAGATAAACGGGTATCAGGCACAGAAGCCTGGCCAGCAGCGAGACCGCCTGGGCGGAGACTATCCAGGTATTCAAACCACCGCCCATACCGCATGCTGTGAGAATCCAGCGGAAAGAGGCTATCATCATGGGAAAGCCCAGCAGGTGGATTTCCGGTTCGCCCGGAAGGTCGCCGACAAGCTTGCGGGCCTGGTCTATGTAGAACAGTCCGTCCTTGGCGATCAATACGGTTGTGGCGATAAGATAGATGCCGATGGCTGCTGCAATCGCAGCCAACAGCCCCACTTGCAAAGAGGCGCCGCGTTGACCGAATCGTTTCATATCAGGATACTAAGGATTACCTGTTCCAAGGGGTTCCATGTCATCACGATTGAGCGAAGTATAGTCATAACGGCGGGCAAATGGCAAATGGCAATTACTGGCGTTACTCGTCCGCTCCGTCGGCCAGGCGTTTGTCCAGCGTTCGGTAATCGGTCTTTCCGGTTCCCAGGATGGGGATTGCCTCGAGGCGAACGAGGCGGCGGATGTTGTGCAGACCCGAGAGCCCTCCGGCGCGGATCTGCTGGTTGATCTCGCCGCGGTCGGCATCGAATGCGGTAAAGAGCACCAGTTCGGGCGGATCGATTCCGGGTACGGACGTCACCGCCAGCACCGGGCCTTCATCATCAACGCCGGCGTATAGAGGCGTCAGGACGGCTTCGATCGCCGGCAGCGATATCATTTCCCCGCCGAGTTTGACGAACCGCTTGAGGCGTCCGGCGAAGGTCATCACGCCATCGGCGTCTTCGGTTACCAGGTCTCCGGTGCGATACCATTGCTCGCCCTCGAACTCGACGAACGGTGAAGGTCCGTCGTAGTGCAGATACCCCTCGAAGACGTTCGCCCCGCGGACAATCAGCATGCCCCTCTGCCCCCGCTCGACGCGCACAGGCGGGTCGGTCTCCAGGGCGATTACGGCGTGCTCCATCGTGTCGAGCACTTTGCCTATCGTGCCCGGTTTGGGATCGTTCTCGTCGTTAATCGAGATGAACGGCGAGCATTCGGTAACGCCGTATCCTTCCATGACCACCGCGTCGGGACAACTCGTCCGCAGCGATTGGTACACGTGGCCGCTGCATTTTTCGGCGCCGGTAACCGCCATTCGCAGGGACTTGAGCCGCTCGGGCGCCGACGCCCTTACGATACCGCCCAGGAACGTCGGCGTGCCGAGGATTATCGTCGCCTGGTACGCTTCGACGATTCGCCCGATGGCTTCGGCTTCGGTCGGATTGGCGTGGTAGACCACCCGCGCGCCCCAGGCAAGGGCGGTAAGCACGCATCCGGTCAGACCGAACGAATGGAATGGCGGAAGGATGCCGATCAGGTGATCGTTGACGCCGATATGCACCGCCCGGGAAATGCTGCCCAGAGACGCCAGGAGATTCGCGTGTGAAAGCCCGACGGCTTTTGGAAGCGATTCGCTGCCGCTGGTGAACAGTACAACCGCTGTCGGCGCGATCTTCGCGCGGGCCAGAGATTTCCACGATATCCGGCTCGCCAGCCAGCAGCGCAGCTTCGTCCAAAGCGATATCCCCGAGGCGAGGTCCTCCAGCGCGGTGATCTTGTCGGAGACAGTGTCGAAGTCCACGCCCTGGGATTGCAGCCGGGCGACCAGTGTTTTGGAAGTGAGCACGTGTTTTACGCCCGTCAGTTCGAGGCTGTGGACCAGATTTCGCGGACCGACGGTCCAGTTGACCATCACGGGCACTTTTCCGGCGAAGATCGTCGCCAGGTATACAACGTCGGCGGCCACTGACGCCGGCAGCATGATCCCGACACGATCGCCCTCCAACCGCTCGATAGGCTCCTTCAACGCCATGACGCCCAGCACGATGTCGCGGTATGTCTTGGCGCCGGAGAGCTGGTCGGCGATCAGCGTGCGCCCGGGTGTCTTGCGGGCGAGATTCAGGAACGCTTGGGCTACTGTTTCACCGGTCGGAGGCGCCAGGCGCTGATTGGTCGGCAGGGCGGTAAACCAACTCGCGGGGGGGGGCTTCAACTCGGAAGCTCCGGACACAATCGCCTGCCCGCAGGCCGCGAGCATCACATCGCCGGCCGTCACCAGCGACTCGGGATCGTTGCAGGCCTGCCCGAATTCCGTGTCAATCCAGATCGCAAGGTCGACCCTCGCCAGTGAATCGAGCCCGAGATCGTGAGCCAGAGACGTCTCGTGTGTGACATCGCCGGCGCCGGTAAGGGCGCCAAGGTGCTCGCGGACCGCGGCGCGCACCGAATCGGGCACGTCGGCGACATTTCCGGAGATGCTGTGATGCTCGGGTTCGGGTATCGGTTTTGGGTTCCAGCCGCGCCAGATGTTGTAGGGGACGTGAGTGTTGTCGGGCGGATCCTGGTTGTAAAACTCTTCGAGGTAGCGGTTGAGCGTTTCGCGGCTGGCGCCTCTCGGCACGTCTTCGGGCTCGAAGAACTCGATGGTTACTTTGCGCCGCGGCATGAACAGCAGCCCGCTGGCCAGCAGTCCGGGAATACCTTTCTTCAACGCCTTGCCCGCATACGGAACCTTCCCCGGTCCCCAACCGAAAGCACTGCCCCAGAGGCCTCGCATGCGAACCAGAACGATTCTTACATCGGGAAACTCGCCCAGCAGGGTCTCGGCGGCGCTGCTTCCGCCGAGATCTTCGATGCGCGTTTTACACAGGTGACCGGCAGGATAGAGCAGCATATTGCCCCCATCCTTCATCCACAGAGCTCCTTCGGCGAGAGCTTCTTCGACCTTTTGGCGTCCGGCCTGTCCGTATCGACCGATATCGGGGATTGGGATTATACCGGCGCGTTTGGCTGCCCAGCGAATGAAGAACAGGTCGATTTCGTCCTGGTCGGCAAGTGCTCGCGGGGCAAAGGAGCCCTTGAGCACCGATAGCATTATCACCGGGTCGATCAGCGCCGGATGGTTCGGAAGAAACAGGATGCCCTTGCGCCCGCGGGCGGCGATTTTATCGAGCCCCTTGACGCGGATTCTATACCGCAGGAAGAGGCAGCACTTCACAAACCAGAAAAGCAGGCGGTCAAGCATCACCGAACTCCTTTCGGCTTATCGTGATCCACAACCAGATACCGGTAGCCAGAGATGTGACGGCTACGACAATGAAGCAGGGCGACGCGGACATGAACAACCGCAGCAGCGCCAGCAGCCCCGCGGAAAACAGCATGCTGATGAACGCGGCGCATCCGGCGGCGGCTATCACTCTGCCCTTCCGATCGGAAGCGGGGCGGACCTGGATGAAACTTTCGCAAGGCACCAGAACGATACCCCCGGCGATTCCCATCAGGCCCACCGCCGGATACAGCAGCATCAATCCCAGATCCGGACCCAGCAGGGGAACTATCGACGCCGGTATCGCCATTACGCCCAGGACGATCAACGGCAGCGGAAGGACCTTGTACCACCGCGGGCCTTTCGCTATCCGCGCCGCGATCAAACCGCCGACAGCCACGCCCACCAGCTCCGATAACATCAGGTTCGACGCGGTGCCCCTGCCCCAGTTGAAGTGCTCCGGATCGCACATCTTGCTGATGATCTGCATTTGCAGCGAGCCGACGAACCATATGAAAACGTCCACTATGAGGATCGTTTTGAGGTACTTGTCCTTTCGCAGCTCCCACAGGTCCTGGAGGCTGTGCAGGAGTACGCTCTTGGGGCATTTGGCGGTGGCGCCCGCCCCCGGGCGACGCGGTACGAAGAAGCTGATGCAGACGCCCAGCAGCGCCATGAATACTATGATCGCGGCGACCGCGAAGCGCCCGAAGCTGCCCGGAGACCATCCGGCGCGTTTGAGTTCCAGCGCGTGCCCCGCCATCGCCGTGCCTAGAAGTATCGCGAGCGTAATCGCCACCTTCAGCACCGCGTTGGCCGTCGTCACGTAACTCGCGGGAAACAGTTCGGGAATGCTGCCGTTGAGGCTGGGCCCGAATATGGTCGACTGCAGCGCCATTATCACGAGCACTATTGCGATCATCGGAAGGTTCCCCGAGACGATCGCAACGGCGCCAACCAGCATCGCCACCAGTTCCAGCACCTTGGCGAGAATCACCACATTGCGTTTGGGGAACCTGTCGGCCAGCCATCCGGCCTGCGGTGCGAACAGGATGAACGGAAGCGTGAACAGGGCGGTGAACCATTCCTCCATGCCGATCGTCACGCCTATCGCCGCCCACTTGAAGAAATTGTCGTTGAAGACGCCCAGCGAATAGGTGGTCGCCATCGCCGCGAATTTCCCGCGTGCCTTGCGTATCCGGATTGTCAGGTCATTGTCCATATTCGCGCGTTTTTTTTGAATTTTTTTTAAATCATTTCGATCTCTTCAATGCGATGGTCCGTCCGAGCCACCATCCGCCGGCGATCAGCAGGTCCAGGCCCGACTGACACAGCCTGGCCACCACCGCGACGACTACTGCAAGTTCAAACGTCATCCACGAACCCAGCGCGTAAACCAGGGCGCCTTCCCTGAAGCCCGCTCCGCCCGGGGCAAGGAGCACCAGGTACCCCGCGGCCCAGGCGAACGGGAACGCGCCGATCATGCCCATCTGTGTACGTGGCGAACCGACCATTCCGTTGAATACGACGCATATCAGCAGATATCCACCAACACCGTACAAAAGCCATCCCGCAAAGTACACACCCAGCGGTTTGAGGATATGCTTCAAGTCCAGTTCGGGCACCGCTGACGTGTCGGCCTTTCGCAGGCGGTAGTACAGTCGCATGACGGCTATGATCGCCTTCGGATGCACCATCGCAAGCAGGCCCGCCATTGGGCCGATGCAGATCCAGGGCGACAGGCCCATGCTTCTGCACCATACCGTTAGCGTTCCAAGCGACAGCACCATCGCGCAGATCAGCGACAGGATGATCTCAAGGCCCGTCCCCGCCAGAACCGTCAGCGGCGCCACTCCGTCGCGGGCGCAGATCTCGGTGCGGGTGACGAAGACCATAACCTTGCCCGGTACGTATTTGACGACCTGCGAATACGCCCACGCCCTCATAGCCGTCGAGAAACTCAAACCCGGCGCCATCCCTCGCATCAGCACGAACCACCCGAGCCCGTGCATGCACAGCCCCGCCAGCGTGCAGGCGACCGCGAGTGAAAACAGCCCCAGCGGTATCGGGTATCGAGACGGGTCGAACTTATCCCAGTACCCGACCACCGCCGCGGCGCACAGGCTCACCGACGCAATCCCGATCACCCATCCGATCGCGGTCTTGATACTGGCGATTTTCGCTTTTCGCTTTTTGATGGTGACAGCTTATCGAAGAAGTGCGTGACATTCCACCAGTAGAAGCCATTTGCCACCGAGCGGTTTGACCGGCGGGGGGGTGTCACATATGTGTCACAGGTCCCCGCGCCGCTGCGGCGCTGCTCGGCGAGCGGCGGTATCGTATGCGACGCGGTTGTGGCGATGCTATTATCCTGGCGGGCGGTTACTTACAGTTATATTGAGATGGCTCAATGTTGCATATCGCCCGCCGCGGGTATATGTCACACTTGCCGGAACTGTGAACCTTCCGCCGGGGCAATAAACTCCTCCAGTCGACGCGCCGTTCCGCCGTAATGCCTTGTCGTTAATGTCGTTACGCCAGTTGCTAATTACAGGTTGACAGTTCCCTCGCTATCGCATATGTCACAGGGGCTTAACGTGCCATATTCCATAGGGTTATGTTCGCCGCCTCTTTGACTCTCGCTGCAACTTGTCACCACGCAACGCCGCATTTGTCTGCCGCTTGCGGCATGGCACTATCATCTCTGTCGTCTGACGGGGCGGTCCCGCGGTCGTTGTTTACTTGGACGAACCGGCGCTTGTTTCGATCAACTTAACCATTGCCTGGCCCATGGCTTCGCCGACGTTCATGTAGGTCTCGGCATTACCGCTGTAGTGGCCGTTGGAACTGCCGCCCATGCTGACAGGGTTGGTGTATACGGTGGCGACGTTGCCTTTGAACTCCGGATACCTGCCGCTCTTGCCGTCAACGGCGAACTGGGCATTGAGTATCTTCCCTTCATTGCCGCCGGCGCCCTTCTTGGTCTGCCCAAGGGTGGCGCAGACGAATTTGGCCTTGGGAGCATTGAAGTCCTTGCGCAGCGCCTTGATCAACTGGACGAGATTCGTCTCGTACCGCTCGGCCCAGTAGGATCGGTAGCGATCCTTGTCACCCTGCCAGAAGAAGAAGCCGGCGACCTCGTACTTCTTGGCGCCGGGGTAGTACTTGTCGAGTTGCTTGAGGACTCGCTTTGCGGCGGCGACATCGGCGTCGTACTGCGTGCCGGCGTACCATCCCTTCGTCGGCGGTTGGGTCCCTTTTTCCCAAATGCCGAATTCCTTGTAGCCGGCATGCACCATCGTCTTGCCCTTTTCCTCGAACTCGAATTGCTCGCTACCGGGCGGCAGCAGGTCGAAGCCGAGACAGCGATTGCCGATGCAGCTCTTGAGGATCATTACGGGCGCATCGACGGCATGCCCCACGTAGTGCCCGATACCGAACTCCGGGCCGATCGTCTTGCTGCCCTTTATGGTCATCCACTCGTTGTTGAATCCTTTGTTATTCATCACGCGCACGTTGCGGACATCCTTGCGGACGGTCCACTGGCCGGCGTCATCCACGAGGTAGGGGTATTTCTTCTTGGCCTTGACCGCGTGGGCCAGCGTGCCGTTCTTCTCACCGGCGATCCTGCCGGCGCCCACCATGTTGGACTGGCCCAGCAGGATGTAGACCTGCACGGGCTTGGACATGTCGGCCGGCTTGCCGTCGGGGTCGCTCAGTGTTTTGGCCTTTTCGCCAGCCGATACTCCAATTACGAATACCGCCATCGCAGCCAGCAGAGATACTACACCAAATAATGCTTTCCTGTTCATAACTTTGCGTCCTTTCGTTAACGTCTTTCTGTTCGGTAAACTAGCACTCTGTCACAACTAAAATGCTGAAGTCCGCGCCGTGCCGGGCGGTCGGATGCAAGGAAGGCGAAACAGGCAGTGCTGTAGTATTGTCGATTGTCTTTGCAGCATAATAGATAGTCCCCCCAGATTCAATCGGGTCAGGGAGGAGCCGTATGAGGTAATTCCTCACGTACGGATCTGTGCGGGGGGCCGCCGGGTTTCTTATTGTTATCTAATTCGGGGATCACTTAAACGGCACCGCGGCGTGTCGCCGCGATGTCGTTTAAGTGATTCCCGCCCTCGCGGACGGGGCTACCATATGTCGGCCCCTATGGGGCCTTAACGGCGAGAACATTTTGGCGGAGGTTGTCAGGCGCCTTTTTCTTACAACCTGATCCGTGGTATCAGCAACACTGTCGTCGATACTCGCAGGCAGAGCGAAATCATAAACAGCACTTGGAAGCCGCCCAGTTGTCCGATCGGCGTGGCTATCGTCGAGTCCTGGAACATGTACATCAGGAAACCGGCGGCGATGGCGCCGCATCCGCCGGACAGGCTGCCCACGCTGCTGGATACCGCAACGTACACCGCGCGAAGTTCAGGCGGCGGAACGCGGGTCACCAGTTTGTTGGCCGCCGTGTTGGCGGCCGAACAGGCGACGCCCGAAATGAGGCTTCCGGCGCCCAACCAGTACAGAGCGGTTTGGGGAGTCGCCATCAACCACATCGCCGGAAGGAATGCCCAGACCAGATGCCCGCAGAAGATGATCCTCTTGATGCCGAGGCGGTCGACGAGTTTTCCGGACCACCCGCCGGTAAGCCCGCCTGCAAAACCCAGACAGGTAATCGCCAGCGTTGCGCCCAGGAGATTGCCGCTGAGCTCCATATTCTTGAGGGCGAACGGGATGTACAGCGATCCGCCAAGGTAAAGTCCAAAACTCCAGCATGCGTGAAAGACTAACCATGGCTGGAACTTGTGGTCCCGGATCGGCTTGAGTATCTCGTGGGTGAATTTCTGGTCCTGACAGGCCGCCGGAACCGGCTCGGGGATCGAACCGTGGATAATCAGATCAAGCAGACCGATGACCGTGGCGAGAATGAAGATCGCCAGCAACACATCAACCTTGTACTTGTCATCAGTCCAGTCGTAAAGCATCGCCGCCGGCACGGTGGTCGCGATAACGGACAGCGCCATCCACGCGGTGCGGCGTCCCCAGAAAGCGCCGTGGCGATCTTTGGGGATTATATCGGCCATCCACGACATCCACGGCGGCAGCGCCATCATTCCCGACAGGCTGGAAATGCAGATCGCGACGATCAGCACGACGCTCGCATGAGGCCAACCCATCCGCCACAGCCACACCGACAGCAGGATTCCGACCAGGCGCAAGGTTCGTTCGGCCACGGCCAGGCAGAACCAGATCACCTTGCGTCTTCCCGTTCGCTGCGCGATCAGCGCCGAGACTATCTGTGCGGGCATGAGCCACGAGGAAACGCCCGCCAGCAGTCCCCACTGGAGGTTGGACATGCCCACAGTCTTTCCGAACTCGAAGAAGAATATCCCGCTTGCCAGCATCATCCAGATATGGCTCATGGAACCGGCGTAGGTGTACTTGCGCATAATACCGGGGATTTCCCACGGTGAGACTACGCGCTGGATGAAGTATCTGTCTCGCAGGGAGCGGCGGGGCGCGGCGGGATTGTCGTTGTCTGTCCGGGCGGGCATTGCGTTGTCAAACGGGAAATGGTGTCGGGTTTATTCTTTGTCGATTACGCCGAGGCGTTGTCCGGCGTATTTTGTGCGGCGGATTTCTTCGATCCAGTCTCCGTTGGCGAGATACCACTCGATGGTCTGGCGCAACCCTTCCTCAAACTTGTGCCGCGGCGTCCAGCCAAGTTCGCTTTCTATCAGCGACGCGTCGATGGCGTATCGCCGGTCGTGCCCCGGGCGGTCGCGCACGAATGTTATCAGATCGCGGTAATGCCCGTCGGCGGGGGGGGTGATATCCTGCAACTGGTCGCACAGCAGGTGTACGATGTCGATATTTGCCCACTCGTTGTGCCCGCCGACGTTGTAGGTCGCACCGGGGCGCCCGCGGCGGACGATTGTGTCCAGTGCGCTGCAGTGGTCTGACACGAACAGCCAGTCGCGAACGTTTTTCCCGTCTCCGTATACGCCCAGCGGTTTGCCCGCCAGGGCGTTGCAGATCATCAGCGGGAGGAGTTTTTCGGGGAACTGGTAAGGCCCGTAATTGTTCGAGCAGTTCGAGATCGTCACGGGCAGCCCGTACGTGCGATGCCATGCCCGCGCGAGGTGGTCTGATGCGGCTTTCGATGCGCTGTAGGGGCTGGACGGGTCGTACGGGGTGGTTTCGACGAAGTGACCGTCGTCGCCCAGCGAACCGTAGACTTCATCCGTGCTGACGTGGTGGAAGCGCACGTCGGTGCGGTCGGACCAGGCGGCGCGGGCGGCCTGGAGGAGCACGTACGTGCCGGTTATGTTGGTGGTGAGGAATTCGCCGGGCGCGTTTATGGAGCGGTCGACGTGGCTTTCGGCGGCGAGGTGTACTACGGTGTCAATCCGCTCGCTTGTGAAGATATCCGCCACCGCGTCCTCGTCGCGGATGTCGGCGTGGACGAACCTGTAGCGGTCGGCGTGTGCGGTGTCGAGTCCCGCAAGGTTCGCGGCGCTTCCGGCGTAGGTCAGGGCGTCGTAGTTTATCACGCGCAGCGACTCATCGCTTGTCAGCAGGTGCCTGACGAAGTTGCATCCGATGAAGCCCGCACCGCCGGTTACCAGGACAACTGAAGGCTTGTGGGCCGCCCGCGTATCAACCATCTGGATGCTCCCGGAAGAATTCCGCCAGGGCCTGGCGCCAGTGGGGCATGGGCGGAAGGTTGTGCCTGATAAGCACGGTGTTATCGAGTTGCGAATTCGCCGGTCTGGGCGCCGGTCGCGGAAATTCGCTGGTCGAGCATGGGGCGGGATTGCAGTCCAGACCGGCCAGACGGAATATCTCGGCGGCGAATTCGCACCAGGTGGCGTGCCCTTCGCAAGTGAGATGCACCGGTCCGGTGATCTCGGGATGTTCGAGCAGCAACTTGATATGCTCGACCACCGCGCCGGTCGACGTCGGATTACCGACCTGGTCGTCAACTACTCTCAGGGGCGTGGTCCCTTCCGCCGCCAGGCGGAGCATCGAGTGGACGAAACTCGGTCCGCCTGGCCCGTACAGCCACGCCACCCGCACTATCGTGCTGTTTGTGCAGTATTGCGCGGCGGCCATTTCGCCGAGCATCTTGGTCATCCCGTATACAGTCTTCGGACCGGTCGTGTCGAATTCGATGTACGGGCGGTCAGACTCGCCGGAGAAAACGTAGTCGGTGGAAAATGCAATCAGCCTGGCGCCGCACTCGGCGCAGGCCTCGGCGATGTTGGCTGTTCCGTTGACGTTCACTTCCCAGGCGGGGCCCTGGTTGGTCTCGCAATCGTCGACGTTTGTGGCCGCGGCGCAGTGAATCACCACCTCGGGCTTGAACTGCCAGACGGCTTGTCCGGTGGCCTGGAGGTCGATGATATCGAAATCGTCTATATCCACAGGCAGAAGTTCATGTTCTTTGAACCGCCTGGTGAACGACCTGCCCAGCATTCCGCGAGCGCCGGTTATCATGATTTTCATTGGCCGGCGCCCTCCCGGCAGACAGGCAGGTCGTTTTCGTCCATCGCCGACAGCGGACCGTATTCGGCGTCCTTGGGCGAGAGAATCGGCGCGGAGTCGCCGAGAGGCCAGGGTATCGCCAACTCCGGATCGTTCCAGATTATCCCGCGCTCTTCGACCGGTGCGTAGAAGTCCGAACATTTATATGCAAATTCGGCAAACTCGCTTATCACGCAGAATCCGTGCGCGAAGCCTTCGGGCACGAAGAGCATCTGTTTGTTCTCCGCCGAGAGCGTGACGCCCGCCCACCGGCCGAACGTTTCGCTGCGGCGCCTGACATCGACCGCGACGTCGTAAACCTTACCGAGCATCACTCTGACGAGTTTGGCCTGCGGATGGGCGAGTTGGTAATGCAGCCCTCGAATCACGGACCGCTGCGACCGCGAGTGATTGTCCTGAACGAACGCGCAGTCGATACCGAGCCGGGCAAAGTCCCGCTGGTTGTACGATTCCATGAAGAATCCGCGATCGTCGCCGTGGACGTCCGGTTCGATTATGCACACGCCCGGCAGGTTAGTTTCGATTCGCTTCACTTACCCGCATCCCTCTTGCCTGAGGCGGTCGAGTAGATAGTCTCCGTACGCGCTGTTTTTCATCGCGTCGGCTTCGAGGCGGACCTGCTCGGGGGTTATCCAACCCTGCTGCCAGGCGATTTCTTCGATGCATGCGATCTTCAGGCCCTGGCGATCCTCGATGGCCTGGACGAAGTTGCTCGCGTCCAGCATGCTCTGGTTAGTGCCCGTGTCAAGCCACGCGATACCCCTCCCCAACCGCTGGACGTTAAGCTGCCCCCGCTCGAGATAGATGCGATTCAGGTCCGTTATCTCCAACTCTCCGCGGGCGCTTGGCTCCAGCGCCGCGGCGCGGCCGACAACGTCGGGTCCGTAGAAATACAGTCCGACCACGGCGTAATGGCTTTTGGGTTTGGCGGGTTTTTCTTCGATGCTGATCGCCCGTCCGTCAGAGTCGAACTCGACAACGCCGTATCGCTGCGGGTCGCGGACTCGATATCCGAACACCGTCGCGCCCTCGGGGGTTGCGGCGGCGGCCCGAACGGCTTGGGTAAGCCCCTGTCCGTAGAAGATATTGTCGCCGAGGATCAGGGCCACCGGATCGCCGCCGACGAACTCCGCGCCGATTACAAACGCCTGCGCCAGGCCCTCGGGCTTTGGTTGTGGGGCGTAGGAGAATTTCATCCCGAGGTTCGCCCCGTCGCCGAGAAGGCGCTGAAATGCGGGCAGATCGTGCGGCGTGGAGATTATCAGGATATCCCTGATCCCCGCGAGCATCAGCACGCTGAGGGGGTAATAGATCATCGGCTTGTCGTACACGCCCAGCAATTGTTTGGAAACCGCCCGCGTCAGCGGGAACAGCCGCGTCCCGCTGCCTCCAGCCAGTATGATACCCTTGGTCTTGCTTGCCATTTCAGTATGATAAGCCCGCAATCCGCAGAATCAAGAGCATCTTGTCATCTGTGTTTCCCCGTTAGCGGCCGACGGCACGTCGGCCTTGTCTCGACTTGTACTTCGTTGCGAAGCGCCGCTTCGCGGAGTAGTACGCAGTCGAGATTGTAGTCTCAAAATCAAGGCTGATATGCTGGTCGTCGCCAGTCGCCAGTCTTTTCCCCTTGCCAAAAGCCCACCAGCAATCAACAATACTACAGTTGTTTATGGTCCGGAACGAAAAGTATATGTCACACGGAATTAGCTGTTAGCTAAAAATTGACAACAGGTAACTGACCGTACACCGTTGAAGATCCGGCGATGGCGGGACAGTCGTGGGTTGGGGCGGTAAATAATCGAGTTGACGTCCCCGGAACTCCGTTGATTATACAAGGACCTTAAACGGATGAATGACCGGCTCCCGGAAGGAGCGGGCTGCCCAAGCGCCACCCAAAGGAAACGAACCATGATCAACCGCACCCGCATTTACGTTGGATTCGCCGTCTGCCTCGTCTGCCTCGCGGCCGGTATCGCCGCGCCCCGCGGGAAGGTGCTGTTCGAGGGCAAGTCCGAATTCAACCGCTCGATCAAGGTTATCGAAGACGCCGAAGGTCTGCGTACGCTGATGTTCGACAGCAACGGCGATATACAAAGCACCGTCAAACTCGGCGATCCCGATCGGCTGGAGCTGCGCTACACCCGCGTCATGCCCGTCGCCCTGGCCGCCGTCGGGAAACCGAAACGCATTCTGATCGTCGGGCTGGGCGGCGGTTCGATTCCGAATTTCCTGCACAAGCATTACCCCGATACGCACATCGACGTCGTGGACATCGATCCGCTGGTGGTCGAGGTGGCGAAGAAATACTTCGCTTTCCGCCAGGACAAGACGCTGCGCGTCCACGTCGCCGACGGACGCGCCTTCATCGAAAAATGCAAGAAGCCATACGACATCATTTTCCTCGACGCCTATGGCGCCGATGACATCCCCTACGCCCTGGCGACACGCGAATTCCTGCAGGCCGTGCGAAAGGCTGTCACCGGCAAGGGCGTGGTCGCCACCAATCTGATGGACCGCTCTTCGAACCGCCTTTACGACTCGATGATTCGCACCTACATCGATGTTTTCGATGAAGTGCATGTGGTGGATGTTCAAAACTCAGGCAACGTAATCCTCCTCGCCCTGCCGCACAAACCGAAACTGACCAGGGACATCCTCGCGCGACAAGCGAGCAAACTCTCTCGCGAGAAAAAATTGCCGTATAATTTGGGCCGCCTGGTAAAGTACGGTTTCCGCCGACCGGACAAAAAAGAAAAATCCGCCCCGATCCTGTTGGATAAAAAGAAGCCCGCGAGTTCCGCCAAGGATTAGCGAAAAAGCAGTGACAGTCGTCCATGGACCATGATTCACCCGGCAAGCGGGGTCAGTTCACTGAGTCAGGCTACGCCGTCGCCTCTCACCGTTTTCCGTCGCCATCTGTCGTTATATCCTGCTTGCCCTGAGCGCAGTCGAAGGGGTCGTAGATCCTGAGCAAGCGAAGCGCGTTGAAGGGAGCTTGTCGAAGGGCCAAGAACCAACTGCCAACTGCCATGCCGCGTTTCAATTGATCTTGGGCAGGCGTCTGGGATCGGCTTCTTTGTGATGGTTTGTTAGTTTCCTGAGGGCCTCGTCGTCGAGGTCTCCGCCGCGGACTTTCTGGATGTCGCGGTCGCTGTGTCGTTGGAGCAGCGATTCCATAGCCGCCGCCAGGGCTTGTTCGCCATGGGCGTGTATCTGCCCGGCCATTGTCATGTCCGACAGTATGTCGGCCAGATCGTGCATCTGAGAATCACTCATGACGGCCTGCAGGGTCAGGCGGTCGTCGTGCCCGAGAGCCCAGATTTTCTCGGCGATTTGGCGGAGTTCGCCGCTGGTGAAGTCGGCGGGTTGGAGCTTTTCGCTGACTGTGTGGAACAGTTCGCTATTGTTCAGCAGCACCTCCAGGACAATACGCTCCGGATCGCGGGTTATCATTTCGGTATTCAGCGCCGCCGCGGGCGCCGAGACGGCCGCCGCCCGGCGGGTCTGTCGCGCCAGACGCTGCATCTGGCGCTGAAGTTCGCTGGCGGGTATGTTGAGTATGTGTCCGATATGCTGCGCCAACTGCCCCCGGCGCATGTCGTCAATCGCCCCGTATGCCGCCGAGGTCGCTATCAGGCGCAGAAACTCCTGTGCGACCTTGTGGCGGTCGGCCGGGTTTCCGCCCGCGGCGCGATACTTGCCCAGGCGGAGGTCCCAGGCGTATTGCATGGCGTCGGGGGCTTCGGCGACCAGCTTTTCAAAGGCTTCGGGCCCTTCGGCAAGGCAGTAGTCGCACGGATCCTTGCCCGCCGGAACGGTCGCCACGCGGATACCGACCTGCTGGGCGAGGAAAACTTCCATCGCCCGCTCTGCCGCCGCGGCGCCGGCCTGGTCGGCGTCGAACACCAGCACCACCTCCCGCGCGTAACGCCCCAGGAGTCGGACGTGCCGTTCGGTCAGGGCGGTTCCCAGCGAAGCGACCACGTTTCCCACGCCGGCCTGCAGAGGTATAAGCGCGTCGAGGTATCCTTCGACGACGACGGCCGTCCCGCCCGAGACGATTTTCTCCCGCGCCCAGTTCATCGCGTAGAGTTGTGATGACTTGTCGAACAGGATCGATTCGGGGCTGTTTAAGTACTTTGCCCGCTCCTCGTCGCGCAGGGCCCGCCCGCCAAAGGCTATCACGCTTCCGGTCAGGTCGTAGATTGGGAACATCAGTCGATGGCGGAAGCGGTCGTAACAGCGATCGGCGCCCTCCTTCTGAGCGATCAGGCCAGCGGTAAGCAACTGGGCGGTGGAGATGCCCTTGCTCCCGGCGGCTGACAGGAGAGCGTCCCACGAGTCCGGCGCGTAGCCCAGGGCGAATCGCTCGATCGATTCATCGGTGAATCCGCGATCCCTGGCGTATTGGAGGGTCGAGGCGCCCGCGGGCGTGTGCAGTTGCCGCTGGTAGAACTCCGCGGCGAACGCGGTGACGCCCAACAGGTCCCGCTTCGACATACCGGCTTGGGGTTCTTCATCCCGCCGAGAGTACAGACTTTCCTGTGGAAGGGGGATGCTCGATCGATCCGCCAGTGCCCGCACCGCTTCGGGGAAGCTGTATTTTTCGTAGAGCGTCAGGAACTTCAGCGCATCGCCGCCGGCGCCGCAGGAAAAGCATTTGAAGATCTGCTTGGAGGGCGAGACGTTCAGGGACGGTTTCTTGTCGTCGTGGAACGGGCAGAGCCCGACGAACTCCCGCCCGCGGTGAGTCAGCGCAACGTACTGCCCGACCAGCTCGACGATGTCGACCGAATCGAGAACCTGCTGGACGAACTGTTCAGTGAATCTAGGCAATCCAGGCTCCCAGGGGCCCAGTTATCCCTCCGAAGGTCAGCCTCCGACGGGATAACTGCCGAAGGTCAGCCTCCGGCGGGATAACTGGTTTTTAAGGTCGTTACTGATTACTGGTTACTGATAACCGGTCACTTTTCGTACGGGTCGTCCGCGGCGTCCAGGATATTCGTTTTTGCGTCCATGGCGAGGTTGGCCAGTTTGTCCGCGGCGGTATTCTCTTCTCGCGGGATGTGGCGGAAGATGCACTCGTCAAAGCTGTCTGCCAGATCGGTGGCGCGCCGGTGGAGCGGTTTGAGTCCGGTATTCTTGACGCGATACTCTCCGGTCATCTGCCTGACGAGCAGTTGGGAATCGCTGAAGAGTTCGACGCCGGCGGCGTTGAGATCGCGGGCGGCTTCGAGTCCGGCCAGTAGTCCGGAGTATTCGGCTACGTTATTCGTCGCCTTTCCCAGGAATATACCGCCTTTGTAGAGTATCGAGTTATCGGCCTTGTCGCGGATAGCAATACCGGCCCCGGCGGGCCCCGGATTGCCCCTGGAGCCTCCGTCAATGTGAATTACCACGTGCAGCGAATTGCGGCTCATGAGGTCTCCGGGTTACTGTGCGTGCGGGTCGATATAGAGGATGCGCCCGCAGTTATCGCAGGTGCGGATTTCGTCGCGGAGACTCAGGGCGTTGGCGTGTTCGGAATTCAGGCTCATGAAGCACCCGCCGCAGACGTAGGTGTGGGGCGGTTTGCGCCCATGAATTTCGACCATGGCCATCGCCTCGCCCTCGTAGTTGTCTGAAATTCGCTCGAAGACAGCCAGGCTTGACGCGGGTATGCTCTCGGAGGCCTCGGCGCGAGCCTGGAGGAGTTCTTCGAGCATCGCGTTGAGCTTGTCCAGTTCCTTATCGCTCTGCTCGGTGATGTCGGCAAGGCGTTTGTTCTCGCCGGCGATTTTCTCGGCAAGTTCGTCGGCCTGTTTCTTGAGTGTTTCGACTTCCTGTATCACGCTCAGGGTGCGGTCTTCGATCTTGGCGCTATCTGCCTTGAGAGTGTTTATCTGGGTGAGAATGGCCGCGTATTCCTTGTTGCTCCTGGCGGCGTTGAGCCCGGCTCGGAAGGATACGACCTTCCCATCCCTCTCTTTCAGATCGAGTTCAAGCGAATCGGCTAATTTCCGCCGGTCGATGCCCTGGGTCTGGAGCGAGGCGTGATCCTGCTCAAGTTGCTCTATCTTACGCTTCTGAACGTTGACGGCGTTGTTTCGTACTCGTATTCTGCTTCGGACGTGAGCGATGTCCTGCTCTATTTTCTGAAGCTTGCGCAGTGACTCCAACAGCGTACCCATGCAATAGACCTTTTTAGTTGGTAAAGTATAAACAGGCGAATGATTATCAGCATTACAGAGACAATAGCAAGAAACTTTTGGAAATCCCGCCCGAGATAATTGTTCGACCTCGACGGGCGGGCGAATACGGACCCGCGAATTAGACTCAAGACATGTTTAACACGACAGATACAATCGTGGCGATATCGACCCCCGCCGGTTCGGCGCGCCGGGCGATTGTGCGCCTCGGCGGCGCCGGCGCCCTGGAGTTGGGGGATCGTATTTTTCAATCATCGAGCGGTACGCTGGTCGATGCGGGTGGATTTCGCAGCCTCGACGGGCGCGTGAGGATACCTCCGGGCGGTATCGAACTGCCCGCGCGGGCCTACGTCTTCCGAAATCCGCGAAGCTATACCAGGGGGGATCTGGCCGAACTGCACGTGCCCGGCGCGCCGGATGCGGTTTCGATGGTGGTCGATGCGCTCATCGACGCCGGCGCCAGGCAGAGCGTTGCGGGCGAGTTTACGGCCAGGGCGTTTTTTTCCGGACGGATCGACCTGTCGCAGGCGACGGCCGTCGCGGACATGATAGACGCCGACAACGACGCCCAACTGCGGTCGGCAATGGATGCACTGGGCGGGCGGATCAGGGGGTTGTGCGAAGAAGTCTCAGGCCGCATAGCCGACGCCCTGGCGGGGATCGAGGCTTCGATAGACCTTGCCGACGAGCATATCGAATTCGACCGCCCCGAGGAACTCGCGCAACGCTTGGGCGGGATCGCCGAGCAACTGCGGGCGGTTGCCCGGCAGGCGGGCGATATGCCCGAAAACGCCCGCTGCGCCCGCGTCGTGCTTGTCGGAAGACCCAACGTGGGCAAGAGTTCGCTGCTGAACGCCCTTACCGGGGCCGATCGCGCGATTGTCTCGGCGCTGGCGGGAACCACGCGCGACGTGCTAAGTGCTTCGATGGATCTGGCCGGCGGGGCGGTTGTGCTGCTCCAGGACCTCGCCGGATTCATTTCCGGCGCCCCGGGCGGGTCCCCTGCGGCGGCGGCTGATTCACTCGCCAGGCGGGCGATGGCACGGGCGGAGGTGATACTGTTTGTGATCGACGCGTCGGCCGCTCGCCGAGATGCGGAGATTGAATTGCTCCACGAGGCCCGCGCCGCCAACCCGAGGGCGCCGCTGTTGCTGCTGGCGAATAAATGCGATCTGGTCGGTATCGACGATATCACCGCCCTCAGCGAACTGGGCGAACTGGCCGGAACGCCCCCCCAGGCGGTAAGCGCCACCACGGGCGCCGGCCTGGACGTGCTGAAGGCCCGTCTGGGCGAACTCATGGGCCTTGGCGCCCATCGCGGCGGGCAGGCCATGGGTCTCCACGTCCGCCAGAAGCGTGCTCTGGAGGCTTGTGCGGCCGCGGCGGGGCGGGCGGGGCAACTGATTGCCCCCGCCGCCGAGGTCGCCGACGTAGCCGAACTGGCGGCGGTCGAACTGCGTGAGGCCCTGGCCAGGCTTGGGGAAATCAGCGGGCAGGTGGTAACCGAAGACATTCTCGGCAGGGTTTTTCAAAGGTTCTGCGTGGGCAAGTAAACTTGCCGGTTTTGTCTTCTTGTGCTAGAATCTTTGAATTGATTCCGTAGGAACCCGCTGTCTGGAGATACACTGAAATGTCAGTAAGAGCAATAGACCTTCGCCGCGGACTCGGCGTTAAGTACAAGGATTCGGTCTGGGTGGTCTTCGACGTGAGCCACGTCGTTAAAGGCAAAGGCCCGTCCTGCATGCAGGCCAAGCTCAAGGACGCCATGACCGGGCGCATGATCGAGCAGCGATTCAACCCCAACGATCGCCTCGAAGAGGTCTTCTTCGATCGCAAGCAGATGACGTATCTGTACTCCGACACGTCCAGCCACGTGCTGATGGACGCCGACTACGAGCAGGTTGAAATTCCGCTCGACCTCATAGGCGACAAGTCCGTTTATCTCCAGAGCGACATGGAGATTGAACTTACGTTTGTCGAGGGCAGGGCGATAGCGGCTGAATTGCCCAACACAGTCGATCTGAAGGTCGCAGACACGACCCCGCAGGTCAAGGGCGCCACGGCCACCAATCAGAGCAAGGACGCGGTCCTCGAGGGCGGCGCGAAGATCAAAGTGCCCCCGTTCGTCGAGAACGGAACCGTGGTGACAGTGGACACTCGCACAAACGAGTACATGAGCCGGGCATAGGTTGCGGGGTTCTACTTGATTAGCTTTGCCAGTTGCTGCGCGGTCGGTGTGCTCAGCTTTCTGATCTTCAGCAGATACCAGCTTGCCAACGTTATTTCCGCGACAGCGTGTCCGGATTGGCGAGTGATTATCCTGTTGAAATACTCAGTTGCAGCCGGATCGGCGAAATGCCCGAGCGTCAGGGCGCCATCTGTGGCCAGTTCCTGATATGGGCTCTTCAGCAGTTTGCGGGCTAACGGGCAGACGGCTTTGTTCGTTGCTCGCAGGAGTCCAGCGGCGGTCGATCGCGTTATGGCGCTGTATCGCCCGGCGAGGATTTTGTCGATACCCGCGATCGCCTTGGGCGTTCCGAGATTCGCAAGGAGCGTCGTTGCCTGTGCGGCAAGGATGTGCTCCTGTGCCATCCTGTCCGTGTCGGGCTCCACTGAGGCGATGTACTTCAGCAGTGGTGCGACATAGAAAGCGGCCTTGTCGCCCAGTTTCTTGATGTCCTCCTCGGCCCGCCTAAGGACGTAGTCCACCGCGATCGGATGCTTGAGTGCCAGGGCCTTATCAACCGCTAGCGATGATGCGGGTCCGGGTGCGGTCCTGGACTGCTCGAAACCCGCCAGCGGACCGATGAGCAGAGAGCTCTTGGCGATGGCGGTGATATATGGTTGGGCGCCGGCCTGTTCGGCGATGATTCCCATCGCGCGTATTCTGTAGACCATCGACCGTGATTTTCGCAGCGACGCGAAAATCACGGGCACGGATCGGGGCGATGCCGCCGCCAATGCGCGGCATGCTATGATACGAGTCTCCACGGAGAGTTTGGGCGAATCGACGACCATGCGGGCGAGCGGTTGGCCTGCCGCTATCTTTTCGTCGGCAATCTGAAGCATCATCAGGCGCACGATTGCCGCCTCGGTATCCGGATCTGAGATGAACTTCTTCAGACCGGGCAACTGCGCGGAGTCTCCCATCGCCAGCAGTCCCACACCGGCCATAGCCGCCGTCATCGGGTCATTGGATTTGGCGAGTTTCTGGAGCGTTGTCCTGGCGAGTTCCTGGTGTTTTTTATCTTTGCTTTGAACGGCCAGGGAGCGTGCGGCTACACACTGGATGTTCTGGTCATTCAGCTTCACCGCGATGGTCAGGACGTCCGTATCCGCGGCCTTGAGCTTCAGCAGGTTGACCATCGCTTCGGCACGCACGCCCATCGCGGAGTCTCCGACGAGTTGGTTCTTCAGTGCGGCAATTGCTTCTTTCCCGCCGAGCTTCCCCAGGGCCATAGTGGCCATCATTCGCATCTTCTTGTCGCCGCCGCGTGACATTGCGACAAACAGCGGAGTGAGTTCCCGGTCGTTGGCGGCATGAAATGCCCTGATCGCCGTGACGGAGTTTGTCTTGTCGACCAGGATTCCGGCGAGGTAGTCGTATGCGTTTTTTGCCGCATCCTCCGCCGTCGCCTGTCCGACCAGGCACACCAGCACGGTCCAGAGCAAAACCACCCGCCGAGCGGTGATGCTGCCTGGAATGAAGAGAGTTAGCTTTGGAGATTTCATTTCTGGGGAGTTTTATCGGGTTCGGGCGTGTGCTTGTAGTCGGCGGATTGCGGTTCTTTTACGGTCTGGAGCAGCATTTCGACGATTTTGTCGGGCGTGACGCCTTCCGCATCGGCGTTGAAGTTTGTAAAGATACGGTGCCTCATGACCGGTTTTGCGACTCCGCGGATGTCTTCGGAGGAGACGTTGAACCGCCCGTGCAGCAGGGCGCGGCTTTTGGCGCCCAGCACGAGGTACTGAGCCGCCCGTGGACCGGCGCCCCACGAGAGATACTTCCGCACGAAGTCCGGCGCCGTTCCGTCGTCCGGACGGGTGGCACGCGCCAGGTTAACCGCGTAGTCCACCACGTGCTGGCTTACAGGTATCCGGCGGATTATTTTTTGCAGGGCGATGATGTCGGCGCCGCTGAGTATCGCTTCGGGTTCGGCGGTGAGTTCCATCGTCGTGGACTTGACTATCGCCCGTTCTTCGTTACGGGACGGGTAGTCGACATTGACCATGAACATGAACCTGTCCAACTGGGCCTCGGGCAGGGGGTAGGTCCCTTCCTGCTCGATCGGGTTCTGTGTGGCAAGAACGAAGAACGGAAGTTCCAGCTCGTATGTCTCCCTTCCGGCGGTCACGTGGTATTCCTGCATGGCCTGCAGCAGGGCGGCCTGGGTCTTGGGCGGCGTGCGGTTGATTTCGTCCGCCAGGATTATGTTGGCGAACAGCGGGCCCTTGACGAACGTGAAGACGCGCTTTCCGGTGGTGTGGTCTTCCTCGATTATGTCCGTACCGGTGATGTCCGAGGGCATCAGGTCGGGGGTGAACTGGATACGGTTGAAATTGAGCCTGAGCACCTGTGCCAGCGTGGAGATCATCAGGGTCTTGGCCAGACCCGGTACGCCGACGAGCAGGCAGTGCCCGCGGCTGATCAACGCCTGCATCAGCAGTTCGATAACCGCATCCTGCCCGATGATCACTTTGTGCAGTTCGGTGAGCATTTTGGCCTTGGCGGTCTTGAGATTGTCGATTATTCGCGACTCGACTGATCCCTTTGTCTCAGGTACCTTGGACGCCATCGGAATCCCGTCGTCTTGATCGATGGTGACGTCCTCGCCGCGTGGTTCGTTGTGTTCGTCGGCCATATGTTTTCTCCCGTGGCTTTACCCGTTAATGGGGGCAGGGTCGCATCTGCTAAAACGCCACATCCATCAGGTTACTGCAACAATCCGCCAAATGCACGAACGGTTTGGATTTCGACACAGAGACAACTACAGGCGGACCTGCGGCAGAGAACGGTGATGTGCTTCGGGACAGGCATGGTGAAATATCCGGGCTTAGATTGGACTCTTTCCCCATGTCTTGTTGGGTTTCGCCCCGAGCCACTGGTTCCATTCGCCGCGGGCATCCTTTCTGACACGATCGAAATCCCAGTGCGCGCATTCCGCTTTCAGGTTCTTGCGGGCGTTTTCAATATTGGTGTAGGAAATGCCTATCTTGACCTTCACTTCGTCACCGGCGGATACATCATACGCCAGGGAAACGCCCGCCTGTTCTTCCGGTAGATTCTTGAACAGAAACTTTCTCTTGTTCTGCCCGAGCCGCCCCTCGGGGATCGGATTCGAGAATTCGCGAATGTCGCCGAGCTTACCATTGGCGCCTTTCCAACCGTCCATGCGAAGAACGGGCCGGTCCAGCTCCATGACAAAATAGACGTGCGACAACTTGGGACCGCCCCACAGGCGGTCAGTCATGCCGTGCGAACCTTCTATTCGTTTGGGGCTGACGAGTTTCGCCTTGGCGTCCACGTAGCTGACGGCCCCGACGAATCCGCCCAACTGGACCAGCAGCTTCGCCCTGGCCGCATCTCGGTATTTCAGGCGATAAAACGCCACCCGATCGGTGGATGTGTATTCCACCCGTGTCCTGTAACGGTCCAGGAAAAGGCGATGGTAACCGGGTTCAATGGTTTCGGTCTCGTGCGAGAAACTCGATTTCCATTCCTTCTCGCCGAGATTCGGATTCACCTTGCCGGTGGTCGGCATGATGTTCACGCCGGACATGATCCAGGCGTGAATCTGCGCGAAACCGAGGATGTCGGTGCTGTTGTAATTGTAACCGCCGCCGCCCTGGTTTTTGTTGCGTGTATACGCCGCGGCGCAGACCATACCGAACGGCCGGCTGCCGGGGGCGCAGAAGAACCAGCGCCCGCGCCCGGTTTCGATGGTCGGATCCACGTAAGACACGCAGTCGGTGAAGTTCACCGTCCGCTTCTTTTCGGGCCGGGCCGCGGGGTCGTAATAGACCTCAACTTCAGAAAGGCCGATGTTCCTCCCGACGCCGTCGACAACCGTCAACGTCATTCCGGTAACCGTGCGGGGTCTTGACGGCAGTCGAGGACGGCCCAGACGCTTGCCGTCTTGCTGTCAACTTTGTAGTAGATGGCAAAAGGAAACCTCTTGGACAGCAAGCGATGGTAGCCGAAATGAACCGAATGGATACCGGCATAGAGACAAAGGGAATCAATGTCGGAAGACAGGGAATCGAGAAAATAGTCGCCGAGTCCTGCTTCTCGGGTTTCGTAAAACCGGAAACCTTCGACCAAGTCTTGCTCCGCCTCGTCAAGAATCCGCACCTTCATTGGGTTTGCTCGCGGATTCTGCGTTTGGCGGTAGGCCAATCCTGAAACTGGGATGAGCCCTCTTTCACCCGGGCTTCTCTGGCGCGGAGAACATCCGCGTGCCAGGCTGGAGACGGCACCTCATCTGGTGTGCGCTGAAGATCGCTCCAAATCTCCTCCAGCGCTTTGAGTTTGTCCGCCGTAGTCATCTTTTCCAACGGTATCGCCAATTGCATTATGTCTCCTTTACCAAATACTATAAGCAAATCCCGTGCCGGCACGAATCCGGTCTCCAGCAGGCCGGGGACGAACCGGCTTTCGCGGTAATTATCCACTGTAAATACTACCAAGGCAAGAGCTTCTTCCGCCACGCGAAGTCGCGATCTGTCTACGACGATCAGACGAAAGAAGAATGTCTGTCTTTTGTTAGAACCCGAGGTATTCTGTCTATCACCATGAAGCTGCTGGCGAAGGTTATGCAGCCCGTTGGCTGTTGAGTGTTGGCCGCTATTTACGCCCGCTAAACATGTACAGCGACATGTCGCTCACACGGTGATGTGCAGAATGGCCGTTGCGATCGAGAAATAGACCAGGATGGCCGAAACGTCCATTATCGACGCGATAAACGGTCCGGAAGTCACCGCCGGGTCCAGACCGACCCGCTTGAAGGCGAACGGAAGCATCGAGCCGATGATGTTGGCCATTGTCACCGCCAGCGTGATCGCGAGGGAAACCGCCAGTGCGATATGCGGTACGTCGATAGGTGATTGGCCCATACCCGCCAGCGGGGCGATCAGGTATGCCGCGCCGAACCCGATCGCCGCCAGCACGAGTCCCATCACCAATCCGCGGTACAGTTCATGCTTGAGCACTCTGCGCCAGTCGGAAAGTTCGATTTCCGCGACCGCCAGTCCGCGAATCATCAGCCCGGCCATTTGCGAACCGGTATTGCCCGCCGGCGAATTGATAAGCGGAATGAATATCACCAGCACCGCGAACAGGTGCATCGAGTTGAAATTGGCCAGCGTCAGAGTGGCCAGTGTTTGTATCAGCAGCAGCATAGCCAGCCACGGCAGGCGCTTGCGGATCATGTCGACGAAGCCCGTGCCGAAATAGCTGTACTCCAGGGCGCCCATACCGGTGACCCGCTGGAAGTCTTCAGTGTTCTCTTCTTCCTGAACGTCCAGCACGTCGTCAAAGGTGACGATACCGACCAGGATGCCCTGGCTGTTGACGACGGGCAGCGCGACGGCCTCATACTTCTTGAACTCATCGATGGCCGCTTCCTGGTCCTCAGCCGCCGACAGGAACGCCACGTGCCCGTCCATGAGTTCCCGCACGGTCGCGTCCGGTTCGGCCAGCACGAGCGCCTTGAGGCGTACTTCGTCTATGAGTTTGGAATTCTCGTCGACCACATATACGACGTTTATTGTCTCCTTGTCCTCGCCGACTTTTCGGATATGGGCGAAAACATCGGATATCGTCCAGTCTGGCCTGATGGCGAGATACTCCGGGGTCATCAGTCGCCCGATGGACTCCTCGGGATAGTTCAGGAGGTTCCGGGCGATCTGGCGTTCCTCGCCGCGGAGCGAACTCAACAGGCGCTGGGCGAGCTGACCGGGCAGTTCCTCGATCAGTTCGGTTCGCTCGTCGGGAGGCATGTCGTTGAGTATCGTGGCGACTTTTTCCGACGAGAGCGTATCGAGCAGTTCCTCCTGGAGTTCCAGGGGCAGGTCGCCGAAAACGTCGGCTGCATTTTTGCTGGGCAGCAGCCTGAAGACCATCGCAAGTTCGGCGCCTTCCAACTCGGTAATCAGTTCGGTCAGCTCGTGTACTTCTATCTGCGCAATGACCGCCTTGAGCGTCGCGAAGTCCTTGACTTCGATCAGTTGCTCTATTCTGGGTTGAATTGTGCTGGTGGGCATAGTGCTGATATTCCGTGCAAGTCGTTTGATCTGACGCCATTGTGCGGGGCGCAGAGCGGTAAGTCAATCTTCACCACGGGTTATCCTGCGGATTCAATCGTTTATTTCCGCATCCAATCGATTATAATCGGGAAGTCTGATGCGTGGAAGACCGCTCCGGCCTTGTGTCGGGGAGGAAAGTCCGAGCACCGCTGGATCACGGTGGTGGGTAACGCCCACCGTTCGGCGCGGCGATTCGTCGCCGCGTTCGTACCGGGAAAGTGCCACAGAAAATATACCGCCTTGGCCCTCCAACGGGCCGGGGTAAGGGTGAAAAGGTGCGGTAAGAGCGCACCGCGGTCGCCGTGAGGCGACCGGCATGGTAAACCCCACCGGGTGCAAGGCCAAGCAGCGATGACGGCCCGATCCAGGCCGCTTGAATCGCGGGTAGGCTGCTTTCCCTCACGGGAAGAGCCCGTCTGCAAAGGCGGGTCAAGACAAATGGTTTTCGCCCCGCCGCGGTGTGCCCGCCGCGACGAGGAACAGAACTCGGCTTACAGCGCATCAGACTGGGCTTTTTTTTAGAACTGGTCTCCGTTCATCTCTACTCTCTTGCGTGGCTTCCTCGATCTGCGCCTCAACATCAGCGGCGCCAGAAGTGCGATCAGGATGGACGTTGACGGTTCTGGTACAGAGGTGCTGGCGGTATTGTCCGCACCAAACGAATTCTTCAAGAGCACATAATCGGCGATACCCACGCGCCCGTCTCCGGAGAAATCACCTTCGTTCCATCCGGTCAGCTCGCCCCAATGGTTCTTCAGGTTGGCATAGTCCGCAATATTGACGGTTCCATCGAGGTTTGCGTCACCGTAGGCCGTTTTCAGAATATCCAGGACCAGCGTGTCCATGTCAGACTTGTCGACCTGGCCATCGTTATTGAGATCGAATGTCGCTGAGGCTGCGGAAATCTCCTCGCCCCTGAGTATCGCGGCCAGGAGGTTGATGTCTTCCACATCCACGTCACGGTCTCCGTCTAAGTCGCCCGCCGCGGGCGGCGCCGGTGCCAGGGCGGACACAAAACCGACATACCAACTGTTTGAACCGTAAAAGCTCTGGAGATACCACTTACCGTCGTGCTCTTCGACTTCGTAGTACCGCAACCTGTCGGGCGCATTGTAGTAGTACTTGTGGTCGTCCGAGTCGGTTACGTACAGACCGTTATACGCTGTCGCGTCGCCGGCTTCGTGGGTGAGTCCCCACACGGTTATCGCGTGCCCGCCGGGACCGTAGACGCCTATGCTCGTTCCATATCCGGACCGCAGATATGTGTCTATCGCGGTCATGGCGCCCGCGTCGGTTGAATTGTAATGCTGGACACCGCCATAGTTTATTGACGGGTGAAAACCTCCACCGGCGACGTCCACCTGCGACCATCCGGACCAACCGCTGGATCCATGATTGCCCGTGAACCACCACTCCCACCCGAAGATCATCAGACCGCCCTGATCGGTCCAGTGGTCCTGAAAGTACTTGAACATCGCATCAGTATTTGTCATGCCGCCGACGCGTCCCCAGCCCGTCCATTCCAGCACGTTTGCGGCGGCCGACGCCCAGCACATGTTGTCATCTTCGTAGTTGTAGCTGGATTTCTCGGCATCGGACCACATTCCTCCCCAGTTCTCGTGCAGCATGTAGCTTACGCCTGTAGGCGTTTTATCGCCCCAGACCGGTGATGTGGTGATTCCCAATACGATGAACACGACTGACGTTGTCAGGAGTACGCTTCTCATAGCACTTCTCCGTTTGCTGATAGAACCTGAAACTACTTGTCCTCCGTTGTCCGCGGCGGCAGGCAACGTACCACACTCCACGGTTGTTATCGGGAAAAAGTGACAGGCTGATTAGTTAGTATCCGAATGGATCCGGGAATTCTTTGAATGCGTCTGAGATGATTGATCTGCGGCTGGAACGCAGGAATTAAGATTGCAAGAATCGAGCGATCTTAGTAGCTGTGACGGCGCCGACTGCGGGCGATCAGGCCGATCGCCCCGAAGAGCACCAGGCCCAGCGTGGTCGGTTCGGGGGTGGTCACGATCTCCGAATAGAGGAGATCAAGATCGCCGCTGGGATTTTGCCAGGCATACACGAACGCAAAGTTGCTTGAATCATTGTCGCTCCCGGGCTGTAGCGGGCTGCCAAACGACAAGGACGCTCCGGATTGCAAGACAGCGGTTCCCCAGGTTTCAGTTATTTCCCGGGTGGTGGCGGACACTACTTCAAACGCCAGAGCCTGCGCGCCGAGGTCAGCGATCACGGCCGAATAATCGGCTGCCGCCTGTTGCTGGATACTGTTCAAACCGTTACCAGTGAACGGAGCTTGCGGATTCACATTGGCGACATTCGCGGCTGGATCAAGATTACCACCGTTCGGAGTGGTCGAGAACATCGAGTATGCTCCAAAACCGAGCGTGGCGCCAGAGGTGTTAAGTATTGACAGGTCCCCTGTGTTCTGGTCGATTACGACGGTAAGTTTGCCTCCGTCGGATGACGCTCCCGTACGGAAAATGAGGTCATTTATGTCCAGAGGCGCCGCGTCGGCGAACGTTGCTGTTACGGCGAGTATTATTGATATTGTCAGGAGCACGCTTCTCATAGCACTTCTCCGTTTGCAGATAAAATCTTGGTTTATCTTGTCTTACGTTGTCTGCGGTGGTGGGCGGTTTACCTCACTACACAGCTTGTTATCGGGGAAAAATGACCGCCTGATTAGTTAGCATCCGAATGAATTTCGGAATTCTTTGGACACGTAAGGATGTGTGCTTCTCTACGAATCCGGCGCGTATGGGGCTTGGGGTAATCTCGCAAATAACTCCGAGTTGTGCATTTCACTGTGGATGGGAAATATGCTAGAATATGGTACGGGATTTACGCTGCGGCGAGGCGAGATAACATGCCGGATGAAGTACTTGGATATCTTCGGCGAACATCCAGACGCATCCTGGCCCGACGAGCAATCGAGGCCGCGGGACTTGGTGTTATCGTCGGTGGTCTACTTGCGGCGGGAGGGCAGATTGTCCTCTGGACGGCGGGCCAACCGCACCGCATCGCCGGGATAATGATACTCGCCGCCGGGCTGCTCGCCGGCGTGATCGTGGCGATCATAAAAGGTGTATCACTGCGCCAGGCAGCCAGATATGTCGACAACCATGCTTCCCTGGACGAACGATTGACAACGGTGGTGGAATTGGCGGCCGCCGGCGATTCGAGCCCCGCGGCGCAGTGTGTTTACGCGCAGGCGTTTGAAGCGGCGCGATCCGCCGAGGCTTCGACGGTTAATCTGTGGGTTCGCGGTCGAGTTACCGCGTCGGGAGCCATGCTGGCGGTGCTTCTGTGCGGAACGTTGGCGATGCTTCCGCAGCGTCGCGGCGCCGATGAGCGGATTCTCGATGGTCTGGGGGGGATGTCTCCAGAGGCGGTCAAGGCGCTGGCCGAGGAGTTTGCCCGCGCCGCTCGCGCCGCCGACGCCAACGCCCCGTTGCTGGCGCGCGGTGCTGAGGCGATCAGGCAAAAGGATGCCCGGGCCCTTGCTGAGATACTCGCCGACCTTGAGCGGCGGGGGGTGCGGTTGGTGAAGATCGTCCGCCCGGATGTCCTTGCCCTTGCAACCGCCGGAGGATCGGACGCCAACGGGTCGGTTGAGACCAGGCCCGCGGCGTCACCGCGGGTAGGCGCGGCGCGACATGCCGGCGGGCCGGTGCATGTGTGGGATCCGCTGTACAGTAAGTTTGGTCCAGGGCAGCGGAGCACTACTCAAGGAGCCCGGATCGACGATCCGCTACCGGTAGTCAGTTACGGTGATGCATGGTCGGCTGCGCGTCTGCGGGCAGCCGGGGCGCTGAGAACCAGCAGTATCCCACCGGAATACCGCCGAATGGTTCGCGATTTTTTCAGCGATCGGTAGTGAGCGGGCATTTTGAATTGACTTGAATTGCCCCCGGTCGGAGGGCTACTTGAGTATCTCGTTGAGACGCGCGTCGATTGTCCGCCAATGCGTTCCTTGCCACAGCAGCTTGTCGCACCGGTTGCACCTGAAAAACTTATCGCACGACCTGTAGGCCAGCGGGGGGGCTTCGGAGATGACGCTGTGTTTGGGCAGTTTCCGCAACCGGCCTCCGCAGGCCATGCATCGCGCCGGGCGGCGGGGGAGGATGAGTTTATCGACTACGTAGGTGAGTTGTTCGATGCGGTTGAGTTGTCGCGGTACGAACAGGGCTTTGAGTTGTCCGTCGCGGATAACTTTGCGCTCGAACATCGGACCGTCGGACGACAGGAGTATCCGCCCGGTCTCGAGGGCCTCGGCGACGATGACCGAGTCGTCGATTCCATGCCTGAATTCGGCGTCGTAACCGGCCGCCCTGAGCCATCTGGCCAGACCGCCGAGCATCGCATCGCAGAAGAATGCGGGCTGATTGTCGCTGGATGGTTGCATGAATGTTGTATGAAAGTATATCGCCGGCGTTGCTTCGAGCCTAATATCTGTTATACTTTGCGGCCCCTTGGATCACTATATAGAGCGAATAGCGCGTGAGTGACGACGACGAGAGACAATTAGACCTTGACCGCCAGATGAGTTTCGGCGACCACCTCGAGGAGTTCCGCCAGCGGTTGATCTACTCGCTGATCGGGCTGGTTGTCGCTTTGGTGGTGTGCATGGTGTTCGGCAAGTGGATATTCGACTTCCTGGAGTATCCCTACATAAAGGTGATGACCGAACGGGGCGAGAATCCGGATCTGACCGTTTTGAAACCCGCCGGCGGGATCCTCATATACTTTCGCGTGTCGTTGTACACGGCGCTTATATTGGCAGGACCATGGATTCTGTACCAGTTCTGGAAGTTCATAGCCGTCGGCCTCTACCCCAGCGAGCGCCGCTACGTTCATGCATCGGTTCCGTTTTCAGGTGCGCTGTTTATCGGGGGCGCGCTGTTTTTCGTGTTTGTCGTGTGCGATAAGATGCTGCAGTTCTTCTTCTTCTTCAACAACTGGATTGGCGTCAAGGCGATGATCACGCTGGACAACCACATCAAGTTCATGACGAACATGATGCTGGTGTTCGGTATCGGATTCCAGACGCCGCTGGTGGTCTTCGTGTTGGGCAAGATCGGGTTGGTTTCGCTGAAGACCTTCAGGCACTACAGGCGCCACGTGATTCTGGGGATCCTGGTCTTCTCCGCGTTGTTCACATCGCCGAGCCCCGTCGATCAGTTCCTTCTGGCCATCCCGATGTGGCTGCTGTACGAACTGGGCATCTTCCTGGTCTGGTACTTCGTCGAGCGGAAGAAGCTGCGCGAAGACGACGACGAGGAATGGGACTGATCGGCGGCGGGTTCCAGGATAGATGTGTAATTCGGACCGAGTCGGGATGTGGCGCGTATGAAGGCGAGAAAAACTAAATAGCGAATCGGAACCGATGGGATAAAGATGAAAGCTCACAGACAAAGCTCACAGGCAACAGCTATCTGCGGGCTGTCGTATATTCGGTTCGGTTGTTCAAGCGAGGGCGAACATTCCGACGCCACCCGCGTAAACGGGTAAGCAGGTTACGCCTTCGGGTCGACGTCGGGACCTTTGTCTTCGTCCACGTCGTCCGAGGCGTCGGAGACTTCCGTGTCGTCGGAGTCATCTGCTGAAGATGTTTCGGAATAGTCTGTGCTGTCATCATCCATTGCGTCTGAGACGTCCGACTTGACCGCGTGAACCTCTTCCTTGAACTGGCGCAGTCCCTTGCCCAGACCGCGGGCTAACTCGGGCAACTTCTTACCGCCGAACAGCAGCAGTGCAACTGCCAGAATAGCCACGATTTCCCACGGACCCACGCTCGGGAAGAAAGCAATAATCGCGTTAGTCATATCTCTAACCTCAGTGTTGTTTCTGCTTATGGTCTACCGGTGTGTCCGGTCTTCAGTCAACCGGAACGCGCATTATCCACCCGTTTGAAGTGTCTGTCAAATTAATTTGTGGTCTGAAGCGCCTATAAGTGAAGCTAAGTTCTTGCCCGAAGCGACTCGGGGAGCTATACTCGCCGGCCTTGTAATGTCGGTCGCGACAGCATAATCACCCCAACACACCAGCAGTGAGACTACGATGAGCAGCGAAATTCTCGAAAAGGCCGGCGCGCACCTGGCGAACCTGATAACACAGCAACTTCAGCGCGTCGAAAGGATGAAGCAGGCGGAAGACTGGATCGACTACACCCAACTGGCGCCTATCATCATAGGCGTATGCTGGGGCGACGGTATCGGTCCGATCATCTCCCAGGAGACCCGGCGCGTCCTGGAAGTGCTCGTTGGAGACCAGGTCGAAGCGGGCAAAATCGAGTTCCGCACGATCGAAGGCCTGACCATCGAGAACCGCGCCGAGCACATGAAGGCGATCCCCGACGGCGTCCTGGCGGAGTTGAAGGCCTGCCACGTTATTCTCAAGGCGCCGACGACCACGCCGGAAAAGGGCGGGCCTTACCCGAACATCGAAAGCGCAAACGTGGCCATGCGGCGAGAGCTGGACCTGTTTGCCAACGTTCGCCCTGTGAAGGTGGCGGCTGAGGGGATCGACTGGATGTTCTTCCGCGAGAATACCGAAGGTGCCTACATCCTGGGCTCCCAGGGAATTCAGGTTACCGGCGACCTGGCGATCGACTTCAAGGTGATCACGCGACAGGGCGCCGAGCGGATAATTCGAATGGCGTTCGAATACGCCAAATCCAGCGGTAAGAACGAACTGACCGTCGTGACCAAGGCCAACGTCGTCAAAACCACCGACGGGCTGTTCCTCGAAGTCGCCGAGCAGGTCGCCGCCGGGTATCCCGAGGTCAAGTGGGAAGGCTGGTACATCGACATAATGACCGCCAAGCTGGTTGACCCCAAGCGCCGCACACAGTTCAAGGTCTTCGTCCTTCCGAACCTTTACGGCGATATCCTCACCGACGAGGCCGCAGAGTTCCAGGGCGGAGTGGGCACAGCGGGCAGCGCGAACATCGGCAAGCGTTACGCGATGTTCGAGGCCATTCACGGTTCGGCGCCGAGGATGCTGGCTGAAGGGCGCGGGCAATACGCCGATCCGTCCTCGCTGATCCGCGCCGCGGGAATGATGCTGGACCACCTGGGCATGAAAGATCAGGCCCGCAAGCTGGAAATGGCGCTGGATATCTGTACGCTGTACGAGAATAAGATAACCATTACCGGCCGCGACACCGGATGCACCGGACGCGAGTTTTGCGATTATCTGCTCGAGACGATCGACGACCCGACGCTCGAACAGAGATGGCAGTCGGCCGCCGAATAGCGTCGATGATTTGGAGACAATGAAAGTTGCGATTTTCATCCCGTGTCTGACCGAACACATGTACCCCGAGACGGGTCTTTCGATGGTGAAGGTGCTTCGCCACGCCGGGATTGAGATCGAATACGTCCACGGGCAGACGTGCTGCGGTCAGCCGGCGTTCAATGCGGGCTACCGCGACGAGATCATTCCGATCGCCGAGAGGTTCATCAGGCTCTTCAGGGGCAAGGACTACGTCATAGCTCCGTCGGGATCGTGTACGGCGATGGTGCGCGTGTTTTACCGCGAGTTGGATATCGACGCGGCGCTCCGTGACGACCTCGACGATCTCTGCGGGCGGATATTCGAGTTCTGCGAATTCATGGTCGACGTGGCGAAGGTCGATTCACTCGGCGGGCGATTTCCCCACAAGGCAACCTACCACGATTCCTGTCACCTTTCGCGCGAGTTGGGCGTTGTCGCCCAGCCGCGCAAGTTAATCAGCAGTATTGCGGACATCGATTTCGTCGAGATGAAAGATTCCGACGCCTGCTGCGGATTCGGCGGGATGTTTTCGGCGAAGTTCGGACAACTGTCAACTGAGATGGTCGCCCGAAAGTGCGAGAATATAGTTGAAAGCGGCGCCGAATACGTTATCGGCGCCGACGCCGGGTGCCTGATGAACATCGGCGGATACCTCCGCAAGAACCACCTGTCTCCTCAAACGATGCACATAGCCGATCTGCTGGCCAAGAGCCTCGATCTGTGAAATGGATAAGACCCCGAAAAAAATCAAGAAGTACGTTCGCCAGGCCCTCGCCGACATGCCGGTCAGGACGGCGGTCGCCAATGCGGCGGAAACGTCGGTAGCTTCCCGAGACAAGATCGCGGGGGGGATACCGTACTGGGAGTTGGTGCGCCGCAAGGTGCGGTCGATCAAGAAAGACGTCCTCGAACACCTCGATGAATATCTAATCGAGTTCGAGTCCAACTGCCAGGCCAACGGAATAAAGGTGCATTGGGCTCGCGACGGAGCATCCGCCCGAGAGATCGTCGGTAAAATCGCACGCGATTGCGGCGCTTCGATGGTGGTCAAGTCCAAGTCGCTGACCACCGAGGAAGTCGGCCTGAACGCGTATCTGGCCGAAAACGGCATCGAGCCGGTCGAGACCGATCTGGGCGAGTGTATCGTTCAGTTGCTCGGGCAGATTCCATCTCACCTGGTCGCTCCGGCGCTGCACCTGTCGCGACAGGACATTGGGCGCGTGTTCCAGGACAAACTCGGCGTGGAATACACTGAGGACCCCGCCGAACTGACAGAGATCGCACGCGTCCATCTTCGCCAGAAGTTCCTGTCAGCCAGGATGGGCATTTCGGGCGCCAACTTCGGTATCGCTCGTGAGGGATGCATCTGCGTCGTCGAGAATGAATGCAACGCTCGGTTGACGGTGTCGCTTCCGAAGGTTCACGTGGCGGTGATGGGCGTCGAGAAGCTCATTCCCGACATGGCGGCGTTGCCTTACTTCCTCAAGCTCCTGCCCGCAAGCGCCACCGGGCAAAAGTCCTCGTCTTACGTCAATATAATCGGCGGTCCGGGTCGTGAAGGGGCTGGCGAAGGACCGCAGGAAGTGCATGTGGTCCTGCTCGATAACGGGCGATCGCGGATCCTGGGCGACGGGCAGCTCCGCGAAACGCTCATGTGCATACGCTGCGGGGCGTGCCTGAACTCCTGCCCGGTCTACCGGCAGATCGGCGGGCATGCTTACGGATGGGTATACATGGGCCCGATCGGTTCGGCGCTGATCCCGCAGTATCTCGGCGAGAAGGAAGGACGCTACGCGCCTTCGCTGTCCTCGCTGTGCGGCGCCTGCCGCGAAATATGCCCGCTCGAGATCAACATACCCAGGCACCTGCTGAAGCTTCGCAACAAGGTGGTCCGCGCCAAGCAGAGCGGGTTCTTTGAACGCATTGCGATGAAGTTGTGGGCGTTTGCAGCCGCCCGCCCGCTGGTCTACCGCTTCGTCACATGGTTCCCGGGCAAGTTTCAAATGCTCCTGCCCGGTAAGCGAGCGTTCCCCGCACCGGGATATATGGGCAGACGGGCGATAGGGCGGTTCGACTCGAAAGGCTTCGCCAAGCGTTTTCGCCGGATGGAGAGGAAGAATGACTGACTCAGACCGCAACGACATCCTGGCTGATATCCGTTCGTCACTCGAAATCGCCTCGGACATTCCATTTGCAGTCGGCGCCGACGAACAACCCCTCGAGGGCGCCCTTGCCGCTGAACTGTTTGACGATCCCCAGACCATGCGCACCAGGTTCGCCGAGGAACTCGCCGCCGTGTCCGCCGATTTCGACGTACTCGACGACCAGACCGCCGCCGCCAAATGGGCCGGAGAAGTACTCGCAGTTGACGGCTTCAATACGCTGGTCGTCGCCGAAGAAGGCATCTGCCTCGATATCGCCAAAGCCATCCAGTCCGACCGCCCGGACCTTGAGATCATCGTCGCCGGCGACCTGGACGGCGCCGAGCGACAGGCCCGACTTGCTCAACCGTCAGCCGCCCTGGTGGAGGTCGATTACGCACTGGCCGACATCGGCTCACTGGTCGTCCTGCGAGACAACACCGCCAGCATGCTTCCGCATTTCCTTCCCGAGAGCGTGATGGTCATCGTCCGCCCCGAGCAACTGCTGGCCAACCAGTTCGAACTGATCAAAGTCCTGCCGCAAGATGCCGGGGGAAACATGGTCTTCATAACCGGCCCGAGCCGCACCGCCGACGTCGAGAAAGTGCTCATCCTCGGCGCCCACGGGCCTCGCAGGGTAAGCGTCGGTATGCTTGAGTCGGCGAAATAACCGTTGTCCGCTGAAGTTCCCAAAGCAGTTGTCACAGTGGGGCTGCGGGCAACGACTTTCTTGACACTTAACCACCTTTCTGGTATAGACGGATATCTGAAAAATACAGATTCTTCCTTTATAATCCTGACGTTAAGTTTCATGGATATAAAGGAAGTTGCTTTCAAAGGCATGGGCTTGAATATGAAAAAAGGTTATATTGAAATTAACCAGGAGCTTTGCAAGGGGTGTGAAATCTGCATGGCATTTTGTCCGAAGGAGACAATTTTCCCCTCTGACAAATTAAACGCAAGCGGTTATATGCCGGCTTCTTTCACGGATGGCGGCGAGTGTACGGGCTGCGGGATCTGTGCTGTGGTGTGCCCGGAAGTGGTGATAGAGGTGTTTCGTGAGTAAAGTATTAATGTACGGTAACACCGCAATTGGAGAGGCCGCAATACGGGCCGGCTGCCAGTGCTATTTCGGGTATCCCATTACGCCTCAAAATGAGCTTACCGAATATATGGCGGCACATCTTGGCAGGAAGAAGGGGTGTTCCTTTGTGCAGGCCGAAAGCGAGGTTGCGGCCATCAACATGGTCCACGGAGCCGCCGCGGCGGGAGTGAGAGTGATGACATCATCCTCCAGTCCCGGGATCAGTCTGAAGCAGGAGGGAATCTCTTACATAGCAGCCTGTCAGCTTCCCGCGGTTATTGTCAATATGTCAAGGGGCGGACCCGGCCTGGGAAGCATAATTGCCGCCCAGTCAGACTACTTCCAGGCCACACGCGGCGGAGGTCATGGAGATTACAGGACCATAGTTCTTGCCCCGGCGTCGGTGCAGGAGTT
>JADHXQ010000144.1 GCA_016782885.1 Phycisphaerae bacterium | reverse complement strand
GAGGCCGGCCGGGCAATACCCTGGAAGGAACTGACCGACGTCCAGAAGAGTTTCCAGGCCGCCAAGATGGCGATTCACGCGGCCATGATCGATCGCATGGACCGCGAGATCGGACGCGTGCTGGACAAGCTCAAGAGCATCGGCGCCCTGGAGAACACCGTGATAATGTTCCTGTCGGACAATGGCGCCAGCGCCGAGCAGATGATCCGCAGCGACGGGCACGATCCATCCGCGGCGCCCGGTTCGTGGCGGTCGCATCTGTGCCTCGGTCCGCCCTGGTCGACGGCGTCCAACACGCCGTTCCGCATGCACAAGTCGTGGATGCACGAGGGCGGTATCGCATCGCCGCTGATCGTGCATTGGCCCGCGGGCCTCAAAGCGTCGGGCAAGTTGCGACATAATCCCGGGCACTTCGTCGATATCCTTCCGACGGTTCTGGAACTCGCCGGCGTCAAGCGGTCAGCCAACTGGAACCGAAAGCCCACTCCACCGCTTGCCGGGCGAAGCATCGTATCCGCATTTACGCGCGACAACAGCGCCGACCACGAGTTCCTGTACTTCAATCATTCGGGCAATCGGGCGATTCGGGTGGGCGACTGGAAGCTCGTATCGGCAGGGCGGAAAGGTCCGTGGGAACTCTACGACCTCCGAACTGACAGATGCGAACTGAAGAACCTCGCCGCCAGGCATCCCGAAAAAGTAAGCGGACTGTCGAAGGCGTGGCAGGATCGCGAAACAGCATTCCGCCGCCAGGCTGACTCGGGCTAGCGGGGCGATCAGGTATCCTATATGGTCCCACCTTCCGCCGTCACTTTGTACGACCGGGCAGATGGCGTATTATCTCTCGCGGTCGCCGCGAGGGTGTGGTATAATGGCGCGTGATGATCCTGAAACTTGCCAAAGACGATCCACAGAGAGAGTTGGAGTTCGAGATCGACTATCTCCTTTCGCTGACAACGCGTCAGCGGTTCGAGATGATGTTCAGGAAATCCGACGAGATCAAGCGGACACTTCTACGCCATGGACATCGAAAGCCTGCTGAAATCATTAAACGGCCATGCCGTTGAGTACGTGATCATCGGGGCGTCGGCCTTCCCGGTTTACGGCTATTCGCGTTCGACGCTCGATCTGGATATTTTTGTTCGTCCGGAGAGGGAAAACGCCCAGCGTACGCTTCAGGCCCTGAGGGAGTTTGGGTTTGACGTGACCAGCATAACGGTCGAGGACATCCTCCAGTACAAACTGCTCATCCGTGAGTATCTCGTGGATGTTGACGTCCATCCTTTTGTTACCGGGGTCACCTTTGAGGAGGTATGGCGAAACAGGCGGCAGGATGAATTTGGCGGTACTCCGGCAGTTTTCGCCAGCTTTGACGATCTGATCAAGATGAAGGAGGCGGCGGATCGGCCAAAGGATCGTGATGATCTCGAGCATCTTTACGCGATAAGAGCCCGTCGCGACAGTCAGTAGTCCACGTAGGCCGCGTTCCGCGAGATAGTAGAAATGTAGAAAGCCCGGCAGGGGCGCGAAACAGCATTCCGCCGCCAAGCCGCTTCGCAAACCTGACCCGAATGTCATCAACTTAAGGCTTTTTTCTTCCCCGTAAGGCATCAATCCCTGGCGGAAAGAACGGTTGTCGGCGCCAACGGTCTGCGAACTGACGAGGGGTGTATTCCCGCTTTCATCGCCATCATCAGACCGGCGGCCTCCATGTAATTCTCCACGAAGATGAATCGCTCATCGCCGTCGGGGTATTCGTTCAGGACCGACTTGTTCTCTCTTACCACCACGATTGGGACGCCTCGCCGGAGACAGGCTTCGTGAGGCTCCCCGAGACAGCCCATCGGGCTGATCAGACAATCAACATCCTCGACGCCCAACGATCCGTTCTTCTTCGTGTCGCTGAGCCTCGGCGCTTTGTTGAGCCCCTTCAGCAGGCAGTGGATGAAGTTCAAGGTGACAATTTCTATCGCCGTTCTGGGGTCCACGATCTCTTCAAATCCCGGTATCGCGTAATCGACAGGACCATGCGCCACCGGCTTGTTGAGGGCCGAGGCGATCAGCTTGGAAGCCACGGCCTCGACACCCCCGACGGGATTGACGCCACCGACTTGAAAGTACTTCCTGAGCGTGGCTTCATCGATAGTGATCGGCGTGGCGATCCCCAGTGCGTCGAACTCGTACTGCTTGACCTGCTCGACGAGCGGTTCCCAGTTGATCACTTCCCCGCTCGCCAATCCATCCTTCATCTGTGCGATCAGTCCCAGGGGCTTGTCCAGCTCGACGATTTCGACGTTCGAGCCGATAGTTGCCCTGGCGCCGGAAACAGCGTTGATCGACTGCCAATCGGCCTTATTAACGGCGATGAGAATCTTGTTGAGGCGGGGCCTGTCCAGACAGATCTCACCCCTCAGAAACCGGTTCAGGCAGCTCCCCTCAACGTACCAACTGTTCTCGGGCATTTCGTTCACATCAGATGAGTTCACCACGTTCGGGTGCAGGATCAGGTTGTCGCAGCACGCCCCCATGAGCTTGGCGACCGGATTGGCGTCTCCGGCGTGCCCTCCAATTTCACATCCGATTCCCGTGGGAATGACAAGTACGATATTCATGGGTATTTTTCCTTTCATCACCTTGTTGGTATGCCTGACGGCAAGCATCACCTGCGCCGTAAGGCGTCAAGGTGAATGCTCTTGCAGGGCAGCAGATTCTACACTTCCACGCCATACTTATTCATTCCTTCTTTTCAGATCTTACTACCGGAATCTCGACATGGCTCCGGTGGCGGGAGTCATGATGCGGGGTAACATGGGCGGTCCGCCGGTGATAGGTTTGCAGGACTTGGACCGTGGCTGAGTTTTGAAACCATATGTAACACCCCGGTAATTATGGACTACGGAGCCGCCTCTTTCTGCTGTGCTTTCAACCATGCCAATCGCTCCCTGGCCAGCGGTTTCCAGGGGTTATCCGGTGCGGCAATTACAAGTTTGAAGTATTCCTCGGGCTTGCGGATATTCTTGACCAGGCCCAGGGCGGCGGCGCCGGCTGTACCCGAGGCCAATATGCCCAACTCAAAACTCGCCTGAATTGCCGCATCCGTTGGAGGGCGCACCTCGGCCAGGGGGATAAGAGCGCGGGCCCGGCCGTACGGATCAGTGGACGCATTGGACCATGCCACCGTAAGATTGTCGCCGAGATTGGTCCCCTCGAATCGACCTATCAGATCCGCCAGTTGCCGACGATACGTCGCGTGATCCACACCGTTGGCATCAATTTGCAAATAGGCCGCCAACGCCATCAGCAGCTTCATCGCTTCAACGCGGTCGGCGGGTTTACCGCCCGCCAAGGCCTGGTCCCACGTCTCAACCACATCGTTTGCCACTATCAACCATCGCAATCGCCGCACCTCAACCAGCGCCTGGCGGTAGCAACCACTGGCCGGAAGCAGTGGAACGGGCAGAAAGACACGGTCACCCGACTGGTCGGAATCCGCATCACCGTCGGCGGTCACTATCGCCGCCAACCGTTCCTCGGCCTCGGCGAGGTGCTTGTCCCCTTTCGCTAATCGCTCGGAGATCAACTGGTCACTCAGGGTCGGGGCCCCCACTTCCCGCAACGCCAACTGCCCCAGGCGCCAATGGGCAAGCGCCGCCTGACGCGACTTGCGGAACTGATCGACGAGTCTCTCCCATGTTTTCCGCGACGCCTTAGACAGGTGCGAGGCATAGTACATGACCCGCCCGTCGGCCAGCGCAGGCCTGGATACCCTGAGACTGTGACACTGCGCGGCGACCCAGAGCACCGCCGCGGCGCGCTGCGAGTCGGGATAGCGCGTGACGAATTCACGGCAGGCTTTTATCAGTTTCGCCCGCCGCGTTTCAAGCGAACCGCGGACCGCGTTGAACAACCTTTCTCCGGTCAGCCCATCGGAATCCCCGTCTTTCTGCAAGCTGCTCAGAGACAGCGATCTGTAGATGGAATCACCGGGGGCAAGACGACCGGTAATCAGCGAGTACTCCAGTTCGTCGGTCCCGACGCAGACGTAGAAGACCGTCATCGGACCCGACATCAGGACAATGATCACCGGCCAGACCACCCACTGGCGATACCCGACCATTCTCGCCACAAACAACGCCAACCCGCAAACCAACGAGGCGCTGAGCAGGGCGATCAGAAACGGAACGCCGGCTACACCTCGCTGGAGAGGCAGGACGGCCGCCTCGGAAACTACTGACAGACCAAACAGGTACAAATACACCGCCACCGGAACCAGGCCAAGCAACACCGCGAGAAACGGCGTGTCCGACCGCAGAGGCGTCCTGGACGACAGCACACAGGCAATTACCAGCGCACCTGCCAACACCGGAGCATGCCCCAGCACCGCCACAATCACGACAAAAGCCCCCGCCGTACGCAGGCGATGCAATACCGCCACGAGTATCGGCACGAATATCACCACCGCCAGAATGAATCCGGTAACCAGCGTCATCCACGGGTAGTTGAATATGCTCAGGGGCGCAAGAAGCATCTGACCGAGCGGAACGGCCAGATCGTGGCGGAACGCTTCGCCGCGGTAGTCGATCCATCTTCCCGTCGACAGGAACTGCCAAAACGCATTTACCAACGCAAAGGCAACGAGGGTCATCACCATCAGAGGATGCGTAAACCAGCGATTACCCTCCCGCAACAGCGGAACGGTTCCCGATCCCCGCAACTGCATCTCAGACTGACTAACGCCGACCATCGCCAGTTACCTCGGGTTATAGCTGTCAGCTACTAGCTATCATCTGTCAGCTAACGACTAACCACCGTTGCCATTGCCTCTAGCTGCTAGCTGACAGATGACAGCTGACAGCTGCCGTAATATCACTTTCCCTGAGTGGCCAGAAAAGCTCGGTAAAGTATGTTGTTCTTCAGAAGTATCACACCGAGCGACTCGTTTGGCCAGGGATAGCTTACCGAAACATCATGCATCTTACCGCCTTCAATGCGAGCCTGGAACTTCAGGATCGGGAGGCGCCCCTGGCGCCAGAGGTGGTTCCATTCCGGACTCTGCGGTGTGCCAATGAGAATCAGACCGATTTCATATCGTCCGATCTTCTTGGCGTCGGTTGAACCTTCGATATACATATCGTACGTCTGACCGCTGAATATCATGTCGCTGTAGGCGCCCCCGTCGGCTTGCAGTTCCGAAAACGCCGTCATCTTCAGATAGCGATAACTCGCCATGTTCAACCCGGGAAACAGCGCAGTAACAAACTTAGGCGCCGCACGCCCCTGGGTCATCCCGTCGATTGTAACGGTCTTGGCGGTCCCGACCGGATAAACGGGCATATTCGGATCGAGCGCACTGGAAACAAAGTCCACCAGCGGCATCTTGACGTCCTGGCGGCGGTTGAACAGACCGTAGACCGTGTTCCCGGGAAAAAACAACGCTAACTGCGGTTGGATGTTCTCCCTTGCCGCAACGTTCCGAATGTCCTGCCACACCGCAACCTCAACCGGCTGGTCGGCGGGCGGATCGTCTTTGAGATTGACTTTCACACCGCCGCGAACCGATCCGGCGTTCAAACCGCAGGCATAAGTCGATTCGATAAGTCCGCGATCGACAGCGGCCAGAAGTTTCAGATCGCGGACATCGTAGTACTGCGAAACAAACTCGTCCCACAGTCGCAGGTGGGATATCTGCACGTCGCCCTTGACGCTGCTGGAGCGAAGCAAGGGGAGTTGCGAGGCAATCAGGGCCTCTGCCCGCTTCCTCACCCCGGCGTAATCATCCAAAACCGGACGAGTTGTCGGGCGAGTTTCCGCGTCAGGACCATCAATCCACCGGCGGAGATCCCGGGTGTCGAGGTATCGTCCAAGCAGCGTGAACGTCCCCGAGGGTGAACTGTTCAGTTTTTCCAGGTCGACCAGCAACCACGCGTGATTTCTGCCCGCCCGCATCTGGAGGTTGTTGGTCCGGACTCCCCGGACCGCCCACCGTCGGCGCTCGTCACGACTGATGCCCTTGACAAGCAGGTCGCCCGAAAGTTTTACATCCTTGCCCCTCCACCTGCCGACCAGCGACTTGCTGTGGAAAGACACGTAAGGCGCCGACCCGCCGGCGCCGCCAATCCACTGGCCCTCCACAATCGCGTCCCCGGATATCTTGTAGGGTTTCAGGCGAGCTATCATTTTC
The DNA here is from genome assembly GCA_016782885.1 of Phycisphaerae bacterium. GTDB lineage: Bacteria > Planctomycetota > Phycisphaerae > SM23-33 > SM23-33 > BS750m-G57. The sequence goes on along the minus strand of JADHXQ010000144.1, from coordinate 4,555 downwards.
TCCAGCGTCTCGGCCCGACGCGTCCAGGCTGTAACGTGCAGATTCACCGGCTCGAGGCGCCACCGCTCACCGCTCCCGACAGGCAGGACCCAACCGCCGGCCATCACGTGCAGATCACCGACATGGGCCTGTAAATCGTTCAACTGGAAACGTGACAGATCAACGGGGATCTCGATACGAACAGTAGCTCCGGCCGGCAGACCTGCATGTTTCACAAATCCGCCGCCGGGGGCCAGCGACGCGTTGTCAGCATCGATACGCGCCTTGAGCCCCAGACCGCTGTCAGAAGCATTCAGAGACGCGGTAAAGTCGCTATATCCACCCAGGCCCAACCGCTTTACCTCACCGCGAAGTTCCGGTAGCAGATCGGTAAGGGTCTCATCCACAGCAAACCGGCCGCCAACCTTCAGCAGGCAGCGAGGCAGGACTTCGGGCCAGGTCCTGATAGAAACAACCTTCGGCATCCTGGCGACAAGCTCAGCTTCGCCCGCGAGTTGCACATGGCTGTTACCGAAAGCCACCTTCAGGTCCACCAGCCCGGCAGATAACCGAGAGTCGCCACTCGTCGATAACTTCCCCGCCAGGTGGACCTGCAGCGGCAGGCCGGCGGGCTTGCGACGAGCGGTACGATCGTTGGATTCGTACGCCAGGGCGTCTCCGTCGCAATGGACCTCGCCTTGCAGGCGCCCGGGAAACCAATCGCCCTTGGCGGTAAGGACCATCGCCCCCGTCAGCCGCCCGGGCCCCAGGGCCTCGGCAACCAGCGGCAGGGACCGCGCCAACCAGCGCGCATCGCGGATATCGGCACGGAGGGAACCGGCGGCCTGAGGCCCGTTGGAATCCGAAGCGAAACTCACCTGTCCCCGCAGATCGGCATGCTGCTCCCTCCACGAACACCGCAGGATATTCCCCAGACCCCGCGACATTCGACGGTCCGAAATAAAGTCCAGACCTCCCGCGGCCTTGACGCCGGGCGGCTTGGCAAAGATCTTGCCTATCTGGAACTTGAGACCGGACATGTCGGACACCGCCAGGTGCAGTCGATGGGCCTCGGGCGACAGGCGAACAACGTACTTACCGCTCATCGAACCGCGGGCCTTGACGCCCGGAATCCCGCCCGGTTGCAGACCGGTCAACACGTGCTCGATATCGGCGGCCTCAAAATCCCCGCTGATATCAATCTGCGAGCTGGTCTTGCCCTTGGGATCGCCGCTCGTGAACCGGATGCGCCCGCGGTCAAACACGATTCGTCCCTGCCCGGCGGTGAGGCGGAACTCCACATCGTCCAGACCTGCGGACTTGCGGTTTCCAGAAGCCCTGGCCGACAGCCTCACCGCCCGATCTGCGGACTTCAGGAGACGACCGGATCGCCTCAGAGCGGTCCCTTTTGGCAGATTGAGAGATCCCTGGACCACCAGCCCGTCGCGGTTGTCTACAGAAATATCCCCGACCACCGGGCCCGCGAGTCCCACACCTTCCAGGGCTCGCTCGACGCCGGGGGCGACACTGCGCAGAGAATCCAAATCCCGCAATTCGGCGCGTCCATCCCATTCCCAATTGGCCAACACATCCCAGGCGGTAATGGGCCAGTCGCCCCGCCTGCCGGGAAACAGTTTCCGCACATCGCGCACAGTCCCCTGCCCCGTAAATGTATTGTCCCCCAACAAAACTCGCCAGTTGCTGACATCCAGTCCGAAAGTTCTCTCGTCCAGTTCAGTCTGCAGTTCGACGCGGAACTTCCGCCTGGGCGGTTTGACAACCCGCTTACCGTGTCGAAACTCCGCCGACGTGGCGTCCGCCATACCCGAAAATTCAAGGGCATTTCCCTTGCGATCGAGTTCCACGTCGAGGCGGACAGGTCCGGCAATATTGAGGTTTCCGGGCAACTGATTCGTTCCGGTCAACATCGCCACAAGCTGCATCGGATGAATCTCTCCACCCATTTTCAGGCGGCTTATCGCCTGCCACTTACCCGCCAGCGCTTCGGTAAACAGCGTTCCGGTCCCCGCCATGTCCAGCCCGGGCAATCGCACACTGAAGGGCTGCAGTTCGACGCGCCCATCGACGGGATCGTAGCTGGCCGACACGCGGAAACCAGCCTCGGCGATAACTGGCAGCTTGATCCGGGTATCGAGCGGTTGGAGGTCCAGTTGACGCATGGTCAGATTGAACCGCACGTGATCGATCTGGCCATCGTCATTTGCCTGGAGATTCAACGATCCGCTGCACCGCCCCGCGAGTTTTCTTAACGGTAAGCCCAATACTTTAACGAGGTTAAGCTGGGCCATATCGACGCGAGCGAAGTTAAACGACGCCATCGCCGATATCGGGTTGGCGTCGCCAACGGTATCGAGACACAAAGCCACCGGCGCCGTGGACGCATCCTGCCTCAGTTCGGCTGACATGGTGATCCGCCCGAAATTTTTGACCCGCCCGGCGATGAACTGCATATCCTGTACACCAAGCACGAATCGCTGTTTATGCCTGGGCAGCAGGATGTTGACCTCCGCCTGCCTGACCGAAATACGATCCGTTTGGGCGTCGAACTTCAGACGATCGAGCACGCCGACGTTCACGTTGCCCTCGGCGTCGATTTCAACATTGAGGACCGGACGTTCGACCTCCATCCAGGCGATTCGTCTCCGCCAGAAGAAATTTATCGGTGAAAGCTCGGTGCGTATGACCGCCGCGCTGAGCATGGTGCGCCCGGAACCGGCGGAAAAACCCTCGGGCGAATCGATCTCCAGACCTCGCAGTTCGAGCCCCTGGTCCCAACTCAGCGATATCTCATCGATGCGAACGTCCAGACCCAACTGGCTGGACATCCGGTCGATCAGGTGCCGGCGGATCACCCCCGGCGGCGCCCACCATGGCAGGGTTATATATGCCGCCGCAAAGAACATACCCAACGCCACAAGTATTCGGCAAAGCCTTTGCCACCAGCGGCGTCCGGGTTTCGTGACGTTAGGGGTCTGTGACATTCCTACACGTTAAATCGATAGTTTATGATGTCCCCGTCCTGGACGACATAGCCCTTGCCCTCGAGGCGGACCTTCCCGGCCGCCCTGGCGCCTTTCATGTCGCCGGCGGATTTGTAGTCGTCATACGCCACCGTCTCAGCACGGATAAATCCGCGGGCAATATCGCTGTGAATCTCACCGGCCGCCTCGACCGCCGTCGTACCCGATCGTATGGTCCAGGCGCGGCACTCGTCTTCGCCTGTGGTCAGGAAACTCACGAGGTCCAGACCGTCGTAGCACGCGCGGATCAGGCGGTCGCCCGCGGGCGAATCCAGCCCGAGATCCGCGAGAAATTCTCCACGCTCGCCGGCGGGGAGTTCGGCGATTTCCTCTTCTATCCGCGCCGAAAGATAAAGGCACGGGCGACCCGCAAATTCCGAGGGATTCTCGCCGCCCAGCGCATCTTCACCACAGTTAAGCACTATCAGCACAGGCTTTTGAGACAGGAATGCAAAACTCGATACCATCTTGGCCTCGATCTCGGTGGTGATCGCATCGCTGATGGGCCTCTCGTCTTCCAGGGTGCCCGCCAGCTTCTCCATCAACTCCATCTCACGCTTGATCTCGTCCTTGTTGCCGACGGGCTTCTTCAGCGACGCCTCGAGCTTGGCGATCCGATTGGTCACCTGCTCGAGATCCGCGAAGATCATTTCGGTCAGTAGTTCCTCAACATCGCCCCCGGGGTCCACACGATCCCGATACGCCGCAACCGCGTCGTCCTCGAACGCGCGAACCACAAAAACCAGCATCTCGCTCTGGCGCATCGCCGCCCAGTGTATCTTGGCTCTCTGCCTCCCCGCGTCGCCGGTCAGATCGAACCCGGGCAGATCGAGGAACGCCAACTCCGCCGGAGTGGTCTTCTTGGGGTTAAACTGCTCCGCCAGCCAGTACACCCGCTCGTCGGGAACCTTAACCGTTGCCAGGTGCGGCTGATCGGGACGTGACATGTCCATACCGGACCCCGACCCGACCGCGATGGCCTGGAACAGCGTACTCTTGCCCGACTGGGGCGGGCCTATAAGTGCGACGCGCATATCATACCTCGATGGCTTGGGCGATTCTCAAACGCCTTGCTTACCGCGCAGCCGCCCAAAAAGCAACATTCCATTAGTCAAACCACTTGCAAGGCCGGGCAATCGCATCTAATCTCAGGTGCGTGCGATGTTCTACTCCGCCCTCTCCAGGCTGAGAGCGGGCGATTCGCATCGAGCGCTCAGATGCGCCAAATGCGGAAACGAAAACTCGACAACGGCGGACCGGCGGTATTTGCGCTTGTCCTGCATAGCTCGAAGAGCGACGCAGGGCACACCGGTCCCGCCCCCCCCTGTGTACCCTATTCAATTATAAACTCCCTATGCTGTCCTGCTTCGCGAAGCAGTGCTCCGCTCTTCAGGAGGGCCGTCCCGCATCAGCCCGCCGTTACCCGATCACTGAGAACTAATATTTGATCGGCTATAACTGGTTGACTGTTGTCCTGGCCGGGACGGTCAGAGTAGCCGACGAGGTCTGTCAGATCCTAGCGACCGGACAGTACG
>JADHXQ010000143.1 GCA_016782885.1 Phycisphaerae bacterium | reverse complement strand
CCTCGATCACGTCCTCGATGGTCACTATGCCCGCCGTCCCGCCGTATTCGTCGAGCACGACGGCGATATGGACCTTGCGGGCCTTGAACTCCTTGAGCAGATCGTCCAGGGCCTTGGTCTCCGGAACGAAGAACGGTTTGCGAACGAGATCGCCTATCGGTGCGGACTGGCCCGCCCCGGAAAGGTGGAGCATGTCCTTGGCGTACAGAACGCCGACAATGTTATCGATATCGCCAGTGTAGACGGGCACGCGGGTATGCCCGGCGTCGACAATCCTCTCGACCGCTTCGGTCCACGGCGTCTCGGCGCCAAGTGCGAAAATATCGGTCCGCGGCGTCATTATCTCCGCGGCGTGAGTGTCGCTGAACTCCATCACCGACTCGATCATCTCGACTTCGTCAGCGTCTACGGCGCCCTCGGCCTGCCCGTCCGAAGCGGCCAACAAGATCTCCTGCTTGGCGCTGTCGCCGTTGTTGGCGTCGAGGTCGCCGATGCCCGTGAGGCGCCGGATCGGCACGTCAAACCTCTGCATCAACCATATCGCGGGGGACATCACCCTCCGAAGCACGAGCAACACCGGAAGCGTAGCCGCCAGAACCTGCTCGTCGGCATATGCGGCCCAGGCGTGCGGTATGGCGATACCGAACAACGCTATCAGACCCACCGAGACCGCGATCGTCGGTGCGATCCGCCCGCCGAACAGTGAGCCAACCACCACCACCAGGGCGACATTGCTTATGGTGCGGCATAGGGACGCGTTAAGTCGCATCGCCCGAAGATGGCGGTCGAGAACCGCAAGACGCGCCTTTCCGGGGTGGTCTTCGAGGACCTCCTCCAACCGCGACCGCCGAAACGCCCGCAATGAGTAACCGGTAAGCGCAAAAAAGCCCGAAAGGACCGTACACAACAGAACAACCCAGACAAGCGGGTCCACGTTTGAATAAACTCCAAAAGAACCGCCCGATTCTTCGCGCCGACCGCTTTTTTCCGCCCCGGCCGCGAGGGGCGTAAGTCGCAGCCTCAAACAACAGGTCGACGCCCAATGTACATCATACCCGCAATCGGCGTGTTGACAAGTGATATTCCGCGCCGAGACGGCCTGACGGTATGATATCGGCCAATTCGCCAGCCAAATCCGATACGGGCAAGTGTCACATTTGGTTCACAGTCCGGCGGGCGGTGAACCTCGGACGGGCATACGGATCGCGGCGATATCACATGGGCCTAATTAGACATATCTCCTTATTACACAATGCTTTATGGTTGCTCCGCTTCGGTTGTTGAAGACCGCCGGGGACCTGTTTTCGTGGTTCACAGGCGGTTCGAACGTGAACCTTCACCAGTATTCCCCGGTTCAGGGTTCGTGCTATCACCGATCCGATGATGTCAGACAAACCGGCGCAAGACACACAACAAAACCCTCCCCCGCTTTCCGTTACCTCAAATTAACCGGTTTTCGCTTGGCGGTCACCGGGAGCGGGAAACGCACCAGTTTCGTCGGGAGCGACTTCTTTTACGAAGACGTTTCAGGCAGGAACACCCAAGACGACAAGCACGAGCTGGCGTCGTCTTCCGACAAGTACTACGTCCTGAAGAACACGCCGAAGGACCCCAAAAAGGTCGAATTCGCCCGTTATACAACCTGGATCCACAAGAAGACGTTTCTTGTCATCAAGAACGAGTACTACGACAATAAGGGAAAGCCTTACCGCCGGTATCAGGCGACCGCCGTCAAGCGGATACAGGGCCATTGGACCGTCACGAAGTCCCGCATGACCGACCTGCGCACCGGCAGGTATACCGATATAGAATACTCCGACGTGAAGTATGATATCGGCCTGGACGAAGACATCTTCACCGAAAGATACCTCCGCCGCCCGCCGCGGGAACACTTGCGAGATTGATGAATAACCGAAATTTCTTAACTGCGGCGGGGCTGGTGATTATCCTCCTGACCGCCTGCATGGCGGCGCTGGGGCGGGAGGAGCCCGACCTGCCCGAAGGGCTGGGCGAACCGGCCACCAGGCCGCGGGACGAACCGGACCTCCCCGGCGGTTTGAAAGACAGCGAGCCCGATCTGCCTCCGGGCCTGGGCGACGGTGATCGGAAGGAGAAGGTCGAGAAGTCCGAACCGGTCGGGGGAAAGGGCTTCCTGGATGTCATGGAGGAGCTGGACATCAACGGTTTCTGGGAGGTCCGAGGCGGCGTCCGCACGCAGGCCGACCGCCGCGAGAAGGATGCATCCATCGGCGAGACGCGCCTGCAGTTGGAGTGGGAGAAGACTCTGCGAGGCGTGACGCTCAAGTATACCGGCGACTTCCTGTACGACCAGGTCGACAACCGCATGTCCAACGTGGACCTGGTGCGAGGGACCGGATGGTTCGACCTCCGCGAACTGTCGGGGCGGTTCTCGCCGGCCAAAATGGATGGACGTTAAGGTCGGAAGGCAGATACTGACCTGGGGCACGGGCGACCTGCTGTTCGTCAACGACCTTTTCCCCAAGGATTGGCGGGCCTTTTTCATCGGACGGGACCTTGAATACCTCAAGGCGCCCGCCGACGCGATGAAAGTGAGCCTCTTCGGCGACATCGCGAACCTCGACCTGGTGTACATGCCTCGATTCAACCCCAGCCGGTTCATCTCGGGGCGGCGGATCAGCTACTTCAACACGACACTTGGCCGACGCGCCGGACAGGACGCCATTATCGAAACGGACCTGCCGGAAATAGCCCCCGAACTGACGCTCGGCGTCCAATACTACGTCGAACTCATGCAGGATTACGGCGCGTACAAGCGGACGCTCCCTGGTGGAAGCAACGCCGCAGATCGCGACCGGCACGTTGTCACCGTCCGCCTGACAAAACAACTGCTGAACCAGAACCTGACGCTAGGCATGTTCACCTACTACAGCCCCACCGACGCCGACGCCTACATGCGCCCCAATATCAGGTACAAGATCGACGATCACTGGACGGTGGAAGTCGGCGGGAACGTCTTTGTCGGAAAAGACGACCACACGTTCTTCGGGCAATTTGAAAGAAACTCCAACATCTACGCATCGCTGCGATGCGCGTTCTAAACGTGCGGGGCGGGCAAGGCGTTTTGAAGAAACTACCGGGCGAAACGGTCCTCCGCGTGTGCGACACACAAAAGTCGAAACAGGAGATTCAACAGTGAACGTACACCAAATCATAAGCTCGATCGCGGCTGTGACGCTGTCGGCGGTTGTTGTCGCGCTTGCTGCCGGCAAACCGGATGCGAAACCCGCCGGGAACACCATGCGGGTCGTCACCGGGGACAACGCCGTTTCGGTTTACACCGGCGATTCCGAGCGCCTGCGGTATAACTATCGCGGCGTGCCGTTCAAACCCTACCTCCGCCAGATCGTCTCGCCCAATGGCGTCGGAATTCTGCGCGAAGCGCCGAGCGACCACCTCCATCACCACGCGCTGATGTTCGCGGTGGCCGTCGACGGCGTGAACTTCTGGGAAGAGAGGAAGTCCAACGGGCGGCAGGTCCACCGGTCGTTTACCGGCGTGCGGGACAAACGGAGCGGCGGCGGGCTTCGGACGGGCTTCACCGAACTGCTTGACTGGGTCGCGCCAAAGCCCCGCGGGGTCCTGCTGACCGAGCGGCGAACGATCGAAATGCACGGCCGCGACACCGCCGGCGCGTCGATGCTGACCTGGCGGTCGAGGTTGGCGCTTCCGCCCGGAAAGAAAACAGCCAGGCTCACCGGCGCACACTACTTCGGGCTGGGCATGCGTTTTGTACCTTCGATGGACACCGGCGGGCGCTTCGACAACGCGACCGGAAAGGATGGAAAGGTCGTGCGGGGAACCGAAAAACTCACCCCCGCAACGTGGTGCGCCTACTTCGCCAAGGCCGACGGAAAAGCGGTGACGGTGGCGATGTTCGACCATCCAGGCAACCCGCGCCATCCAGCCGCGTGGTTCACCATGACCAGACCGTTCGCCTACCTCTCAGCCACAATGAACCTCAGCAAAAAACCACTAACCATGTCGGCTGACAAACCACTGACGCTGCAATACGGACTGGCCGTCTGGGACGGACACGTCCAACGCGACCGGATCGAAAAAGCCTACAAAAAGTGGGCAACCAGTCCATCCGGAACGGCAGTTATCGACAAAAAGTAGAACGACCGAGGGCATCGAGCGCTACTTCTTCCCTGCCGCTCTTTGGGCCTGGAAGAAATCGGTCAGGAGTTGTCCGCATTTGGCGGCCTGGACGCCTGCGACAATATCGCAGCGGTGGTTTAGTCTCGGGTCGCTGCAGAGTTGGTGGAGTGTGGTTACGGCCCCGGCTTTGGGGTCCGCGGCGCCGTAGACCACGCGGTCCATCCTCGCCAGCACGATCGCCCCGGCGCACATGCAGCACGGTTCGAGCGTCACCACCATCGTGCATCCGCCCAGGCGCCAGTCGCCGACTGACGCCGCCGCGGCCCGGATCGCCAGCATTTCCGCGTGGGCGGTCGGGTCGGCGTCGATTATCCGCCGGTTGTGGGCGGCTGAAATTATTTCACCGTCGGAGTCGCGAACGATCACCGCGCCGATCGGCACGTCGCCGGCGTCACGGGCGGCAAGCGCCTGTTCGATCGCGGCGTCCATCAGCCGAGCGTATTGACATTCATTCCCATCATCTTGACCCATACCCGCGATTATACTTTAACGGCGTGGCAATTGGCAGATGGCAGTTGGCCGTTGCCAACTGCCAAGCCGTCCGCTACCATGTTCCCCATGAATATATCACTGAACTGGCTTACGGATTACGTTGAAGTCGCCATGCCTACCGCCGAGTTGGAGCAGCTTTTTACGCGCATCGGCCTGAACCATGAAGGGACCAGCGAAACGCCAACCGACCTCGTGCTCGATCTGGAAGTGACCTCAAACCGGCCCGACTGCCTCGGACACATCGGCGTAGCCCGCGAACTTTCCGTCGCCACGGGCAAGAAGTTCACCCCGCCGGTGCTGGGCGACATCCCGACATCCGGGCAGGCGGCTGAGCTTACGAAAGTCGACGTCCAGGCCCCGGACCTCTGCGGCCGCTACAGCGCCCGGGTGATCCGCGGCGTGAAGGTGGGTCCGAGCCCCGAGTGGCTGGTCGAACGGCTCGAAGCGATCGGAATGCGGAGCATTAACAACATCGTCGACGTGACGAACTACATCCTGATGGAATACTCCCAGCCGCTTCACGCGTTCGACTACGACAAACTGGCGGAGAATCGCATCGTCGTCCGCCGGGCAAAGGGCGGCGAGCGGATGGTGAGCATTGACGAAACCACCTGCGACCTGGACGAATCGATGCTGGTGATCGCCGACGCGGTCAAGCCGGTGGCCATCGCGGGCGTCATGGGCGGCCTGGATACCGAAGTGTCCGACCAGACGGTCAACATCCTGCTGGAGTCGGCGCAGTTCGATCCGCTGAACATCCGCCACACCTCCCGCAGGCTCGCCCTGATGAGCGAGAGCAACTTCCGCTTCGAGCGCGGCGTGGACCCCGTCGGCGTCGATGAAGCCTCGCGGCGCGCCTGTCAGATGATAGTCCAACTCGCCGGTGGCGAATTGGCCGGCGGCGCAGTCGACGTCTGGGCCAATCCGTACGAAGCGCCCACAGTCACCCTCCGCCCGGCGCGATGCTGCGCACTGCTCGGATTCGACATCCCCGCCGACGAGCAGGCCGCCATTCTCGACCGCCTCGGCCTGGCGGCGCAGCTCGACGGAGACACCATCACCTGCACCATCCCGCCCTACCGCGCCGACCTCCGCCGGGAAGCCGACCTCATCGAAGAGGTCGCCCGCATAGTCGGATACGACAAGATCCCGCTGTCGACCAAGATCGCTCACGAAGTGGTCGGCCTCGACGACGAACAGAAGATACGCAGGGACATCGCGCTGGTGATGGCGGCGTCGGGCTTCGATGAAGCCGTCACGTTCACCTACATCGACGCCGAAGAAGCAGCACTCTTCGGCGTCAGCGACCCGGTCTGCGCCGACACGCTCACCCGCAAAACCAACAACGCGCTCCGCCCGACCCTCCTGCCGAGCCTCCTAGCCGCCTGCAAATCCAACCAGGACGCCGGGGCCTCCGACATAAGCCTCTACGAACTAGCCGCCGTTTTCCCGCCCAAGGGCGGCGATGGGCTCCCAAACGAATACGTGGAACTCGCCATGGTCTCCAGCGGCGACCTCCGCGACCTCCGCGGGGCGGTCGAAGCCCTCTGCGAGCAGATCGCGACCGGGGCGCTGATGGAACTCAAACCCTCCGCCCAGCCGGGCATGGACCCGCAAGCCGCCGCCGATATCTTTCTCGACGCCAATCCAATCGGCGCAATCGGACAGATCTCCGCCGACGTGTTGAAGTATTACAGTCTCGAGCGCCCCATAGCGGCCGCCCGCCTGCGAATGGACGTACTAAGAAGCTGCGCGAATCTCGAACGCACGTACAAGACGGTTGCCCGCTTCCCAGCCATCCGCCGCGACCTGTCCCTGGTAGTCGACGAGGAAACAACATGGTCCCAGGTCCAGGAAGTCCTGACCGCCATAGACCAACCCCTCCGCACGGATGTGCAATACGTAACAACCTACCGCGGAAAGCCCATCCCCGCCGGCCGCAAAAGCGTCACACTGACAGCAGTCTACCAGTCCAGCGAAGGAACGCTGAGAAGCGAACAGGTCGACGAAGAAATCCAAACAGTAGTAAAAGCCTTCGCCAAAACCCTAAACGCCGAAGTCCGAACGTGACGGTAACCTGGATCCACCCCATTCAGGGCTGACCCCGGACTCCCACCGAAATCAGACCGCGTCTCTCAGGGCATTAGCCTGCTGCAAGTACTCTCGGGAGGGTTGCAGTAACGTATTGGCCGGGAGGATTATTCGCTGTCCCTCCAATCTCCGAAACTCAGGAAGCCCTCCCAAAAGATGCTGGCGCTCCAACTCGTCAATCTTGGCTTGACTCAGCCTAACACAGTAGTCTGTGTCTATGAAGAGCAACCCTCGATCATACGCCCTGTGGTAAGTGGGACCCAACGTTATCCCGTTTTTCACGTGGTCGCTCGGATACTGGATCGTGCGTCTGTCAGTGCATGTTCTCCGCCTGAACCACACTTGAACATTCCAGCAATGCGGAAACTGGCCAAGGCAGCATCGAGATCATCTGTAAATCGATCACACGTGTCGCACTTCTCGACGACGATCCAAGTCGTTCCTGGCATCTGAATCCTGCAGGATGGATGCGCAGGAGCACGGATACCGCTTCCGCCGCAACCTTCACACGTTGCTTTGCCTCTCATCACTTCTTCCTATTGAGCAGCTTCATGAACTAGAGACCACTTCGTCCCGCTCAACTCGATCAAGTTCCTTTTCTTGAGTTGTTGCTGCGCCGTCCTGACCGCATGTTTCCACTTCTTCCCGAACCGCTTCCCATCTATTACACGATCTACCGTATCGTCACAGAGATCAGGATGGATTGCTTGTATCAATGGATGCATTTCGACCGTTTCTAGTGCTCCATCGCGTTGAAGCAAGTACAGAATCGTCTTGGCGAACACGGTGTGCGTGGCTCCACCCGCTAGTCTTAGTCGGAGTAGTTCATCCGCTGCAACACCAAACGCACGATCAAAACGTGTTATTGCTGCCCGACTTGCTCTAGCCAAACGACTGCGAAAGGCGGCACGAACCTCTCCTGCAACTTCACAGTACTTGTTCAATTCCTCTGTTGTTACGGGCGCTCCAAGTTCTGCATACGCGTTGATATCCTGACGAATGAGGCCAACGGTAACTTGCTGCGTAATCTCACACCCGTATTCGTAGTTCACGAACAAACCACCCGCTGTTAGATTAGCTGACGTGACAATCGCAGCGGTATCGTCTGCAATGTATGCTTTTGCATGCAGGCGAGGGAGGTGATAGAGACTAATGCTTACCGAGTTTGTTTCTAATGCTTTCAGTGCTGTAGGATCAGTAGATCCTTGACAGACGTTGCCCGGCGAGAGATTGGTGAGCATCGTGAGGCGGACTGTTTGCTTCTGAAAAGGAGAGAGATGTGACAGCAGCAACTCGACGCCTCTTTGCGAAACATACGGCGACGAAATCAGAAGCTCTGATCTGGCATTTCGAACTAATGCCCCTAGTCGCCCGTCCCATTTCTTCCGCAGTAGCCTTAGTCCACGCATATCCCCAATGCCTCAAACTACAGTGCCACGATCCGATCCCATACCCATATTCCAGATATGTTTCTGTGTTATCACTAATTCGGCAGCAAATCCGACTTGCGAATGGCCTCTCGTTGGCTGACCAGATATCCATGCTCCGCCAATGCCTATAACCAACGACCCTGATGGCTTCAGTATACGAAGGAACTCCTTGCCAAAAGGTTCGAACCAAGCAACGTAGTCCTCGGCATCAACGTTGCCATAGTCTTTCTTCCGGACGAGGCCGAATGGGGGACTGGTAACGACTAGATCAACGGATTCTGGGGCAATCCGACTAGGAAGGACCTTCAGAGAATCACCGTGAAGAACAGAACCGAGGGATGTGTGAAACACACGTCTGCCATGAAGTCTCTTGGTGCGAGGCATGTGCAATCACCATCCTTGTATGCATCATACGGTTTATAGGCATTTTTTTCTACATGAGCATGATCGCTGGAAATCAACGCGACTGCAAGCGTTTTCTTCTTATGTCTCGTCAACACCACTCTGGCAGTCGACCAGAGGGAATCGGGATCCTGCAATCATGTTCTGCTCAGGAAGTAAATGCGCGGTTCACACGGGGATAACAAATGCGCATTGATGAGTACGGCATATCGAGGTGACAGCCCAAGGAAGATGGTTGAGACCATGAACGGTACGTGTGCCATGCCGTGATCCTCATTGAGCGGCACCACGATAATGTCCAGCCTCAGCGACTTCTTGGGATCACCAACCTGAACCATCTGCACAGGCTGCTTGACATTGTCAGCCTCTGGCAAAAAGGCGAGGGGTTCTGTGAACACGTGGGCGAAAGTAAAGATCTGCTGAACGGGTAGCCAGGGGCCGATACTCCCCACACAGAGCCTGTGTCCATTTCCGCTCTTAACGTGGACCTCCCCGCTCGGGTGCAGAGAAAGGTGGATGCCCACTCGCGATTCAAGTGGCAGAGATGAGACATCGACCGACTGCGTCGTAATGAGCTTGTCCTCCTTCTTTACGGCAATGCCCATCTCGGTGACAGGCGATCGGCCTCGCCGGTGGAAATACAACGATTGATCCTTCTTCCCAAAGAGAATCCAGCCCAGTGCATAGGTCTTACCTTCGGATCCGATCAGGATGTCTTGGAGACGATGACGCTTCGTCGGCCCGAGTAGTTCTGGAGGAACGTTGAAAGTGGGTAAACCAGTCGAGTCCATAAATCCATTCTAGAACGCGACCTTCTGATATGCCAGCCGAACGATATCAGTGCGCCGCGCAGTACGAGCGCTCCGGCATCTGGTCCCATGTTTGACCGTCCAGTATGCGGCCGGCCTTTTTCTTGTTCTTGCCGCCCCATTGCTTGAAGAAGAATGGCACGCGGGCGCGTCGGCACTGGTCGCGGAGGTCTTTCGCCCATGGCTCGGCCATCGGTCGCGCACCCGGGCCGGACTCGCCGCCGACGATCACCCAGTCAATGCCTTCGAGGTCCAGGTTCGGCAGCGGGCCGAGGAGCGGTTCGAGAGACAGAAAACGTGTGGCTGCGGACACGCGCCTGAGGTCGTCAATGCGGCCGGTGCAGGCGGCGTTTTCCACCGTCACGCCCATCCAGACGTTTTCCGGCCAGTTCAGCAGTGGCGCAAGATCGGCTAGACGCTCGGCGCGTTTGGTCAGGATCTGGAATGTGTGCCGGCTTGCGCGGGTCATTACGTCGAATATCTGTTGGATGAACTCCAGCGGAACGTCGTCGTGGAACAGATCGCTCATGGAGTTGACGAAGATCGTCTGCGGCTTCTTCCATTTGAGCGGATGCTCCAGAACATGCGGGTGCATGGTTACGTTGAAACCATTGGTGTAATTGGCCTGCCCCATTGCGTGCAAACGTTTGGCCATTCGCTCGGCGTAGCAGTTGGCGCATCCCTCACTGATCTTCGTGCAACCGGTAACCGGATTCCACGTGGACTGGGTCCATTCAATCTGTGAGTTCATAGCCATGACTAACTCTTGCCCAGTATATGCCGGGCGATGCAGTCGATGTTGGTTGGTGATACGCCTGCTTTTGCGGCGTGGGCGGGCCAGTTTGTTATGGCGGATTGGACTTCGTTGAAGATTTGGTCGGCGTCTTTTTGAGAGATGTCGGCTTGTCGGGCGAGTTGGTCCATATGCGAGCGGTCGGGTTTTTTGCCCTCGCCGGCAAGCGTCATTGTGTGCTCGCCGCCCGGTCCGGGCGTGCGGGTCAGGTCGTAGGCCGGCGACAGCGTCCACTCGCCGGCGGCATCGTCCAGGATGAAGGCGAAGTTCTTGACGTGATCGTCGCGGTTGTGGGCCAGCACGTTGAAAACCATGCGCCGATATGCGCGCAGCACGTCCTGGTGGTTTCGCGTCAGCAGCGATACGGCCTTCAGCAGGTCGGCGTAGTCGGCTGACGGGATGCGAAAGTTCGCCTGGATCAGGTTGCCGAATGTGTGGATGTGGATGCGCCTGTTCCCATCGCGGTCGAACCGCTTGACGCCGAAGAATCTCTCGCCCTCGGCGGTCTCGAACAGTCGCGTTGTCGGCATGTCGATACCGGCGTCGGCGGCCAGCAGGGAATAGGCGTACTCAACGGCTCCGGCGTCGGGCGAATCGGCC
>JADHXQ010000142.1 GCA_016782885.1 Phycisphaerae bacterium | reverse complement strand
AGACTTGTCGTTACCAAAATCTTGCCGTTAATCCATGTAATCCAATAATCCAAAAATCCCCATCTGGTTTCGCCGCTGTCCTTGTCTTCCTCTTAACTACGGGCCATTATAATCTGCCACCTTTTAATGTCGCACACCCTGGATTGGCGGCCCGAAGATAAATCTTGCAATCTGGGAATGGATTCCCATAATACAAGACATGATCTCCCGCGTCGACGCCGACCGGCGCATCCTCGTCTGCCGTATCGCCCGCAAGATCGAGAACAAACAACTCCTCGTCATAAATCCAACGGGATGGATCAGGCAATTGACCGAATGATGCAGCCGGACGCCAGGCTTCGGGAAGCTTAAGCCCGGGCACTAAAACCCCATTTCCCCATTGACGCCACCGGCCCGAAACGTCCGCGGACGATGCTCCGGCACTGCGGGCGGTCTTTGTTAAACGCGCTCTTGGCGGCCACACTGTTGCCCGCGCGGGCGCGTTCGCGTATCATCTGACGCATCGTGGCGGCAAATGCAAAAAAACCTCCGAGCCAGACGCCCGCAATGCGGCAGTACCGCTGCTTCAAGGAGCAGTACCCCGACTACATCCTCTTCTTCCGCATGGGCGACTTCTACGAGATGTTCTACGAGGATGCGAAAATCGCCTCGCGAGAACTCGGACTGGCGCTGACCAGCCGGTCCAAAGGCGACGCGGCGATCCCGCTGGCGGGGATCCCCTATCACGCGCTGGACAGCTATCTCGCTCGCCTTATAAGGGCGGGACACAGAGTCGCGATCTGCGAACAGGTCGAAGACGCCAGGGAAGCAAAAGGCGTGGTCAAGCGCGACGTGACCCGCCTGGTGACGCCCGGTACGCTCACCGACGAGACGCTCCTGGAGCAGCGAGAGGGCAACTACCTGGTGGCCGTTTTTATCGGCAAGGCGCCCAAGGGCGGCGAGGCGCAAGCGGGCGTGGCGTGGGTGGAACTGTCCAGCGGGGCGTTCTCAGCCATGATCGCGCCGGCGGACCACGTGCTCGACGAGATAGTCCGCATTCGACCGGCGGAAGTTCTCGTGGCGGAAGGCTCGTCGCTGGACACGCGAGAGTTCCGCGAGGCGCTGGCGCAATGCACCGGCGCCTCGGCGTCCAGCCGCCCGCCGTGGGCGTTTGACGCGCACGCCGCGAGCGAGGCCCTGAAAGACCACTTCAAAACCGCAACGCTCGAGGGGTTCGGTTTCGACGGTTGGGACGAATCTATCTCGGCGGCCGGCGCGATAATCGAATACCTCCGCGAGACGCAGAAGACCGCGCTGGGACACATAAGCTCGCTGCGGAAGTTCGACCGGGCCGGGCACATGGTGATCGACGGGAACACGCTGCGATGCCTGGAGATAACGCGGACGCTGCGGTCGAATCATCGCGCGGGATCGCTGCTGGCGTGCCTGGACCGGACGTCAACGGGCATGGGCGCACGCCTGCTGGAGAGGTGGTTGACTTTCCCGCTGACGCGATACAGCGATATCGTCGCGCGCCAGGACGCCGTTGAAGAACTCACCACCGATCGGCGGCGCCTGGCGGACATCCGTGAGCTGCTGTCGCAAACGGCACAGATCGACCGCATCGCCAGCAACATAGCGATGTGCCGCGTCCGCCCGCGGGAACTGGTCGCCCTCGGCCAGACCCTCGCGATCCTGCCGAGGCTCGCCGAACTGATCGGCGGGTGCGCGTCGGAATTGATATCGCAGATGAGCCCGTGTCTGCTTGGCCTGGACGAACCCGGCGACGTGATCGAGACGGCTATCGATCCGGACTGCCCCAATGTTCTGCGCGACGGCGGGGTGATCAGGGACGGATACCACGAGGAACTCGACCGCCTCAGACGGATCGGATCGGACGGTAAGAGCTGGCTGGCGCAATACCAGTCCGCCCAGGCAAAGGCGCTGGGGATATCGAATCTCAAGGTGGGATATAACAAGGTATTCGGATACTACATCGAACTGAGCCACGCCAACCGCGACAAGGCCCCGCCCGAATACCACCGCAAGCAGACCCTCAAAAACGCCGAGCGATATATCACCGACGAACTCAAAAAGTACGAGACCGAAGTGCTCGGGGCATCCGAGCGCGCCAGGACGCTCGAACAGCAGCTATTCGAGGAAGTCCGGCGTGCGCTGTGCGAGCACATCGCCGGCTTCCAGGCTGCCGCAGCCGCACTGTCCGGACTAGACGTCCTGTGCGGACTGGCGCAACTGGCCGTCGAACGCGGATATAACCGCCCGACAATCACGCAGGACAATATCCTCAACATCGTCGGCGGGAGGCATCCGGTGCTCGACCAGCAGCTCCGCGAACAGTTCGTGCCAAACGACGTCGAGATGCAGGCGCGCGACGACCGCCTGCTGATCATCACCGGACCGAACATGGCCGGTAAGAGCACCTACATCCGCCAGGTCGCCCTGCTGGTGCTGATGGCGCAGACGGGCAGCTTCATACCCGCCGGCGAGGCCCTCATCGGCCTGACCGATCGTATATTCACGCGAGTCGGGGCCGCCGACGAGTTGACCCGCGGCCTGAGCACGTTCATGCTCGAGATGGTCGAGACCGCCAACATCCTCAACAACGCCACCGCCCGCTCGCTGGTGATACTCGACGAGGTCGGGCGAGGGACCTCCACGTGCGACGGGCTGGCGCTGGCGTGGGCGATCTGCGAGTACATCGCGCTGCATATCAAGTGCAGAACGCTGTTTGCGACGCACTACCACGAACTGACCCAACTCGAAGAACTCCTGGACGGTACGACCAACCTCAACGTCACAGTACGCGAGTGGGCAGACGAGGTCGTCTTCCTCCACAAGATCGTAAAGGGCGGTACCGACCAGAGCTACGGAGTACACGTCGCCAGGCTCGCCGGCGTGCCCAAAGAGGCGATCGACCGCGCCAAAGCCCTCCTCCCCCAACTCCAGGCCAGCGTCGCAAGCGGTCTGAACATGCCCGAACTGGCCAAACGAGCCCAAGCGGCGGCCGCTCAAATGCAACTCTTCGCCGATCCCGCCACTCGCATAGCGGGCGACATCAAGGGCGCCGACCTCGACAATATGACGCCAATGGCGGCCCTGGACTTCCTCCGCAAACTCAAAAGCGAACTGTAATCCGCATCCCGGCGGGGTGTCACAATTGGTTCACAATTTTCGGGGGTGCGACATGTAACCCCTGGCGTCCCCTATGGATACGATGCCAACATAACCCCTTGTCGATGATTGCGTTATGGTGATTCCTGCGGCGGGCGGGCGGCGTGTCGGGGTATGTCACACCTGTGGGAACTGTGACATCGCCAGCGCTCAATTTTTCGCCGTGGCGGCCACGCCGGTAAGAGCGGCAAGCGTTGCGCGGCGGAGTGTTGACAATTTGTCATCGCTCACGCCCGCGAACGTGACGATCGGGGCGGCGGCGGCAGGGTCCATCCCCCCTTCCCAGCCTTCCAGCCCGCACGCAGCCGCCACAAACGCCCGTAACTGCAAGTCGTTGAAACCACGCTGCTTGCTGAGTATCTGCAACAGTTCGGCGTCCTGGAGCCCCTGGCGCCACGCCTTCATCCGTATCGACGCCAGAGGCCCATCCATGCCGAATTTCCGCCCGGGATACATAAGTGCAGTTTCATCAGCCTGTTGCAGATCGCCATCGGAGGCGATTGTCTGCCACGGTATCGTGCCCGTGGCGCCCCAGCAGAAGCTCCGCACCGGCCAGACCGCCCAGCCGATGTTGTCGGCGGCGAACGATGGCGGCATGCGGTAATTCCAGTACTCCTCGTCAAATACGCGCTTCCGCCGGGCGATCAGGCGGCGCTGCGAATAAAGTTGGTCCGCACAAACATTCAGATCGACCAGACCGTCCAGCCAGTCCCGCTGATGCGTCGGGCGCGATATGTCGAGGCGGAACTGCACCACCGCCGGCGAGCTGAGGAGTGCGGTTTTGGCGGTCATCCGGGCGAAATGACGCAGCGCCAGAAAGTCGTCGGGCGCCATCGGCTCGTCCAGCAGCCACAGGCTCACCCCCCGCCCGCCGTCGCGGCGGAAGTAGTATTTGTTGTTGAGGTACACCTGGTACTGCGTCTTCGTCCAGCCTTTGACGCCGAGATGCTTCTTGAACTGCTGCAGCACGCTTATCCACGCCGCGGCCACTTCGGGGCTCAGGGATTTGGCGATCGGGGGCAGGTCGGCCGTCCACGCAAGCATCTTCTGGTAGTCGCGCGGAGGGGGCCAGGGCTTGAAGTTCTTCGCCAGCGCCGAGGGCCAGTTCTCGTGAAACGGCAGGTAGATATGACGCAGCGGGACCCCCGCCCCCGGTCCCACATAACCGTTTTTGAACGAGAACGCCGACCCGTCCAGCAGCGGACCGAAGCGCTCGTCCCACTCGCTCCAGTCGCTTACCTTGCAGGCGGCGCCGCGCCCGGTAATCTTCGGCGCCCCGCGCCACCATATCGACCCATCCTGGGAATACGGAAGCACGTTCAGCGTCATGCGATGCGAGTGCGCCAGGCGGTAATACTTCCGCTCAGCGTCTAGATACGCCGCGGCGTCAGAACTGCGAACCCCCATCGCCCGCGCCGGTGATGAGTACGTGTTCATATCCCCGGCGATACTGAACGAATCGCCCAGCACCGCCGGCGCCACGTTGACTTTCAGCGGCAGCGCCGCGACCTCCTTGCCGCCGCGGGTGACCGTCAACTTGCTCTTATAAATCCCCGGCCGCGATTCGGCGTGTACCCAGATGTCAACGAAAACCGTCTGACACTTCTGGTCCGCAACGCCATTGGCCCGCCACGGGATCGAAAACTTCTCACCCTCGCCCAACGGGACGAGAACCTCGCCGAAGTTTTTCCCATTTCCATCTTTCGACACGGACCACACGCGATAGACGCGGGCGGGGCTTAGCGGCGCCACCCGCATCTCCATCGGGCGATGATACCACGGCGGTCGGATGTCGATGGAAATGTCGTCCGCGATGCCTTTCGGCGGACAGATCGCCACCTGCAGACCGACCCACGCGCCACGCGCCGTGTGCGGAACGTCAATCTCACCACCCGCCGGGGCCGCTCCTATCGGCACCCGAGCAGTAACAGGCAGCGGAACCAACCGCCAACCGGCGTTCTCGACGCTCCGCAATTTCTCCGCAGCCGGAAGCTTAACCGCCTTCGGAGCAACCAGCGCCGCCGAGGCGGTAACCGCTTGCGGCTTGGCAGTATGTGCCGATCCGCCCGTTTTCATCGGCGAGATGACGCTGACGAAATACTTCCCGCCCGGTTTGAGCCCTTCAAAGATCACTTCCTTACCGTGAAATTCAATCCTTTCAGCAGCGACCGGAAACTGACCGCCCGCTTTTTCGGACAGAGTAATCTTGTTTGCGAACATCCCGCTCGGCAGGCCGGCGATCACGGATATCGCGCCGGTCTTGAACCCCGCACCGTGGGCGCAGGGGCTCGCCTTGACCGGCGGGCGCGGCGGGATCGGCTTGGGCAGCGGCGGGAAGCATGTGACCGTCAAGTACGGTTTGGCGTTGCCCTGCTCGCGAGTAAACACATCATGATTCTCGCGCGTCTGCCCGGTCTCGCTGGACAGTATCAGCCCGTGCGACAGCCCGGCCGCGACGGCCTGGACGAGTTTCGGATCGACCCTGATTTTCATCCACCGATCCGCACCCGTCTCGACACTCGCGGGGCGCCACATCATGTCGGGCGAATTGAAAGTAGCATCCATCACCGTCCCGCCGCCGGGCGCCCACGGAGTTTTGGGGTACTTAACATGAGTAAAACAGGACGAACCGTTTTGTGCCTTACCGCCGGCGGTGCCCTCAACCCAGCCAACAGGCACGGTGCATACCGCCGCCCGCCGAATCCGCCCATTGGCGAGTTTCAGATGCAAAGTAGCGGACGTGATCCGATTCTCTCTGATCCCCCGCACATCGAAGTCGAACAGATAGTAATGCTGATCGCCCTTAACACGCACCCGCCCGCTGCCCCCGGTATTAAGCGCCACCTCCCTGGGATGAGCACATATCCCAACGTCGGCCGTAATCGCAAGCTCAGCAGTCCCACCAAAAGCCGCCCCACAAAGAACCAGCAGAATAAGAGCAGTTGTTCGCCACATATTAATTCTCCTGAAGGCCTGAAGCATGGTATGAAATACCACACAGAGGCACAGAGGCACAGGGAAAATCGAGATCGCGAATGTGATCTGTGCTGAAATACTACAAACCATAGTAAGCTGTTGTTGCATGCAGGGAACGTTATGTGTTATGGTTGGTGCGAGCATCTACTCTGGGAGACTATCCCGGGTGGGAATATCGGCGTAGCCGGCGCCACACAATTGTTGCTACAAGGGAGTTCTACAATGCCAAAACCACTATCGAAGCTATTGACGCACAAGATCAGCATGTTTGTCGGTGTTTGTGTGGTTGTCCTTCTTCACTTGTCTCTTATACCCGTCGCTACCGAGGCAGCCGACGCAGCTAAGATACAACTGGAAACAGATATTCGGAACACAGCAAGACGCTATGAAGGCGCACGCCAGTCGGCAGACATTCCGGGCGCAATTCGTGAGGGGGAACGTCTGGTGGATCTCTTAGAGAAGCACAATCCTACTAATCCAGCCATTTGTCGGACGCTGTTTGGACTTTCAGATCTCTATAATTTATGCCAGGAGTATGACAAGGAGCGGAGTTCCCTTGAAAGAGCGCGTAGTATTGTGGTCCGGGATCTTGGAAAGCGGAACATCGCATATGCAATCGTCCTCCAGAAGATGGGGACAATGCTCTATCATTCCGGTAAGGCCGCCGAAGGATACAAGTTGGTGCAAGAGTCATACACGCTGAAAAAAAGCCTCTATAGCGCCGATCACCCCAAAGTGGCCGATGCGTTGCTTGTGTTGGCGTCGCTCTACGAACATATGGGAGTCTACCCGAAAGCTGAGGCCGCCTTCTTCGAGGTCAAGAGGATTTTCGAGAAGAACTTCCCCACCACAGATCATCGTGTTTCGCTCGCATACCAGAAAATCGGGGAATACCTGGACCGCAGAGGCGATTACAGCGGAGCTGCAAAGAATCTGGCGCATGCGGCCAAGCTATACCAAACCGTACCGCAAAAAAACTACCTTCATGTGAGTCAGCTGTACGGGTCGATGGCACGGATATTGAAACATGCAGGCAGATTCAAGCGCGCCATTATCCAGTACAACATGTGCTTGCGTTTGACCGAAAGTATTTATGGAAAGAAGCATCCGTCAACGGCCCTTGTTCTGGCCAACATCTCCGGGGTCTACTCGGAGATTGGCGACTACGCCACCGCGAAAACTTATCTGCAGAAAGCCATCGATTCCTACAAGGCAAAATTCGGACCATCACATCGGATGGTGAAGATGCTCTACAATGATATGGGATGGTTATTGGGCAGGACTGGTGACTACAAGGGGGCTGAAAAAATGCTGTCTGACTCGCTTCAGGCCGCGGAAAAAGGTTTCGGGACCGGCCATCCCTTCTACGCAAACACCTTGGTGAACCTTGCCGTGGTGAAAGCGACACAGGATGATGTTGCATCCGCAGTTTCCTATGTGAAACGAGCCAACCAAACTTACGACGGCATTCTACGGAGCATGATGGGGGCCGGTAACGAACAACAGAAACTGTTGTATCTCCGAAAGATTGAGGGAAAGACAAACTTTGCCGTCTGGCTTGGTGTCCAGAAAGCGCCCAAGAATAAAGAAGCCGGTCAGCTTGCCCTGGACACCGTTCTACAACGCAAAGGTCTGGCCGCCGACGCACTGGCCGTCAGTTACGCCCATGCACGGACGTCGCTCAAGGGCCAGGCCAAGGCGGACTTCGACGAACTTCTGGCGATACGAAAGAAACTCACCAGAGTCAGCCTGGGAACCAGAGGACACGACGGAAAAGCCCTTCGCCGGATGACCGAAAGAGAACAGGTGCTGCAGCGCAAACTAAGCCGCTACACCGCGGATATTCACGGGATGGGCCCGGCGGCAACCTCCAAACAAGTGTGCATCGCCCTGCCGAAAGATGCCGTGCTGCTTGAGTACATTCGTTTCCGGCCACACAACGGCAAGGTCCCGAAAGCGAAGAGATACACTATTCCGCAGCACTACGCCGTGTGTCCGATCACTCGCTCAGGATGCGGACAATGGATAGATCTGGGACCTGCGCAACGAATTGACGCATATATCTCGGCGTATAATCAGTTCCTGGCCGCAAAGGGACATCCTGTGCGTGACGACTACTCCCCTGAACTGTACCGTCTGCTTATCAAACCGGTTGAGGATCAACTCAAGGGCAAGAAAACACTTATCATCTCTCCGGATTCGACACTTCACACAGTCCCGTTCGCGGGCATCAAGGCTGGTGGGAGGGATTATCTGATAGATCGTCACGCGATTGTATTTGTGTCGAGCGCTCGGGACGTGATCAAGATGGCGAAGTTCAAGCGCAGCAAGCGGCAAGGCGTGGTTCTGTTCGGAAACCCGAACTACGAATCCGGGGCTCCGGGCGCAGGCGGCGAAATCATCGCAAGGCGATCCAAAGATCTCAAGCGGTTCCACTTAACGCCGCTACCCGGTACTGCGGTGGAGTTGAAGAAGATCAAAGGACTGATCCCGCATGCGACAACCAAGGAAGGCTCCAAAGCTTCCGAGACAGTGCTGAAGAAACTCAAGACTCCGAGAATACTGCACTTCGCCACGCACGGTTTCTTTCTCCCCGACGAACCGTTTGAACTCGTTCGTGTACCAAGCCGCACCGGCAAGGGCGTCGCGTATGACCTCGTGGCGAATCCCGAAAACCCCCTGATGAGATCAGGCATAGCACTGACTGGAGCCAACAAACTCTGCGACGGCGATGAAGACGGCATTCTTACGGCCATGGAGGCTGCCGGTCTCGATCTGCGCGGTACGGAACTCGTTGTTCTCTCTGCCTGCGACACCGGGCATGGCAAAATAGTATCAGGAGAAGGCGTACTGGGCCTGCGTCGATCTCTACACATCGCCGGCGCCGAAGCTGTTGTCATGACATTGTGGTCCATCGACGACGAGGCCGCTCACTTGCTGATGAAGGAATTCTACACACAACTCCTGAAAGGCAAATCCAGGGCCGAAGCACTGCGATCGGCACAACTGTTTATAAAGAAGCACAAGGAATACTGGCACCCCATATATTGGGCCAGCTTCAGCTTCTGTGGCAACTGGCGCAAGCTCTCCTGGGATGGAAAGATCCCAAGCCTGTGATCGTAACGACATAACAAGGCGAATCGGGTCCCGGCGCCCGGGAAATGCGTGAAGAATGGGTGTTGGACATCAAGGAACAATGCGAACTTCACGGTATCCCCTTCTTCTTCAAACAATGGGGCGACGTGAAGAAGAAGAAAGCGGGCAGATTATTACAGGGCAGAACGTGGGACCAAATGCCCGCTCACCTCGAAACCGTACATGCCCAAAGGCTGGCAATGCTTCGATGGGGCTTAGGACAAGTTGGCGACGGCGCAAACAGGCCCGGGGTCGAGAAACCATCTTGCATTCGCGTTGGTATCGGGATATATTGCGTCTTGTCACGTGCATTCGCAGTCACAGGGAGTACTCGATACTGATGCAGATCGAACCGCCAACAACACACCAGAAGCACCCGCCAGTTTGGTTGAGTTCCAGGGATTCGTACTGGATGTCCTTCGCAGCATTTGCTTTGAGCCTTGGCGGAGTCGTTCCGCTTCTGGGGCTACCATGTGCGGCCGGCGCCTTGTCCATGGGAATCGAAGTATTTCGCTCCGATAGGGGCGCCAAGTTTCTTGCCGTCCTGGCGATCCTAATCGGCACGCTCGGTTTGTTCGCCCAGATTCTCCTCCTTCTGGGTGTGGCAGGTCCCTGAGCGCAGAAAACGCGAAAGGGGGACCCCGCTGACCCGGGATTATGATTTATTATAATCTTCATAATATGTTTACAAAAGGAATGTTACGTTGATTCAATACCGTGAAATGTCCCGAAAGAGTGGTTTTTGCTTGATTAAAACACTATTATATGATAGTATTATGTCGATAATGAGGTCAGGCGATGGCTTCTCGTGCTGAGGTTGTCGATTTTCTGAACCTGTTCAAGGGCTGTGTCATGCTGGAACCGTTGCATGTCAGGGACCGAGATAAGAACAGACAGGGGCTCATTGATCTTGGAATCACACCGGATGAGCGAAAGGAAATCCTTCTTGGGCTTAAGCCTGAGAACTACGCTTCCGGTCCGACACCGGACGACACGGATGACACCAAAGAAGTTTGGATATTCGGCCGACAGGTGCTGGGCAAGGAGGTCTACATCAAACTGCGTGTGGTCGAAGATCCGAGAAAACAGGGCGCACACCGAGCGACGGTCTGGTCGTTTCACCCGGCCGAGTTCACGATGAAATACCCGTTACGGGGAGGTGGGTCATGAAAAACGAAACGTTTTGTCCCAACTGCGAAGAGTACAGCGAAACGAAAATCGCCGAGCGAGATGAGACCTATACGGTGCGAGATCGACAGATCACCGTGTCGGTAAAGGTGGAGCTTTGCACCGGTTGCGGTGAGAGTATCGGATCGGATCCCGGCGACCAGGCGATTCTCGACGCCGTTCACGCCGAATACCGCCGCCAGGCCGACATGCTGACTCCGGAGGATATCCGTAATATCCGCAAGCGGTACCGATTGAGCCAGAAATCATTCGCCGCGCTGCTTGGAATGAGCGAAGCAACGATTAATCGGTACGAGCGAGGCGGCTTGCAGGATAACGCTCACGACCTAGCCATTCGCGCCTGCCAGAAGTCCGAGATTGTGCGAGACCTGCTCAAGAGGCGAGGCCATTTGCT
>JADHXQ010000141.1 GCA_016782885.1 Phycisphaerae bacterium | reverse complement strand
GGTCGACTATACCTGGCGACCACCGACGGAAGCATCATCTGTTTCGGGCGGTAGTACGCCGAAGAATACGCCCGAGAGGATTCGAACCTCCAACTTCCTGCTCCGGAGGCAGGCACTCTATCCATTGAGCTACGGGCGCAACTGACTGCGGGAGATTGTCGCTTTGTCGGGGCGGGAAGTCAATGCCTGTTGCCCGATGGCGCCGTTTCGGTACAATATCCGGCGTGAAGATCCCCGAAATTACTCGACGCAAGACCAGGGCGCTGGATGTCGGCGGTGTTGTCATTGGCGGCGGTGCGCCGGTGCGCATCCAGAGCATGACCAACACGCCCACCCGCGATGCCGCCGCTACGCTGGAGCAGATACGCCAACTGGCGGGCGCCGGGGCGGAACTCGTGCGAGTGGCGGTCCCGAGGGCGGACGACACGGCTGCACTAACTGAAATTGTGGCTGAGTCGCCCGTGCCCATAATCGCCGACGTACACTTCCACTTCGACCGTGCGTTGGAAGCCATCGCAGCCGGTGTGGCCAAGATACGCCTGAATCCGGGTAATATCGCCGATCGCAGCCAGGTCCTGCGGATTATCGATGCAGCCGGAGCCGCCGGCGTGGCGATTCGCGTGGGCGTGAACGAAGGTTCGGTTGTCGATCGGCGCGAAGGCGAGCAGCGCAACAGCGATTTGGCGGCGTCGCTGGTTGAACTAATGGTTGCCAAACTGGCGGGGTATCTGGAAGTCTTCGAGGCGTCTGGATTCGATCGCCTGGTGCTGTCGGCCAAGAGCCACGACGCGGTGACCACCGTTGCGGTAAATCGTTTGCTGTCAGCTCGTTGGGACTGGCCACTGCATCTGGGCGTTACGCATGCGGGAACGCCGCAAACCGGTGCGATACGTTCGGCCGCGGCGATGGGGGCGCTGTTGTGCGATGGTATTGGCGATACGATCAGGATATCGTACGCGGGCGATCCGGTTGTGGAAGTTGAGGCGGCGCGTGAATTACTGGCCAGCCTGCGCCTGCGCCAGCGGGTAGGCATCGAACTGATCGCCTGCCCCACGTGCGGACGCCTTGAGACCGACATTACCGACGTTGCAGAAGAGATACGCAAGGTCCTTGCCGACGTGACCGCCCCGATAACGGTGGCGATCATGGGATGCGTGGTCAACGGTCCGGGAGAAGCCGCCCACGCTGACGTGGCGGTCTGTGCGGGCAAAGACAAGGTTATCCTTTACAACAGAGGGAAGCGAATCCGAACCGTCAGTGCGGACAAAATCGTCGAAGCCGTGGTCGCAGAGGTGCGAAATATCATACGGGACTAGCCGTTTGCAGCAAATCGGGAGGGAAAACCTTTGCAGCCGTTTTTATCGGGCGATAGAATCGTTCGATTCTTGCCGACCTGAAAACCGACCTGTACTTGTAAGGATGTGATGATGAGCCGCACATGCAAAGAAATCCGAGCCGACTTCATTAAGTTCTTTGAAGACCGCGGACACACGTTCGTCCGCTCGAGTTCGCTGCTGCCCGGCGACGACCCGACATTGCTGTTCACCAATGCGGGAATGAACCAGTACAAGGAACTGTTCCTGGGGACGGCTACCCGCGATTACGTGCGAGCGGCCAATACCCAGAAATGCATCCGCGCCGGCGGTAAGCACAACGATCTCGAAGATGTCGGCCGCGATACGTACCATCACACGTTCTTCGAGATGCTCGGAAACTGGAGTTTCGGCGACTATTTCAAAGCCGATGCGATCAAGTGGGCCTGGGAACTCTTGACCGAGGTATGGGGCCTCCCGAAGGACCGTCTGTACGCCACGGTGTTCGAGGGCGATGCGGCTGAAGGCCTCGAACCTGACGATGAGGCCCGCAAGCTGTGGGCGGAACTTACCGATATCGACCCGTCGCACATTTTGTCCGGTAACAAGAAGGATAATTTCTGGGAAATGGGCGAGACTGGTCCGTGCGGTCCGTGCAGCGAAATACACATGGATATGACCGAAGACGCCTCCGGCGGTCCGCTGGTCAACGCCGGCGACGCCCGCGTCATCGAGATATGGAATCTGGTGTTCATACAGTTCAACCGCGGAGCCGACGGTAAGTTGACACCCCTGCCGGCGAGGCACGTCGATACGGGCATGGGCCTGGAGCGCGTGGGCATGGCGATGCAGGGCAAGAAGAGCAATTACGCCACCGACCTGTTCGTACCGATCATCGAGAAGATCGAAACGATGACCGACTACCGCTACGGGGCTGATGCCGGTATCGACGACCGGTTCGACGTCGCCTCCGACGAAGATATCGGCGACGTGGCGTGCAGGGTGGTCGCCGATCACGCACGGGCGCTTACCTTCGCGATCGCCGACGGGATAATCCCCTCCAACGAGGGGCGCGGATACGTCGTGCGCCGCATCCTTAGGCGGGCCGCGAGGTATGGCAGGCAGTATTTGAACATTTCCGGTCCGTTCCTTGCCGGCCTGGTCGAGACCGTTATCGAACTGATGGGCGATTGTTTCGCGGAGCTGATCGATCGCAAGGACTACGTTATAGCGACGATTACCGAGGAAGAGGAATCGTTCGGGCGGACCCTCGACCGCGGGATCCAGTTGTTCAACCGCCAGTCCGAGAAGCTCAAATCCGACGGGCAGACCATGCTGGGAGGCGACGTAGCGTTCGATCTCTACGCGACTTACGGTTTCCCGGTGGACCTGACGCAACTGATGGCGGGCGAGTCCGGTCTGGAAGTTGACATGGATGGTTTTAACGCCGAGATGGACGCCCACCGCGATGCCAGCAAAGGCGACGGCGCCGCGTTCAAAGTCGATACGGTATCGGGTTTGCCTCCCTGCGATGACCGCGGCAAGTACTCCGATGAGCCTGTCGCCGCCGCTGTTGTCGGTTGGGTTGACGGCGAGAATTTCATCACCGAGGGGCAACTCGCCGGTGGCGCCGCCGGGGCGGTGGTCCTGGACCGAACGAACTTTTACGGGCAGTCCGGCGGTCAGTTGGGCGACTCGGGGCGGTTGGTCTGGGAAGGCGGAAGGTTCGCCGTAAGCGATACCCAGCCGGCAGGCGACTGTGTTCTGCACGTGGGCGTGGTTGAAGAAGGAACGCTGCAGATCGGTCAGACAGTGCGGTGCGAAGTACACACCGATCGCCTTGCGACGATGCGGAACCATACCGCTACGCATCTGCTGAACTGGGCGCTGCGCAAGGTGGTGGGAGATCAGGTTCACCAGGCCGGCAGCGAGGTCGGGCCCGATCACCTGAGGTTCGACTTCTCGCACACCCAGGCGGTTACCGCTGAGCAACTGGGCGAAGTCGAGCGCCTCGTAAACGGTAAGATTATGGTTGACGAGGTGGTATCGACCATCGAGACGACTCTGGACAAGGCTAAGAAAATACCCGGGGTTAGGGCGGTATTCGGCGAGAAATACGATCAGGACGTGCGTGTGGTGGCGATCGGTGCCGCCGCTGAGATCGAAGAGATCAACGAAGACTGTGCGGTCGAGTTGTGCGGCGGGACGCACATGGGGCGTACCGGCGGGATAGGACTGTTCAAGATTATCTCGGAAGAATCGGTGGCCAAAGGCGTGCGACGAATCACCGCTCTTACGGGCTCCAATGCGGTCGAGCATATCCAGCAGATCGACGCGGTGGTGAAGGCTCTTTCGGGCGCCTTGCGGCTTCCTGCCGATGGTCTGGTCGATCGCGTGACGGCTATGCAGAAGGAAATCAAGAAGTTGCGCAAGGGCGGCAGCGGTGGCGGCGGGGCGTCTACTTCCGTTGTTTCGGAAATAGATAGTGCCCGGGGCAAGGTGCTGGTGGCGTTGTCTGACGGCGCTGATCCCGGTCAGATGCGGAACTTCTGCGATCAGCAGCGTCAGAAGGGCGCCGCGGCGGTATTTATCGGCGGAGCGGCCGAGGCGAAAGTGATTCTGATTGCCATGGTCAGCCAGGAAATGGTGGATGTTTCGGGTATAAAAGCCGGCGATTGGGTCAACGCCGTCGCCCCGGTAGTTGGCGGCGGCGGTGGCGGAAAGGCGACGCTCGCCCAGGCTGGGGGTAAAGACCCGGCCAAGTTGGCTGAGGCTTTGGACGCGGCCGGCGAATGGATTGGCGCCAGGCTGGGCTGAATTTCGCGACGACTGCACGCCCGGTCCATACGTGGAAAGGTTTTTTCTTGACAAAGTTGTCTCAGGTATCTACCTTTTTTCGAATCGCCGGCAGTGAGCGTGGGCTGCACATACGCACCTGCCGGTGTTGTGCTTTTTAACAGATACGCCGTTAGTATGGAGTTTACCGATGCTTCCCAAACAGAAACTATCCCGCGCCCGTACGCGAAAGCGTCGCAGCCATCACGCCAAGGACGCCCCGAACATTACCGATTGCCCCCAGTGCAACTCGCCGAAGTTGCCCCATGCGGCCTGTGAGAACTGTGGTTACGTTCGTCCAGGGCTTAGTTTGAAGATTGAAAAAGGGAGTTAATCGATGCGGATCGGCATCGATGCCATGGGGGGTGACGGTGCGCCCAGGGCAGAGGTCCAGGGAGCGCTCGATGCTTGCGCGCTGTTGAATGAGGATGACAAGATTGTCCTGGTAGGCGATCGAGACATTATCGCCGAGCATCTTGCCGGAAATGACGGGTGGGAAAAACATATCGCAATCCATCACGCTTCGCAGGCGATCGGAATGAACGAATCGCCCGTGGAGGCTTTGCGATCCAAGCCCGATTCATCTATTGCCCAACTGGTCCGGCTGCATAAGGAACGCGAGATTGACGCGTGTATTTCCGCTGGCAACACCGGCGCGTTTGCCGCTGCCGGGCAGATGCTGCTGCGACGCCTCAAGGGCGTTCATCGCCCCGGTATAGCCATAGTAACGCCGACCCCTCGCGGTCCGGTGGCGGTCTGCGATGTCGGGGCTAACGTGAGCTGTCGCCCGCTGCACCTGTACCAATACGGTCTGATGGCCTCGGTGTACCTTAGCGCCATGTGCGATATTCCCGAGCCTCGCGTGGGTCTGCTGAGCATTGGTACTGAAGACGCCAAGGGTAACGACCTGGTCAAGATGACTCGGGAACTGTTCCAGTGCGACCCGCGTATCCCGTTCGTCGGTAACGTCGAAGGGCGCGACCTGTTCAGCGGTGTCTGCGACGTGATGATATGCGAGGGATTTGTGGGCAATGTTGTGCTCAAACTGATGGAAGGGCTGGTCGAGGGCCTGATGACGGCGATGGTTAAGGAGTTGGGCAAGATTGTTCCAGGCCAGATTGCCGCATTGAAGCAGGTTGGGCTTTCGACCTTCGCGAAATACGACTTCAATGAATACGGCGGCGCACCGCTGCTGGGCGTCAATGGGCTCTGTATCATATGCCACGGCGCCAGCGACCACCGCGGTATAAAAAATGCCGTCACCGTAGTCAGGGAACTGGCTAAACGACACATGAATGAACGAATTGTGGAAGTCCTGTCGCAGGGACCAAAGGACAGTTAATTAATGGCTAATTCTTTACGTGCGGCAATTGCAGGTCTCGGTTCGTTCGTTCCGGAAAAGGTGTTATCAAACGCCTATTTCGAAAAGATCCTGGATACCAGCGACGAGTGGATTACACAGCGCACGGGGATCAAGGAACGCCGGGTCGTTTCGGAGGGGCAGAGTACTGTCACCCTCGCCGTTGGCGCCGCCAGGGAAGCATTGGCCCAGGCTGGAATGTCCGCCGATGAGCTGGATATGATCATCTGTGCGACAATCACGCCGGAGATGCCTCTACCGACTACGGCATGCGTGATTCAGGCGGAACTGGGAGTTAAGGATATACCGGCATTTGACGTGGTTGCCGCCTGCAGCGGATACGTCTACGCCCTGTCGATCGGCGACCAGTTTATCCGGTCGGGCGCGTACAAGAACATCCTGGTCATAGCCGCTGATGTACTCAGTTCCATAACCGATTACGAGGATCGCGGAACTTGTGTCCTGTTCGGAGACGCCGCCGGCGCCTCGGTGCTCGTACCAAGCGATGACGAAAAGGGCGTGATGTACACGGTTCTGCACGCTGAAGGAAGCGGTTGGGACTACCTCTACGTACCCGCCGGCGGGACCCGGATGCGAGGTACGGCCGAAACCATTGCCAATCATGACCATTTCATAAAGATGCGAGGGCGGGATATCTACAAGTTCGCCGTCGAGAAGATGCAATGGCTGCTGGGCGACTGCCTGGAAAAATGCAACCTGAAACCCGAGGACGTCGATATGGTTATTCCTCACCAGGTCAACATCCGCATCATAGCTTCGGCGGCAAAAAAATTCAATTTCCCGATGGACAAAGTCTTTGTCAACATCGATAAATATGGGAATACTTCCGCTGCTTCAGTGCCGCTTGCTATGGCGGAAGCCTGGCGGCAGGGACGCATCGGACCCGGTTCCACGGTAATTCTCGCGGCGTTCGGGGCTGGTCTGACCTGGGCCGGTGCGGTTATTAAGTTTTGATATATCAGGAATTTGAGAATCGCAACTACCATGAAGACAGCTTATCTGTTTCCCGGGCAAGGCGCCCAAAAAGTCGGAATGGGGCGCGATCTTTGCGAGGCTTTCGCCCCGGCAAGGGAGATATTCGACCGCGCTGAAACCGTGACCGGTCTGGATATTCGCAAGCTGTGCTTCGAGGGTCCCCAGGATCTGCTCGACCGCACCGATAACGCCCAACCGTGCATCTTCACCGTTTCCGCGGCTACTCTGGCAGTGATGGATTCTATCCTGAGCCCCGCACGGAAGCAGGATATTGCTCCGACGTGTATGGCGGGGTTGTCCCTGGGCGAATACACCGCGTTGTACGCAGCCGGCGCCATCGATTTTGAAACCGTTTTGAAACTCGTGGCGAAACGAGGGCAGGCGATGCAAACCGCCGCCGAGCAGCAGCCGTCGAGCATGATATGCGTACTCGGGGTCGATGAGGACCAGGCTAAAGAACTCTGCAGCGCCGCGGCAAACGCCCAGTCCCTGACCTGTGCGAATTTCAACTGCCCAGGGCAAGTTGTGCTGTCCGGAGGCGTTGAAGCGTGTCTGCGTGCCGCTGAACTGGCCGAACAGTTTGGCGCATCGGGCACGGTTCCGCTCAGGGTCGCCGGGGCATTCCACAGCGAGTTTATGGCCCCCGCGGCGGAGAGCCTTTCCGAGGCGCTGAAAGACGTGAGTTTCTCCGCCCCGAAAGTGCCTGTCATCTCGAATGTGGACGCCAAACCGCATGCTGAGACCGGACGGATCGCCGAGAAACTTCTGGCCCAATTGGTCTCTCCGGTCCGCTGGCAGCAGTCGATGGAAGCGTTGCTGGCCGGCGGGGTAGAGAGATTTTTCGAGATCGGACCGGGGCGTGTGCTGGCCGGTTTAATGCGCCGAATTCACCGCCGCGCCAATTTCACCAGCTTAAATTCGCAAACAGCAGTGGAAAAACTTGCGGAAAGTCAGTAATACCAGAGAACCAGAGGACAGTAATGGCTGATAGCGACAAGATTGCGATAGTGACCGGGGCGGCTCGCGGGATCGGACTGGAGATTGTCCGGGAACTACTCGCCGCCGGTATGACGGTAGTGGGCGTTGATCTGAACGCCGAACTCCTGGAAAAGTTACCCGAGGCGCTGGGTAACCCCGGAGACAAGCTTGAGACCAGGGCGTTGAATGTTACCGATCCCGACGGCTTTACCGCATTGGTTGAAGAAGTGGCCGACAAACACGAGCGTATCGACGTGCTGGTCAACAACGCCGGTATCACCCGCGACGGGCTGCTGATGCGTATGACCGATGAAGATTGGAATCTCGTGCTGAACGTGAACCTGACCAGCGCGTTTATTGGTACGCGCGCTGTGTGCAGGTATATGGTCCGCCAGAAATCCGGTTCGATCGTCAACATGGCCAGCTACTCGGGGCTGGAGGGTAATCGCGGGCAGGCAAATTATTCGGCCAGCAAAGCCGGTATGATCGGTCTGACCAAGACCACCGCCAAGGAACTGGCGGGCAAGAATGTCCGCTGCAACGCTGTGGCGCCAGGATTTATCCAGACCGAGATGACCGATGTTCTGCCCCAGCAGGCCAAGGATATGGCCCTGGCGCAGATTCCGCTGAAGAGATTCGGACAGCCCGCCGACATCGCCCACGCCGTCGCATTCCTGGCCTCAGACGCCTCGGCCTACATTACAGGACAGGTTCTCAGCGTCGACGGTGGAATGCACACTTAGTGCATTATGTGAATAACGCCCGGTCCGGTTGAAAAAGAAACTGAAGGATTGGACCGAGGATTCGCTTGCAAGGTCCCGCAGGCCGCGATATAGTACCGCGACAAAATCGATAACGCAGTGTATTAACAATAAGTTCTTGAACTTCCAGATATGGAGGTCGCAAAAGTGGCAGACGATACTGAAGCCAAAGTAATCGAGATAGTTTCAGAGCAGATGGGCAAAGATGCCAGCGAGATCACCCGCGAGACATCATTTGTCAACGATCTGAACGCCGACAGCCTCGACACCGTCGAACTGGTCATGGAATTTGAAGACCAGTTCGAACTGAGTATTCCCGACGAAGACGCCGAGAAGATTCAGACGGTCGGACAGGCCATCGATTACATCACCGAACACAGCACCTAAGCCTGACCCCTTCCAGGAAGGAGCTTTCCGGATGGCCAGACGCCGTGTTGTAATAACGGGTATGGGTACGGTTAATCCGCTGGCGCGCTCGGTCGGCGGCTATTGGGATGCCCTGATGGCCTGCAAGAGCGGGATCAGCCGGATAGAGCGTTTCGATCCAACTCCGTTTACCTCCCAGATAGGCGGGGAGGTGAAGGACTGGACGCGCGTGGAGTCCGAATCCTATTCCGCTCGAGAGTCCAAGCGGCTCGATCGGTTCGCTCAGTTCGCGGTTCAGGCGGCTATAGAGGCCGTCGATGACAGCGGACTGAACTTCGATGATGAAGACCGCGAGCGATGCGCAGTCATTATCGGAAGCGGTATCGGCGGGCTACAGGAACTCGAAACGCAGACCGAGAGGATGCTCCAGGGCGGACCGGGGCGCGTCAGCCCGTTTACCGTTCCGAAACTGATGGCCAACGCCGCCAGCGGTACGATCTCGATTATCTGGGGGCTGCAGGGAGCCAACTTTGCGGTAGTGACCGCCTGTGCCTCGGGCGCTAATGCCATTGGCGAGGCGTATAAACTGCTGCTTCGCGACGAGGGCGACATCGCAATCACCGGCGGTTCGGAGGCGGCCCTTACGCGAGTGGGGCTGGCGAGTTTCTGTTCCTTAAGGGGTCTGTCGACCCGCAACGACGAACCCGAGCGGGCGTCGAGACCGTTCGATAAGGGGCGGGACGGTTTCCTGCTGGCAGAAGGCGCCGGATTGATCGTCCTGGAAGAACTCCAGCACGCAAAGGCCCGAGGCGCCGATATCTACGCCGAACTCGTCGGATACGGGGCCAGCGGTGATGCGCATCATATCACAGCACCCGATCCAGAGGGTGTGGGCGCCATACTGGCCATGAAACGCTGCCTCCAGGACGCGGAGGTAAACTCAGACGAAGTGGACTACATAAACACGCACGGGACCAGCACGCAACTTGGCGACCTTGCCGAGACCGGCGCCATCAAGAAAGTCTTCGGCCCCCGCGCCAACAGCGGTCTGGTGGTTTCATCGACGAAGAGCGCCACAGGCCACCTGCTCGGCGCCTCGGGTGGAGTGGAGATCATCGCTTCGGCCCTGGCGATCAAGAATGGCGCCGTACCGCCGACGCTGAATCTCGAAAACCCCGACGAAGGCTGCGACCTGGACTACTGTCCGCTTACGCCCCGCGAAATGGACGTGAACGTCGTCCTGTCCAACAGCTTTGGCTTCGGAGGGCACAATGCCTGCCTCCTGATCAGAAAAATGCGGGACTGAGCCGGCCACTCACCCCCAGGGTCGGGTGTCACAATTGGTTCACAATTGGTTCACAGCTGGCGGTTGTGACACTGACCGGGACAAGCGGTGCCGCTTTTCCGCCCCGTTGGCCCCGGCAACTGGTTATATCGGCGCAACAGACTGCGAATACACGTGATAGGCATGCGCCGCGGCCCCGAACTTCTCCGAAATTCCCGCAAATTCCACCCGCCGCCCGCCCCGGCGGGAGGTTCACACCCAACGCGACTGTGACACGTTGCTTGCGACAACACTTCGCTCCACGCCGCTTGCGGCATAGCGGATATCAGTCCGCCACGATCCCAGGCTTACTGTCGTATCTTACCTCCAGCCTCCGGCCTCCAGCCCTCAGCTTTACCTATATCTCATGGGTCCGGCGTGGGAGGCGTTTTCGATAGGTCGTCAAGGTTGTAGCCCGAAGGGCGACAGAGGGCTTGTCAGACCGCTACCAAGCCGCAAGCGGCGAACAAGACTCTCTTCCATACAGGCGGGCGGATGGGACCCAAATCTGGAGTCGGGCCGCTTGCGGCTTAGCAATCCGCGGAGCGGCGCTTCGCTACGAAGCACAAGTGGTGGAGAGTCGTTCCGCCGCTGTTTCTAGTTGGTAGCTTCCGTCTCTGCTATTAGTTTCCTGGCGGCGGCAAGGGCTCCCCTTCGCGAGGCGAATTCTTCGTTGAGTTGGGCGTCGTAGAGGTCTGAGGCGATCTTTCCGAGGCGGGGACCTTCGCTCAGCCCCATTTTCATCAGGTCGCCGCCGGTCACCATTGGCCTGGGCGCCACCTGGCCGGGGGGGATGGATTTCGCCCTCGCGGCGATGCGTCTGCAGAGTTTGTTGTGCCCGTCGGCCGTGCGTTCCTCAAATCGCCACAGGACCGTCAGGCGGTCGAAATGTTCGTTCGCCATCAGGCGCTTGAAGCCGCAAAGCTCCATGTCGGCTGCGTCGCGCCATCGCCCCATGTTCTCCGCCA
>JADHXQ010000006.1 GCA_016782885.1 Phycisphaerae bacterium | reverse complement strand
TCATCGCACTGAGATCGAACCGTCCGGCGATAAAGATTAAGGCGACCAGCGCCGCCGGACCAATCAGGGTCGGCCACCATCTGGTGCACTTCGAATACGGACTCAGGAATTCGGTGGTTGGGGTGTCTGTCACAGTTTGTCCTTCATTTTGCGGGGCGTGTTGCGGATTGGTTCTTACGATCTTCCAGGACCGCGTCGCGCATTTTTGTTGAGACCACGATCTTCCTGACGTAATGAAGGTCCTCGAGTTTCACATCGATCTTGCCCTTGTCGCGTTCGTGGAGGACCATGGGCCCGGTAGCTTTATTGTCCCATCGGACCCAGACGGGCTGGCCCTTGACAGCTCCCTTCACCTCGCTGCCGTCGATCAGGTGGAACTTCCAGAGGAATCTTCGGTACGGAAACTTCCTGCCGGTGAAAACTTTCTCCGGCTCCCCCATGCCTTTCCACCGCCACTGCAGCTCGTACTTCTCCTCGGTGACAACGGCCGTTATGCTCAGGACAGTGATGAACGGAATCTGTCGCCAGCGCTCCAGTACGGGATCGAAGACGACCCACGGCTTGTCGCGCGTGGTGTAGAGCCATCCGGGCAACTGCCTGCCGTCGGACATTTCGATAACGCCTGGAACGGCGTCGGGGCGGACGGGGCGGTTCTTGTTCGAAAACGGATTGCCCGCCGCAACCGTAGATTCGTCGGCCGGTCGGCTGGCAGGCGCCGTTGTCGCCTTGTTCAACCAGAAATCGAGATTGCTGGCCTTTTTCTTTTTTTTGGGTGCGGCACTGACTTGCGCGCGGGCGGTTTCGGGTTCTAGCCTGGCCGTTGCAAGCACCGCAATAACGACCGCAGCCGGAATCGCCAGGATGTATGTTGTGAGTTTTTGCATATGCATATCAGTCTTACGGGATATTCAGACGCTGATAAGCTTCTTCAAAAGCCGCCAGTGCCTTTTGACCCATCAGAACGAAGTATACGTTGGCGAGTTTAGTTTCTCCGGATTGCATGTAAATGTTTGTCATCGCCAATGCGTTCGTGTATTGGTATGATACCGGTTACGAGGACCGGTGCAAAGACAAACCGCCCGGGCTTGAAATGAAACGTATATGCATAATTGACATTGCCGGACTCTCGCGGCGACTTGTCGCGAAGCAGTCGGGGCTGTGGGTCGATTCGATTGTTCCCGCCGCCGGAGGCGCGATGCGCCCGACGCTGCCGGCGGTATCCGCCAGCGTCCAGGCCTCGATGACGACCGGGCGCGACCCCGGGCAGCATGGTGTGGTGGCCGGAGGAGTATTCAGGCGCCAGAGCAAATACCTTAGCCTCGCCGAGCGGTCCAACACTCTCCTGAGCAAGAAACGCTTCTGGCACGCGAGAGACTTGCCCGAACCGCCCACAGTCGCGCTGGTGTTCTGGTCGAACCCGCTTGCCGGCGGCGCAGACATTGTGCTTGGCGCCGGCACCTATGCGTGCCATTGCGGGAAGGTCTCACACCAACCGGTCGGACTCTACGACCGCCTCGCCGAGACATGCGGGGAGTTTGACTGTGACAGCATTTCCGGACCGA
The DNA here is from genome assembly GCA_016782885.1 of Phycisphaerae bacterium. Classification (GTDB taxonomy): domain Bacteria; phylum Planctomycetota; class Phycisphaerae; order SM23-33; family SM23-33; genus BS750m-G57. The sequence continues at coordinate 82,992 of JADHXQ010000006.1, read as the reverse complement.
CCGCCTCCTGGCGCGGCGCCGAATGGATCGCAATCGCCGCCGGCGAGATATGGAGCGGCGACAAGCCGGACCTCATGTGGGTCTATCTGCCCGGCGTGGATTTTGAACTCGTTCGCGGAGGCGTTGTCGATAACACCGCCTCGGCGGTAGAAGCACTTGGCGCCGTGGACAAATGGGCCCGCCGGCTCGCTGACGTTGTGTGCGGCGACGGTGGAGAGGTTGTTGTTGTCAGCGACGGCGGATACTCCGACGTAACACTTGCCGCCTGCCCGAACCTCGCCCTGCGAGACGCGGGGCTCCTGGCGGTCAAGGAAACTCCCGACGGTATGGAAGTCGATATCGAAACCAGTGACGCCATTGCATTAGTCGACCACCAGTTCGCCCACTTGTACTGCGCCGGCGAAGCCGCCGCCGACCGTGCCGCAGCCGCACTGGCGGATATGGAAGGTATCGATACGATCCTGCCTCGCAGCGAAGTGTTCTGCCCCGGTCTGGGCCACGACCGCGCCGGAGAACGAGTGGCCATCTCGCGCCCCGACGCCTGGTTCGCCCAACGCTGGCGCCGAAGCGAGGAAGACGGTCCTCCAGCGACGCTGGGTTACGATCCGTCAGTGATTGGCGTTGACGAATCGGACGTTCGCGCCAGCCGCGGACGCGGCGATGTATCACTTGAAGACTCCTGCTTCCTTGCCGCCACCTGCCCCCTGCCCGCACCGCACGAAATGTGCGTCACCGATCTGCCGGATGTGCTCAGGAAAGTGATGTTCGACTAATTTTTGTAATTTGTAATCCCCGGATCAGGAACCGAACCATGCCCGCAAAGATGTTGTTTGATACTTCAAATATTGACCTGGACAAGACAATCGTCACCAGGGAGGAGATATACCAGGTCAATCCGCACCGATACGAATTCATGCTGCTGGACGGAATTATCCATCACGACGCCGAAGCCGGGAATATCATTGGATACCGCGAGACGCGAGATGACGAGTTCTGGGTGCGGGGGCACATTCCCGGTCGCCCGCTGTTCCCCGGCGTGCTGATGATCGAAGCCGCCGCTCAACTCGTCAGCTACTTCGTCATGAAAATGGAACCGGACAAGGGATTCCTGGGTTTTGGCGGAGTTACCGACGTTAAGTTCCGCGGCGCGGTAGTGCCTGGAGACCGCCTGGTGTTTCTGGGCAAGTTGCTGGAGCATCGACCCCGCCGCTGTGTGGGAGCGATCCAGGGATACGTCGGCGACAGGCAGGTGTTCCAGGGCACGATCACCGGTATGTGGGTGTAGTTGTGAAAAACTCAATATCCAATATCCAACAAGGAATGTCCAATTTCCAAGTAAAGACGAACGACTTAACGACCGTTGCCGTTCCTTGAACATTGGACATTCCTTGTTGGATATTGGATATTGATCCGTATATGAGCGATTGGGACTTCATGTTCGACGGGCGGTTGGAGGTCGTCGGGACGTTTGACGATGCACAACTGGCCAAGATCCCGGGTAAGAGGGGGGTGGTGCTGCTGGCCGCGGGGGATAGTCCGGTCCAGTTGATAACGGCCGCCAACATCCGCCGGCGCGTGCAAACACGCCTCGACGAGCCCCGGGACGATCGCCTCAAGAAATCCGCCGACCTGCGGCGGATCACCACCAGCGTGTCGTGGAAACTCAGCGCCGGGGCGTTCGAGACCGACCTGTGCCTGCTCGAAATCGCCCGGGTTCTCTGGCCTGACAAGTACGCACAGCAGGTCAACTGGAAACCTCCGTGGTTCGTACACATCAACCCCGGCGCGAAATACCCGCGTTTCTGGCGGTCGAGGAAACTTCCAGGTCCGCCGGACCGGTCGTTCGGACCGTTCATCAAGGGAACCGATGCCGAGGGGTTCGTTATCGCCTTGCGTGACGCATTCGACCTGTGCAGGGACCACGGTAATCTCGCCCGGGCGCCAAATGCACAGAGATGCGCGTACGGACAGATGAACCGCTGCCTGCCGCTGTGTGACGGTGGCGCCACTATCGATCAGTACCTCAGCGCCGTGGCGGAGGCGACGGATTTCGCCGCGGGTCGGCGGGACGCACTGGCCAATCGTTTGCGTGACGAGATGAAGCGAGCGGCCGGTGATCTGGAATTCGAGCGGGCATCGGCGATCAAGGCCCGCCTCGCACGTCTCGCCGAGTTCGAGAAGCCCGCGTTCAAGTACGTCCGTCCGGTTGAGGAGTTCAAGTTCCTGGTAATCCAGCCGGGCGGCGGTAAGCGCCGCCTGCGTATTTTCACGGTAAACGGCGGAGAGATACCCGCCGCCGCCAGCCTGCGATACCCATTTCAGACCAACTCTGGCGAAGCGTCCGAAAAATACAGCGGTACGGAACTGGAATATCTGGTCGATCAGATGAAGACAATCGCCTCCGCCGGTCTGCCGTTCGACAGGCTCACGAACTTCGGCGACGGTGCGTCCGCACTGCGAATGGGTCTGGTGGCGAGATATCTGTTCTCCGGTCCGAAGCGCAGGGGGCTGATCGTCAGATGGTTCGAGTCGATGGAAGCCCCATGGTTGGCGGCGAGAATACAAGCGGTCGCCGCAAATCTGAACCTTTCGACGCGCAAGTAGATATGGGGTCAGAGCGCCATTAGACACTAAGCATTGAAATTAATTCGCAACCGGAGGAATGTGTCTATTGCTTAATGTCTAATGGCGCTCTGACCCCATATTTTTTCAATTGACGTTGAGCGGAGGGGCTGTTATTTGTCGGGCATGGCTAGACCTTTGAGAATACAATTTCCGGGCGCCTTATATCATGTAATGTCGCGGGGCAACGAAAAGCGTCCGATCGTTCGTGATGACATTGACCGGGCCAAACGCGTCGATTGGCTGCGTCGGACGGTGGAGATTTACGGGTGGCGATTGCACGCGTTCGCCCTGATGACGAACCACGAGCATTTGTTCGTCGAGACTCCCGAGCCGAATCTGTCGGCCGGGATGCAATATCTCGGCGGCAGCTACACCAGCTACTTCAATTGGCGATACAAACGCAGCGGGCACCTTTTTCAAGGGCGTTTCAAGGCCCATCTCGTCCAGAGCGAGGGCTACTTCCGCGAAGTAAGCCGCTATATCCACCTTAACCCTGTGCGGGCCGGGATCGTCACGCGTCCACAGGACTATCAGTGGAGCAGCTATTCGGGATACGCCCAGGCTCGGCGGGCTGTGGCTTGGGTTTATTACGACCGCGTGCTTGCCGAATTCGGGCGGGACTTACGCGGGGCTCGGCGAGCCTACGGACGCTTTGTGCGAGCCGGAATAGACACCCCGCCGCCTTCGCCATTTGCCAAAACGGTTGGCGGGCTGCTTGTGGGGTCGGAGGTGTTCGTGGCGAAAATGCGACGGATGCTCCAGGACCGTCCCGGCGATGCTGGTCTGCCGCAACTGCGGGAAATGCAGTCGCATTTGCGGCCACGTCCGGAATTGCATCGGATAATCGCCTTGGTCGCCGAGCAATTCGGGCACGATCCTGCCGACTGGTGTGCAGGCAAACGAGTCAATGACGCCAGCCGCGCATTGGCGGCGTATCTGGCCAGGCGGTGTTTCGGATACTCGGGCAACCAGGTTGCCGCTGCGTTGGGATACCGAGGTCACGGAGGGGTGGTGAATGCCATAGCAAGAATCGAATCCGGCGGACTAGCCATCAAGCAAACGGCCAAAGAGATCGAACGAGAGCTTATGGGGTCAGAGCGCCATTAGACATTAAGGGTTGAGATTAATCCGCAACCGAGAGAAAGAATCTATTGCTTAGTGTCTAATGGCGCTCTGACCCCATATATCCCTATCGCGCGGAGTCATACCCCAGAACCGTCTTTATGTCGGCTTTGAATATCCATGCCATGTCGGTTGACTTGCTGCCATTTGCGTCGTGTCCGCCAAAATAGATCACGTTCTCTTCGCCCGGGAAGGGAGAGTTCGCAAACGCGCGTGGGGCGACGAGAACGGGTTTGGACCGAACCCATTTCCCGTTTACCTCCCGCGTTGAGTACTGCTGTTTGTCAGTGCGGATACTGTACATGGCGCCCTTGTAGTAATGGTTCCATTTAATCGACTCATCCGACGCGTTGATCCGCTGTTCATAACCGAACAGGTGAACCGTCTTGCCCGTGCGGGGGTCTTTTACGGGGAAGAACCTGTTGTACCCGCCCAGGCTGAATTTAGCGTTGGCGCCGGCGGTCTTGAACTCCGCGTCAAACAAGGCCCGCAAGGTCGTTTCAGTCGTTTCTTTGAGCGCGACGCCATCGAGGCGTTTGATGTCGCCGCGGCACCTTCCGATGGGAGTCCATACAAAAATGAGAGACTCGCCCGGACCGTTCGGATTGGCGATAGTGCTCAAACCCCTGATACCGCCGACGTCGGTATTCACCATCCCCGGAATCTCGTAAGCCGGCGACCACTTCGGCTTGGCGCCGTCGGTGCGGACAAATATCTTGCCTGCAACTGAAAAGTAGAGCCTGCCGTTGGCCTCGGTTATCCCCAGCGGGCGGGCGGGAAAGGTCGACCCGTCATCCGGGTGCTCGGGCATGGGATCCCATTCGATACTCTTGGTGGCTGAATTATAAACGCCCGAGACAATGCCCGGATCGCCAACGAGAAGGAATACCCGGTCAACGCCCGTTTTCGAGTCGCGATAGAGTTCGATATCACGGGGGACCCGCCGAATCTTTCGCAGCGTGCCGGTCTGCTGCAGCGAGTGGCGCCATTTACCGGTCGCGTCATTTCGCACGAATACGCTAACGGCGCCGTGCCCCTGTTTGTTGACGTTATAGGCCTGCGACGCGGCGATCAGAACTGTCGCATCCGTCTTTTTCCCGTTCTTATCGGTCTTGAACGTGACGGATTTCAGTATGTTGCCCTTCATGTGAACGAAACCGGTGGAGTTCGTCTCCAGGTCCACCTGCCAGGAGCCATTGGCCGAATCGAGCCGGAGGACCTGTGCGGACTGCTTTGGGAAATGCCCGTCGGTCCAATACCCGTTGAAGGCGTAGAGCCTGCCCTTGTGGGGTATGATGTGCATGATCTCTGATCCGCCGGCATACTTGCCGTTAGCGTCGGTATAACCGGCGTTGTACGACTGCTTCCACCCGCCGAACTTGTTTGCGGGGGCGGTTTTTTTCTCTGCATGCACACAATTGCTCATCGCCGCGGCGAGTAACAATATCACACACAAAAAACAGGGGCGCTGCTTCATGAATACATTTCCTCTTGATGCACGCAGGATCGCATCTTCACCGCTTGATGTCAAGAATTCCAGGGATGTTGTAATGCGGCGGTGTGCGTCAGATGGTTGTTTTGTTACTTGCGGACCGCGTGGGTGTTGGTTATCTGTGGTGCTTCGGACGGTCTGGTCGATATAATAGCGTTGGTGGGAGGCAAGGACTGAGTGTCGATAACGGGTAAACCAGGTCGTTGGTTGCGCCAGCGTCTACCGCGTCGTCCGCGGAGATACTGGCGTTATGTTTCCCCGCAGCGCCGCGGGGTGGCGCTGCTTGTCCTTGCGCTGCTGCTTGCGGCGGTTTACGGGTACTGGTATCTGACCAACGATTCCCGCATCCGCCGCCAGGCCAGAAGGTATCTTAAGGATATCACCGGTGCGCGGGTCAGTATCGACCGGGCGAGTTTCAGTCTGTTTGGCGATATCAGGCTGCGGGGCGTTCGCCTTGACGTTCCGGGCGAAGGGCGTGTCGAACCGTTTTTCAGCGCCGGCAGCGTTGTCCTGAAGCATCGTTCGTGGTCGGTGTTCTTTGGCGGGCGCATCAAACCGACGGAAATCGTCTCGGTGGACGCCGAGGTTACCGATTCACCGGCCACTCGTGCATTCATGCAAGCCCGATCGGCAGGCGCTTCGGGTGGGGGGGCGGGGCCCTGGGACTTGCCCGTGATCCACATAGGCTCCTGCCGGTACAAACGTATCGAGATCGCCGGTGGGATTCAGCAGCCCCAGAAGCAGTTTGATCTCGGCGTTGACATGTTCCCCAAAGACCATGGTACGATCTACGACGTCACCGTAGACGAACGCATAAAGACGCGCGTTGTCCAGACGTATCGCATCGAAGTGCAGTTGGCGCCCGTTTTTAAGGGAACCATTATCTCCGGCGCCGGCGATTTGGTGGCTACTACTGACGTCTTGCCTTCGGAATACCGCAAATGGCTGGAGGACTACAAGATCGAGGGGAGGTACAGCTTCGAGGGACCGGTAAGTGTCTCCCGGAACGCCGTGAAAGGCGTCCTTAAACTGAAACTGGAGAATGTTGCATTCAAGCTGCCCAAAGCCCAGGGGGGGCTGTCGCTGAGCAACGTTTCGGGAACATTGATCTTCACGCCTCCCGACGAGTCACGCACCGACGAGTTGAAGAACGGGCGGATCGAATTGATGAACGATGTTACCGGGCAGGTGGCCCAGGCCGGTGGCGCCACGGTCAGGCTCTCGGGCGAGTATCGAGGATACCGCCTCGACTCGCCTTTCAGCGTGCGGATCGAGATTGACAAGATGACCATCCCCAAGAGCAGTCCGCATTCGGGTCTCCGTGAGATAATCGAACGCATCAACAAGGACTATAGTCCCGTTGGCATGGCGAACATGGTTGTTAACCTCAACAGAGACGCCGGGCAGGACGACGTGTCTGTGACCGGGACGATCCGGCCTTTGAAAATGTCCGCCACGCACCGCTTCGTACCGTACCGCCTGGACGACGTCAGCGGCGAGATCACCTTCACCAACGAGCGGGTGGTCGTCAAGAACGTTACGGGCATCCGAGAGGGCGGAACCTTTACAATTAACGCGGTAGCGCCGCTGGGGCCCAATCCCAAGACGGGCAAGTGGGACTGGTGGGTGACGGTCGACATCGATTCGGCACGGATGACCGAGGCGGCCGCCAAGGCGCTTCCGAAAGAAGCATTCGTGGGGAAGCCATATCCGCTTCGTAACGCCAAGGGCAGGGTTCACGCCGTGAACGGCCGCGTGTGGGTCGACCAGGACAACCCCCTGCGGACCAAGGGGCAGGGGGATATGAGATGCGCCATCTACGGGCAGTTTAAATGGATGTCGAAGGGAATGGGCGCCGACGTCTACATAGAGGCCGACGACGTGCCGATCGACCAGGCGCTGATCGATTCGATGAACCAGGCCGGAAGAGACGCCATGGGCCTGCTGAGTCCCAGCGGGTTGGTCGAGCGGTTGTCTCTGGAGATACACAACGGTCTGGACAGGAAGTTCGATTTCAGTATGACCGCGGGGCTGAAAAGCGTCGGTATAACCTACAAAGGGTTTCCTTACAGCGTCACCGGCCTTCAAGGGGACGTGATAGTCAATCCGGAGGTCGTCAAGCTGAAAGACCTGACCGGGCGCCACGGGCGGACGCCTGTTACGCTGCAAGGCATGTTGTATCCCGGGAAGAAGGACGTTGGCGTGGATCTTAAGGTGGAGGCCGGCAAGTTGGTTATCGACAAGGAACTCTACCAGGCTCTGGGCGGGGAACTGAAGGAGATATGGGACTCTCTGAAGCCGTCGGGACAGGCGGACGTGTCGCTTCTTCTCAAGCAGAACCTTCCGGGCGCCGATAAGAAGCTCGATTACCGCCTGGAGATCCGCCCCAGGGGCATGACCATGACATACGAGGGTTTCCCGTATGAGTTTGGCGGTATTACCGGCCTGGTCATCGCCGAGCCCGAAACAGTCACGCTCCAGGAACTCAAGTGCGACCGGGATTATCAACTCGACGGGGAGATACGCGACAACGGCCGGACAATGAAACTGAAGATTCTCGCGCGCGGCGTCCCCCTCGACAAGAAGCTGCTTGCTGCAATGCCCGGTGAATTCAAGACCGTAATGGACACCGTTACGCCGGGCGGGACAGTGGATGTCAATTTTGAGGACCTCACGATAATCCACCGAGAAGCGGACTCGCCCACAACGCGGCCCGCGACCATGCCGTTCAGCGCCCTTGCGGGCGCCACAACGCGCCCGGGCGAGAAACAGGGGATCGTTTGGGGGGCTCGGGGCGTACTCGATCTGCACGATACGACATTTAATATCGCATTTGGCGCCAAGAAGTTGAACGGGACCTTGACCGGGCGGATCGCTCAGGATTCGCGCGGTCTGGCAATCGACGCCAAGGCCGACCTGCGCAAAATCATGGTTGGTAGTCGCGAGGTTACGGGCGTTCGCGGGCAAATAACCAAGAAAGCGGGCAGTCCCCTGGTAAGGATTGAAGGTCTCGAGGCCCGGGTCTACGGTGGCCGTCTGGCCGGTCGGGAAGTCATGATCAGCCTGTCAGACCCCGTCAAGTACGCGTTCCGCCTGTTCTACCAGGACGTCAGCCTCGGTGATCTGGTCAATGCCGACATAAGGGATCCCGCCAAGCGCACCGACGTCAGGGGGCTGCTGGAAGGCAAGATATCCATGGACGCCACCGTCGGCGATCCCAAGAGTCACAGGGCGGCTGGGGACGTTGTTATCACGAAAGGCAAGATGTACAAGATGCCGATCATGCTGGGCCTGATGCACGTGCTGTATCTCTCGCTACCGGGAGATGCGGCTTTTACAGAGGGGCATTTGAAGTATTTCGTCCAGGGCGATACCATGGTCATCGAGGAGATATTCCTGACCGGTTCGGCATTGTCGCTGGTGGGGTCGGGCAGGATGGCGATGTCCAACGAGAAGCTGGACCTGACTTTCCTGACTGGTCCTCCGGGGCGCCTTCCTCGTATCGCTGTTATCCGCAATGCGTCAAAAGTACTCAACGCGATACTCAAGGAACTGCTGGTCATCCGTGTCACGGGATCGCTGTCGAAGCCGATCAGAAAAGCCGTTCCGCTTCGCAGTCTCGATGCGATACTCAAGGAACTCCTGAGCCCGGGCGGGACAAGAAACTAATCTCCGGTCAGACCGGACTGCGACTAACCGCAGGGTTACCACTGACAATCAGCTTGATGGGAGCACAAATGGCAAAAGCAAAAGTAGGTATCATTGGCGGAAGCGGACTTGGCGATGCGCTCTGCCGCGACGTGCATGGCGAGGGCGTGAATGTCAGCACGCCGTTTGGCCAGCCGTCAGATTCGATAATCGAGACCGCCTGGGGAGATACTCCCGTTGCTGTACTCAACCGCCACGGACCCGGACATCTGATCGGTCCCTCGCAGGTCAACTACCGCGCGAATATCTACGCGCTGAAAGCACTGGGATGCACCCACGTGATTGCTTCGGGCGCCGTGGGCAGCCTGAGGGAAGAAATCAAACCAAAAGACATCGTGATTCCCGACCAGGTGATCGACAAGACCCACCGCCGGGCCGGAACGTTCTTTGACGATTTTCTTGTCGCCCATGTCGAACTGTCCTCACCGTTCTGCCAGGTGCTTCGAAAGCACCTGATCTCCTGCGCCTCCGCTCCAGGGTCCGATCTGCACGACAGCGGAACGTACGTCTGCATGGAGGGCCCGGCATTTTCCAGCCGCGCCGAAAGCGAAATGCACCGGATGTGGGGCGGCGACCTGATCGGGATGACCGTCATGCCGGAGGCCAAACTGGCCAGGGAGGCTGAAATCGCCTACGCGATGGTCTGCCTGCCGAGTGATTACGATTGCTGGAGGCCCGCCGGCGCGGATCTCGACAAACACGAGCTGCTCAAGGAGATCATCGAGAATTTGAACGAAGCGACGGACAATGCAATAGAGTTGATCAAGACCGCCATCACCGATTTTGGTCGAATTGCAGAGATACCCAGCGTGGCTCATTCGGCCTTGGAGTTGGCGATATGGTCCGATCGCGAGTCGATTGCCCCAGCGGCAAGGGAGCATTTCGGAGTGCTTGTCGAGAAGTACCTCTGACCCCCGCGGCGCGGGCGGAATTGACCGCGTGGGACCATATTGGGTCGATCCGGGAAAAAAAATCAAAAAACCCCGGAAATTTTTCTTTGACAGACGCTTTTGGCTCGGTATAGTGGTTCGTTTATCTAAGGACCGCGGTGGTCGTACACCCTCAACCAGCAGCAGTTGATCGCGAATCGCCTGCATGTAGAGTGCAGTGTCGGGGTGATACTTTGCACCAAGGTGCTGACGCTGCTGTAGCTCAGTGGTAGAGCGCTTCCTTGGTAAGGACGAAGTCGTGGGTTCGACTCCCACCAGCAGCCTTTGAGTCGTTGAATACCGGGCTGAAAATGCCCGCCAGGCAATGAAGTAACGGAACACAAAGCGGCTTGCCTCCCCGGCGGGGGCAGTTGTTTGTGATGGACATAACCCTTAAGGAACATGACAACAAGCGGTTTGTAACCAAGGCAACAGGAGTTGAGCAATGGCCAAGGAAGTATTTGAGAGAACCAAACCCCACGTTAACGTCGGAACGATCGGCCATGTTGACCATGGCAAGACCACGCTGACCGCGGCGATCACCGCCGTTCTGGAAGCCAAGGGCCTGGCCAAGTACAAGAGCTACGATGCCATCGCCAAGGCGTCTGAATCCCAGGGCCGGCGCGACCCGACGAAGATTCTGACCATCGCGACTGCACACGTGGAATACGAATCCGAGACTCGCCACTACGCGCACGTCGACTGCCCCGGTCATGCTGACTACGTCAAGAACATGATCACCGGCGCCGCGCAGATGGACGGCGCCATTCTTGTAGTGTCAGCCGCCGACGGACCGATGCCCCAGACTCGCGAACACGTACTCCTGGCTCGCCAGGTGAACGTACCGCAGCTAGTGGTCTTCCTGAACAAGGCCGACCTGGTCGACGATCCGGAGCTGCTGGAACTGGTCGAGATGGAAGTGCGCGAGTTGCTCAGCGACTACGACTTCGACGGTGACAATGTCCCGGTCATTGCGGGATCGGCCACCAAGGCTATCGCGGACATTAACGGTGAAGACGCCAAACCGATCCTCGATCTCATCGAGGCTTTGGACACCTACATTCCCGAGCCGGTCCGAGAAGTTGACAAAGACTTCCTCATGCCCGTCGAAGACGTCTTTTCGATCAAGGGTCGCGGTACTGTCGGCACCGGTCGTATCGAACGCGGCGTTGTCCACGTAAACGACAAGGTTGAGATCGTCGGACTTGGCGAGACGAGAACCACAACCGTTACCGGCGTCGAGATGTTCAACAAGCTGATGGACACCGGACAGGCCGGCGATAACGTCGGTTGCCTCCTGCGCGGCGTCGAAAAGAAGGACCTGGTGAGAGGCCAGGTGCTCTGCAAGCCCGGTTCGATCACGCCGCACATGAAGTTCCGCGGAGAAGTATACGTCCTGACGAAGGAAGAGGGCGGTCGCCACAGCCCCTTCTTCACCGGTTACCGTCCGCAGTTCTACTTCCGCACTACCGACGTGACGGGTACTGTCGAGCTTATTGGCGCCGAGATGTGCATGCCCGGCGACAACATCCAGATGGAAGTAACGCTGTTGAATACATCTATCGCCATGGAACCCCAATTGCGTTTCGCTATTCGCGAAGGCGGTCGCACGGTCGGTTCCGGCGTTGTCACCGAGATTCTGGAGTAGTTGCCAATGGCCAAATCGAAGGCCCGGGAATACGTTTGGCTGCAGTGTGTCGATTGCGGCGAGTTGAACTACCGTACCGAGGTGCGCACTGCCGGTGGTGTACCCAAGCTCAACATCAATAAGTACTGCAAGCGAGAGCGGAAGAGGACCGAACACAAAATCAAGCGTAAATAACAGCAAAGAAAACATGATGCGAGCCCCCAGGGTCCCATCGTCCCCGGAAGCGGTCGGCGGGTCTTGAGACACGGCAGTAGCTCAATTGGCAGAGCAGCGGTCTCCAAAACCGCAGGTTGGGGGTTCAACTCCTCCCTGCCGTGGTGTTAGTGCAGACCGGCGGGTCTGAAGCGGAGCAGTGCGAGCAGTTGCGAAATGCATCGGCGATAAAAACCACAAGGAAGCCAATGGCGTGAGTATGTTCAAGATATACAAGGTGGCGCAAGGCAGGTATACCAGAAGCCTGACGTTTGCCGGTGCGATGCTCGTCGCTGTCTCGGGCGCCTATGTACTGAGCGGGAAACTCTACGACGTCGGACCCTATATGCGATATGGGATTCCGTCTATGGTGGTTGTCCTCATTGGGCTGGTGACGTTTTGGATGGTCAATCGTCCGCGAAGCGCCGACTTCCTCATTGCAACCGAAGGCGAAATGAAGAAGGTCGCCTGGTCGGGCAAGAAGGAAGTCATCGGGTCGACAAAAGTTGTGATCGTCACCACGGTGATGATCGCCCTGCTTTTGTTCGGCGTGGACATCCTCTTCGGAGCGTTATTCCGGATTTTGGGTGTGCATTAGGGCGGGGATTCCTGAAGGAAACGGGCGAAATGGCCAAACAATGGTGTGTTCTACGCGTTGCCTCGAACAGAGAAGAACAGGTGCGCGATGCGCTGACCCGGAAGATCGCGATCGAGGGGCTGGAGGAGTGTATCAGTCGCGTTCTCGTTCCGACAGAACGCAGACCCGGTCCTCGAGGGCGGGGTGCAACTGCGGGAAAGACAAAGAAATTCGTCGACCGCAAGCTCTATCCGGGCTACGTCTTCCTCGAGATGGAACTTCAGGACGACGGGCGCGTCTCGGAAGATGCGTGGTTCCTGATCCGCGAGACAAACGGTGTGGGCGATTTTATCGGCGCCGGTGGAAAACCCAGCCCGATGTCGCCCGGAGACGCCGAAAAAATGTTGATGCAGGTCGAGAAAGCCCAGGAAGGGACGACCATTGAAGTGGAATTCGCCAAGGGCGATGGCGTCAAGGTCAAAGAAGGCGCCTTCGAGAACTTTGACGGTGTTGTTGACGAAGTACTGGCCGACAAAGGCCTGGTCCGGGTGATCGTGACGATTTTCGGGCGGTCGACCCCGGTCGAACTGGAGTACTGGCAGATAGAAAAGGCATAGTTGCCGCCGCCGGCAGGGACCAGGCGGAAGTGAGATACGAAAGATGGCTAAGCAGATTACGGGAACAATTAAACTCCAGGCCGCGGGCGGACAGGCGACTCCTGCCCCACCGATCGGACCGGCACTTGGCGCCAAGAACGTCAATATCGGACAGTTTGTCTCGCAGTTCAACGAGCGAACCAAGGACTTTAACGGTATGCCGATCCCGGTGGTCATAACCATATATGCCGACAAGACCTTTGACTTCATCTGCAAGAGCCCCCCGGCTTCGGCACTGCTGAAAGAGGCCGCCCAGATCGCCACCGGCTCGGGCACGCCGAACAAAGAAAAAGTCGCCAACGTGACCATGGACCAGATTCGAGCTATCGCCGAAAGAAAGATTGCTGATCTCAATGCCACCGATATCGATTCCGCCTGCCGAATCATCATCGGCACCGCGCGGGCAATGGGAATTACCGTGGATAACTAAAAAGAGTTTAACGGCGGGGCTTGCCCCGCGCTCCCCGAGTTTGCTCGGGGCGCTGGTAATCAGTGATAACTGATAACTGATAACTGATCACTGATCACTGATCACTGTAAATAAGCCGGACCACGGGCTGAAACGTGGGAGTCATTAATGACGACAGGAGTTACTGATGGGTAGAAATAGAAGCAAGCGGTATGAGGCCAGTATGGCCAACCGCCCGGTCGACAAGGTGTCGATCAAAGACGCTGTAGCAGCGCTTAAGTCTTTTGGAACTGGAAAGTTCGATCAGACTGTCGATCTTGTAATGCATCTCGGGATCGATCCCCGCCAAGCCGAGCAGGCCCTGCGAGGGTCCATTGCGATGCCTCACGGAATCGGTCAGACAAGAAAAGTCATCGCATTCTGTGAAGAGGCAGACGTCGAAAAAGCCATTGAAGCCGGCGCCGCGGAGGCCGGAGGCGACGAACTCATCAAGAAAATACAGGACGGGTGGACGGATTTTGACGTTGCAGTCGCCACCCCGGGCATGATGAAGAGCGTCTCCAAACTCGGGCGTGTCCTTGGACCGACGGGCAAGATGCCCAGCCCCAAGGCCGGCACCGTGGCGCCCGACGTGGGCAAAATGGTCAAAGAGTACGTTGCAGGCAAGGTTGAGTACCGCAATGACGAAGGCGGAAATCTGCACGTGCCCGTTGGCAAGATGAGCTTCGATGAGCAGAAACTCATCGAGAACATCGAGATGTTCGTCAAGTATATCAAGAAGATCAAGCCGCCATCGGCCAAAGGCGTGTACATGAAACGAGTGTGCATTTCCGGGACGATGACGCCATCAGTGGAACTGGACGCGCAATAGCGATTTTCAGACCACGTACCGCCGCGCATTGCAGCTTTGGCGGTATAGAATAAGACTCAGGCAGGTAACTACGGAAACGCGAAAATGAGCAAACCAGTTAAGGCGCTGATTAGTGGTGAATTGACCCGACGTCTGGAGGGCGTTACCTCCCTGGCGATAGTGGGCCTTACAGGCGTTGATGCCGTCACCGCCACCGGTATACGCAAACGCCTCGGCGAAAAGGAAATCCGCCTGCTGGTGGTCAAGAACGCTCTTGCACGCCAGGCTTTCAAGGTCTGCGGGCTGGATGTCGCGTGCGATCTGTTGGACGGACCGTGTGCTCTGGCTTACGGTGGCGACAACGTGGTCAGCACTGTTCGAGAGCTGCTCGATATCAAGAAGGATCAGGCGCCGAACCTTGTGGTTAAGGCCGCGGTAATGGACGGCGAACCGTTTGGTCCTGACCGGGTCGACGCGCTGAGCAAGTTCCCCACCCGTGACGAAGCCATTGGTACGATCGTTTCCTGCGTCTTGGCGCCTGGTATGAAGGTCGCTGCCTGCATTCTGGCGCCCGGCGGTAAGATTGCCGCATTGGTCAAGACCATCGAAGAATCTCATGCAGACGAAGCCGCCGAAGCGGCGGTTGCTGAAAAGGCGGTGGTTGAAGAGGCGCCCGCAGAAGACACACCTGCAGAAGCGCCCGCAGAAGACACACCTGCTGAAAAGGCGGCGGCTGAAGAAGCACCTGTTGAAGACGCACCTGCTGAAGAAGCGCCCGCTGAAGAAGCACCTGTTGAAGACGCACCTGCTGAAGAAGCGCCCGCTGAAGAAGCACCTGCTGAAGAGGCGCCCGCTGAAGAGACGCCCGCTGAAGAAGCGGAAGCACCTGCTGAAGACACACCCGCCGAAGAAGCGCCCGCTGAAGAAGCGCCTGTTGAAGAAGCGCCTGCGGAAGACGAAAAAACTGAATAATCGCCATCTGATGCCAGGCAGATTATGTGCTGCTTGAAGTGCTTGTCACTGGCGTGTTTAAGAAAACAGAACCGTAAATTCAACGAATGTCCGGCTGCGGATTGGTCCGCCGAAGGCGGCTTAAATGGATACCATCGGGGTATCCGCCTATCAGGCCGGTAAAATGCATTGAACCGCCGCATAATATCGACGGTTCTTTAGATCGGAGTAGTAACCATGGCAGATGAAGCAGCAGCAGAAGCAACCGACGCCCCCACAAAGAAATATGCCGCCGGGATCAAAAAACTTGGCGACAAGATAGTGGCATTGACTCTGAAAGAAGCCGTTGATCTTGCAGACTATCTCAAGGACGAACACGGTATCGAACCGGCAGCCGGTGGCGCAGTGATGATGGCTGGTCCTGCGGTCGCGGCTGAAGAGGTCGAAGAGCAGACCGCTTTCGACGTGATCCTGAAGGACATCGGCGACAAGAAGATCCAGGTAATCAAGGCCGTCCGCGCCCTTACTTCCCTGGGCCTCAAAGAGGCCAAGGACCTTGTCGACAGCGCTCCCAAGCCTGTCAAAGAAGGTGTTTCCAAGGAAGACGCCGACGCGGCTCGCTCACAGTTGGAAGAGGCCGGCGCTACTGTCGAAGTCAAGTAGCTTCGGACATTCTGATCTGTGTGAATCGTATACAATACAGCACGCCGGTTGGTCTGGCGGGCAGTGAACTGCCCGTTGGGCTATCGGTGTATGTGATTGGTTTTTCGGTATCGCTAAGTGTTGGTTTTAGAATGAGCAGATGGTTGTTGTGGAAAGTAGAGAGTAGAAAGGAGACCGCAGGAGATAGTGTCTCTACATTGGACACTGATTTTCCGGCGGGCGTGAGTGGTTTGCTCTACTTTCTACTTACTACTATCTCCTGCTCTGTGTGTGACATGATTTCCTTCGGGAAATCCTGTCATACACTGGTGTCTGTGGGAATGTTCCCGCGGCGACCGTAACGCCTTCTATTTGAGGACGTTCTATGCTGCAAATGGACAAGACAAGGAGCTTCGCCAAGATCGGCGACGCTGTGGACATCCCGAATCTGAACGAGATTCAGACCAGGTGCTATGATGAGTTCCTGCAGGTCGGGATCGAACCGGCCAAGAGGAAGCCCCAGGGCCTGGAAGCACTCCTGCAGGAAGTGTTTCCGGTCATCAGCTACGACGAGCAGACGACCCTGGAGTACCAGTATTACGAACTGGATGAGCCCCGCTACACAGTCCAGGAATGCCGCGACCTGCGCCTGACTTACGGGCGCCCGTTCCGCATTTGCGTTCGCATGATTCGCAAGGATCACAAGGAGGTGCTCGAAGAGAGCATATACCTTGGTGAGATCCCGATCATGATCGGCGGCGGGGAGTTCATCATCAACGGCGCCGAGCGAGTGATAGTGTCGCAGTTGCACCGCAGCCCGGGTGTGGACTTCAGTGTCGAAATGCAGGAATCCGACCGCCCGCTGCACGGGGCGAGGATCATCCCGCAGAGAGGCAGTTGGATCGAAATCGCGGTCACCAAGAAAGACTCTCTGGCGATGCGGATCGACCAGTCGACCAAGATTCCCGCCACCACGTTCCTCCGCGCGATGAGTGAGGAGTTCGGAACCGACACGGAGATCATCCGTGCTTTCTACAAGACCAAAATGGTCTCGACCAATCGCCTGCGCCCGCAGACCTACGTCGCCGCGGCCGTAATCGATCCCGAAAGCGGCGAGGAACTCGTGCCCGCCGGCGGCCAGGTTGGCGAGGCGCTGACGAAAATCGTTGCCGGAAGCACCAAGAAAATCGAAGTCATCACCAACATGACCGATCCGCTGGTGCTCAACACACTCAGCGAAGACGCTTCCGATTCCCACGAATCGGCGCTGTCTCGCCTGTACATGCGTCTGAGGCCCGGCAATCCGCCGCAGCCCGATAAGGTCAGGGCGCTGTTCCAGGAAAAATTCTTCGACACGAACCGCTACCGCCTGGGCAAAGTCGGGCGCTTCAGAATCAATCGGAAGTTCAAGCAGAACACCCCCGAGTCGGCGATGACGCTGTGCACCGATGACTTCCTGAATATCCTGAAGTACATCATGACTCTGCGCACCAACCAGGGCACGATCGACGATATCGATCACCTGGGAAACCGCCGCCTCCGCACCATTGCCGAACTGGCTATCGAGGAAATGCGAAAGGGCTTCCTCAAGCTGAGGCGCACGGTCCAGGAACGTATGACCATCAAGGACCTCGACGAAATCGCCAAGATTTCCGAACTGGTCAACTCAAAGAGCATCTCTTCGAGTATGGATTATTTCTTCGGGCGCGGAGAACTGTCCCAGGTCGTCGATCAGCAGAATCCGCTGAGCATGCTGACACACGAACGCAGGTTGTCTGCGCTGGGTCCGGGCGGGCTCAATAGAAAGCGGGCCGGTTTCGAGACGCGCGACGTCCACATCTCCCACTACGGCAGGGTCTGTCCGATCGAGACGCCTGAAGGCCAGAACATCGGCCTGATTACCTCGCTGGGCATTTACGCCACCGTCGACGAATATGGGTTTATCGTTACTCCATACCGCAAGGTCGTCAACGGTAAGGTTACCGATCAGGCGCAGTACCTGCGGGCCGACGAAGAGGCCGAAGCCGTCCTCGCGCCGCCCGATGCGCTGGAAAAGGACAGTAAAGGCAGATACATATTGCCTGCACAACACGTTCTGGCACGCGTAAAGGGCGACCTGAAAATGGTTGACGGTAAGGACGTGGAGTATCTTGATGTCTCTCCGAAACAGACCATTGGCGTTTCGGCGGCGCTGATCCCGTTTCTCGAACACGATGACGCCAACCGCGCCTTGATGGGCTCGAACATGCAGCGCCAGGCCGTACCTCTGCTGCGGGCCGAGGCGCCCGTCGTCGCAACCGGTATGGAAGTGAGCGTGGCGGGGAATTCCGGGCTTGTCGTTAAGGCCGCCAAGGGAGGCACGGTTACGTATGTCGATTCCGAGCGCATCATCATAGACAACGCTGACGAGTACGAACTGCGCAAGTTCAACAAGCTCAACGAGCGGGCCTGCCTCAATCAGAAGCCCATAGTGACGCCGGGCCAGAGAGTCAGGAAAGGGCAGGTCATTGCTGACGGGTCGTCGACGTCAAACGGGCAACTCGCACTCGGGCGAAACGTCCTGGTCGCGTTCATGCCGTTCGACGGATACAACTTCGAAGACGCCATCGTCATCTCCGAACGCCTGTGCAAACAAGATACGTTCTCTTCGGTACACCTGGAAGAGTACGGCGTGGAAGTTCGGGAGACCAAGCTGGGACGCGAAGAATTCACGCGCGACATCCCCAACGTTTCCGAGAGGGCGCTGGCGAACCTCGACGCCAACGGTATCGTTCTGGTCGGAACCCGCGTCGGTGCCGGTGATATCCTTGTCGGCAAGGTCTCGCCGAAGTCGAAAAGCGAACTGACCCCTGAAGAAAAGCTGCTCCACGCGATATTCGGACGCGCCGGCGAGGATGTCAAGAACGACAGCCTCGAACTTCCCGCCGGTGAAGAAGGCGTCGTGGTGGACACCAAACGTTTCAGCCGCCGCATGCACATGTCTGATGAGATGAAGGCCCAGCACAAGCGGAAGGTCAAGCAGTACACGCAGATGATGTACGGGCGAATGATTCGTGTATTCCGCGAAATGGCTATAGCCATGAATGAGGTTCTCGGCACCGAGATGGTCGACCCGAGCACCAGGCAGAAGGTCGGGCTGAGCGATAACGACGAAGTCATCCTCGAACAGATCGAGAGTTTCAGCATGCGATGGGCCAAGTCCAAGTCTCCGGCCTCAAAACAGCAGGCCGAGCGCATCCACGGGCGATACTGGCCAAGGATTGAGGATATCCAGAAGGAAATGGAGCGCAAGCTCGACCACATGAAGCGCGGCGACGAACTTCCTTCCGGCGTGCTGGAGATGGTCAAGGTCCGCATTGCGACCAAGCGCAAGCTCGGTGTCGGCGACAAGATGGCAGGACGCCACGGTAACAAGGGCGTCATCGCCCGAATCGTGTCCGAAGAAGACATGCCGTTCCTCGAAGACGGCACGCCGGTCGAAATCATACTCAATCCGCTTGGCGTACCGGGGCGAATGAACCTCGGTCAGATACTCGAAACGCATTTGGGCTGGGCGGCGGCCGTTCTGGGATTCCAGGCCGTAACGCCCGTTTTCGACGGCGCTTCCGAAGCGGAGATATTCGACTGCATCAGAGAAGCAAACGCGCACGTCGCACAGAGACGCGACGATCCGAGGGTTATCCAGAATGTCGGAGCCACCGGCGAACTGCTCGTCGAAATGCCGGAAGACGGGAAGATCGAGCTGTTTGACGGACGCACCGGCGAACCGTTCGAGCAGAAGGTTACCGTTGGTTATATATACATGAATAAGCTTCACCATCTGGTTGATGAGAAGATCCACGCCAGAGCGACCGGACCGTACTCGCTGATCACGCAGCAGCCCCTGGGCGGTAAGGCGCGCACGGGCGGTCAGAGATTCGGCGAGATGGAAGTGTGGGGCCTCGAGGCGTACGGCGCGAGCTTTACTCTCCAGGAACTCCTTACCGTCAAGAGCGACGACGTCGAAGGGCGTACGAAAATCTACGAGTCGATGGTCAAGGGCACCAACACCCTCGAGGCCGGCACACCGGTCAGCTTCGATGTGTTGTGCAATGAGCTTAGAGGCCTGGGACTCAATATCCAGTTGGAAAAAAGAAGACTTATCTGATCGAACCCCCACAGGGAGCGACTAGGCATGGTTGAGAGCGTTTACGATAGAATTAACGACTACGGGTCGGTGAAAGTCATGCTGGCTTCACCCAACGATATTCGCAGTTGGTCGTTTGGAGAGGTCAGAAGGCCCGAAACGATCAACTACCGAACGTACCGTCCTGAGAAGGAAGGGTTGTTCTGCGAGCGGATATTCGGGCCCGAACGCGACTGGGAATGCTCGTGCGGAAAGTACAAGGGTACCAAGCACAAGGGTATCATCTGCGACCGCTGCGGTGTGAAAGTTACTCACTCCCGCGTCCGGCGCAAGCGAATGGGCCACATCTCACTGGCTGCGCCCATCGTGCATATATGGTACTTCAAGGCCCTCCCCAGCCGCCTGGGCACGCTGCTCGGAATGAAAACTTCGTCCCTGGAGAAGATCATCCTCTTCCAGGATTACGTTGTGGTTGACCCGGGACAGACCCCGCTGAAATACCAGCAGGTCCTCACCGAGGACGAGTACCGCACGGCCAGTGAGACCTACGGCGGCGATTTTCAGGCCTCCATGGGCGCCGAAGCAATCAAGATATTGCTTGAGAAGCTGGACTTGGCGGAAGAAGCCGTCGCCCTTCGTGACGACCTGACAAAAACGAGTTCGAAGCAGAAGATCAAGGATATCACCAAACGCCTCAAGCTTGTCGAGAGCATCAGGGTTTCCGGTAACGATCCTGAATGGCTGGTCATGGATGTCATTCCGGTTATCCCGCCGGACCTCAGACCGCTGGTCCTCCTGGAGAGCGGAAACTTCGCCACCAGCGACCTGAACGACCTTTACAGGCGAATCATCAACCGTAACAACCGCCTGAAGAAGCTGATGGACCTCAATGCTCCGGGCGTCATCATCCGCAACGAGAAACGCATGCTGCAGCAGGCCGTCGACGGACTGTTCGACAACTCCCGCTGCCGCCGCCCGGTCCAGGGAACCGCCAACAGGCCCCTCAAGAGCCTTACCGACATGATAAAGGGCAAGCAGGGACGATTCCGAGAGAACCTGCTGGGCAAGCGAGTCGACTACTCGGCAAGATCGGTTATCGTCGTCGGGCCCGAACTCAAGCTCCACCAGTGCGGACTACCGAAGAAAATCGCCCTCGAACTGTACCAGCCGTTTATCATCCGCTGCCTCAAGGATCGCGGACTGGCCGATACCATCAAGAGCGCCAAACGCATGCTCGAACGCCGGGATCGGGAAATCTGGGACGTCCTTGAAGAGGTGATCTACCAGCACCCGGTTATGCTGAACCGTGCTCCGACCCTTCACCGGATGGGCATTCAGGCGTTCGAACCGATCCTCGTCGAGGGTAACGCCATCAAGATCCACCCGCTGGTCTGCAAGGGTTTCAACGCGGACTTCGACGGCGACCAGATGGCGGTCCATCTGCCTCTTTCGGTCGAATCGCAGGCCGAGGCGCACGTGTTGATGCTCGCGACCAACAATATTTTCTCACCGTCCAGCGGCGCCCCGATCGTCTCGCCGATGCAGGATATCGTCCTGGGCGTCTACTACCTGACCACCGGCCATGGCGCCGAGTTCGTCTCGAGCGATGTCCTGACCCTCACTTGCAGTGACGAACAGAAACGCCCGATCTATGCGGCGCCCGACGCGGCTATTACCGCATATGTACTGGGGCGGGTGGGTATGCACGCCCAGATCGTCCTGAAAGTCCCCAGGGATACCGAAGTCATTGAAGATGACAAGACCCGCATCGCATCGGAAGGCAAGATAATAACGACTCCCGGGCGATGTATATTCAATGACGTACTCCCCGAAGGTATGGGCTTCTACAACTACCCGCTCGGTCAGAAAGGCGCAGCCCGCGTTATCCGCGACGCCTACTCAAGGCTCGGGCGCTCTGATACCCTCGATCTGCTGGACAACATGAAAGCCCTGGGCTTCAAGTACTCGACGGTGGCTGGGACGTCATTCGGAATCACCGACGCGAAGATTCCCGGCGACAAGGCCAAAATCATAGACTCCGCCCAGAAACACGTCGACCGGATCGAGGAAGATTTCCACAACGACGCGATTACCGACGGTGAACGATACAACCAGGTTGTTGACGTCTGGATTCATGCCCGCGAGGAAGTTACCAAGAGCATGATGATCGACCTGAAAAGCGATCGGCGCGTCAATGACCCGAACTATATCAACCCGGTTTACATGATGCTGGCGTCGGCCGCCCGGGGTAATGTCGACCAGATCAGGCAACTGGCCGGTATGCGTGGTTTGATGAGTAAACCTTCCGGAGAGATTATCGAAACGCCCATTCGCGCCAACTTCCGTGAGGGTCTGACCGTTCTGGAGTATTTCTCCTCGACGCACGGCGCTCGAAAGGGTCTCGCCGACACCGCCTTGAAGACCGCGGACTCCGGATACCTCACGCGTAAACTGGCCGACGTCGCCCAGAACGTGATAGTCAACAGTATCGATTGTGGTACGCTCAAGGGTATCAAGAAATCGGCCACTTACAAGGGCGAGCAGGTCGACGTGCCTCTGCGAGACGTTATCATAGGGCGCGTCGCGCGAGAGAATATCATCAACCCGATTACTGACGAATTGATCGTGCAGGAAAACCAGATCATCACCCGCCAGATGGCCCTGAAGATCGAGGACCTCGGACTGGAGACCATTCAGGTCCGCAGCCCGCTGACTTGCGACAGCCCGCTGGGTATCTGTGCGAATTGCTACGGTGTCGACCTCGCCACCAGCGAACTGGTCGAAGAAGGAAACGCGGTTGGTATTATCGCCGCCCAGTCCATCGGTGAGCCCGGTACGCAGTTGACCATGCGTACGTTCCACACCGGCGGCGTCGCCACACGGGCGGTCGTCGAAACCGAAATTACCGCAACTGTCGCCGGAACCATTAAATACAACGAGTTGAACGCGGTGGCCATCGGATCGGGCAAAGAAGCCAGCGTTGTTGTCCTGAAGCGAAATGGCGAAATATCCATACACGACGAAAAGGGCAGAGAACTCGACAAGTACAAAATACCGTACGGCGCGCGAATTGACGTCGAGGAAGGCAAGAAGGTCAAGGCCGGTCAGCGACTTGTCTGGTGGGACGCACACAGCGTGCCGATTCTCGCCGAAGCTAACGGTATTGTCCGCTTCCAGGACATCGAGGAAGGCGAGACCGTTCGCGTCGAAGACGAGAAAGGCAAAGCCAAGTCCGCTACCGGAAGGCGATACGTTGTTATCGAGCACAAGGGCGAAATGCATCCGCGAATCGTCATCGAGGACAAGAGCGGGAAAATTCTCGACTTCCACTATCTGCCCGCCAAGGCGCGTGTCGAGGTCGAGGAAGGCCAGACCGTCCGATCCGGTACGTTGCTCGCACGCCAACCACGCGAAATCATGGGCACCCAGGATATCACCGCGGGCCTTCCGCGTGTCACCGAAGTCTTCGAGGCGCGCAAACCCAAGGAACCGGCTGCGATGGCCGAAATCTCCGGAATGGTCGAACTGCGAACCGACAAGCGACGCGGAAAAATGACGGTTATCATCCGCAGCGAGTCCGGTATGGAGCGAGACCACCACGTTCCTCACGACAGGCATCTTCTGGTCCATACCGGAGACTTTGTCGAAGCCGGCGACCCCCTGACCGAAGGTCCGCTCGTTCTCCAGGATATTCTGGATATTCGTGGTGAAGAGGCGCTGCAGCATTACCTGTTGGGCGAGGTCCAGACCGTCTATCGTGCGGCGGGACAGACCATTAATGACAAGCACATTGAGGTGATCCTCAGCCAGATGCTCCGGAAGGTTCAGGTCGATTCTGTAGGTGACACCGAACTTTTGCCCGGAGATGTTGTTGACAAATTCGTCTTCCTGAGTGAAAATAAACGACTTGCCGGATCGCTGAAGGTCGTGGAGCCCGGTGGGACAAGCCTGAGCGAAGGCCAGATCGTTATCAGGGACCTGATCGAGCAGGCCAATATGGATGCCGAGGCCAACGGCGAGGAACCGGCAAAGACCAAGCGCCCTCGCCCCGCAACGGCAAGAACGCTGCTGTTGGGAATTACAAAAGCGTCGTTGCAGTCTGACAGCTTCCTGTCGGCCGCCAGCTTCCAGGAGTCCACAAAGGTCTTCACCGAAGCTTCGCTCGGCGGGAAGGTTGACGAACTGCTCGGTTTGAAGGAAAATGTGATTCTCGGGCACCTGATACCAGCCGGTACGAGCTTTAAACCGTACCTCGACATGAAACTTGTTCGGGTGATACCCGAGGGCCACGAGGAAGAACCTGATCGTGACCAGGTTACTGAAGCCCAGATTGCTGATGAGGTTCAGAAGGCCTTGACAGGACGCATATAGAACTGGAAATTCAGAGTACGTCGTTTTATAAAGGATAATAATGCCGACGATCAATCAGTTAGTACGAAGGCCCAGAAAGACGCAAAAGGCCAAGAAAAAGAATATGGCGCTGGATTCATGCCCGCAGAAACGTGGTGTGTGTCTCCTGGTCAAGACCGTTACGCCCAAGAAGCCCAACTCAGCACTGCGGAAGGTTGCCAGGGTCAGGCTGTCCAACGGTAAAGAAGTTACCGCCTACATTCCGGGGATTGACCACAATCTCCAGGAACACAGCATCGTCCTTGTCAGGGGCGGTCGAGTCAGAGACCTCCCCGGTGTGCGATACCACATCGTTCGGGGCACGCTGGACTGCCTGGGTGTTGACGGTAGAAAGCAAAGTCGCAGCAAGTACGGGGCCAGAAAGCCCAAGTAGTTGCTTGATTATCCCGGCCTGGCCGGGGAGAAGCGCCCGATAACGCGGGCCTGGAAAAGATACTATGGGACGCAAAAGGTTTACAGCATCGGCTAAGCAGTTGGCGCCAGACCCGCGATTCGCGAGTAAGATGGTCGCCAAATTCATCAACAGCTTCATGACTAATGGCAAAAAGTCCACCGTGCAGCGGTTTTTCTATGATGCGATGGATATCATCGAGAAGAAAATCTCAGACGCCACGCCCCTCGAAGTGTTTGAGAAAGCTATCGAGAATGTCAAGCCCATGATAGAAGTCCGCTCCAAGCGAGTTGGTGGTTCGAACTACCAGGTTCCCAGGCCCGTTAATCGCAAGCGCCAGACGACGTTGGCTTTCAGGTGGCTTCGCGATTCAATTCGCAAGGGCAAGGGGCGCCCCATACGCGAGCGTATGGCAAAAGAACTAATGGATGCATACAGGGGCGAAGGCACTGCAATGACCACTCGGGAGAACGTACACCGAATGGCTGAGGCGAACAAGGCCTTCGCGCACTTTGCCCGATAAGACTTTCGCGTGGAAACAATCCAACCTTCGCCTCCCGGCCCATTCCGGGCTGAGAAAGCGGTGTTGGCTGAATCGCAGAGTCAGGGTTCACATCGGTCGGACGTGTCGATCGGGAAAAACCTGACCTCCGGCGACCCCGGTTCGATATGGGCCGGGGCTCAGTGATGAGATAGGACAACCGGGCCGGTCTGCCGGATCGCAATGCAGTCGCGGATCCGAGTCGAAGACCGGTGCCCATCGGCTCCCGACGGGCGATGTTTAGCGTAACTATGCGGTTTTACCGCGCGCATGGATTGTATTTGTGCAGTTGGGACAGTAATTTTCTTCCGACTGGTATTAACGGTCCGCCCCGAGTACTCATGGTAAATAAGCCCAGGAAACTTCGCAACATTGGCGTGATGGCTCACATCGACGCCGGTAAGACAACCGTTACCGAGCGAATACTCTATTTCGCCGGGCGGACCTACAAGATAGGCGAGGTCCATAACGGTACGGCAGTCATGGACTACCTCATCGAGGAGCAGCAGAGGGGTATCACCATTACATCGGCGGCCACCACGTTTCTCTGGGGTGAGACCACTGTTAATCTCATCGATACCCCGGGCCACGTGGATTTCACCATCGAGGTCGAGCGATCGCTGAGGGTTCTGGACGGCGCGGTCGCCGTCTTCTGTGCCGTCGGCGGGGTCGAGGCCCAGTCTGAAACTGTTTGGCGCCAGGGTGATCGATACGGAGTACCACGCCTGTGTTTCATTAACAAGCTTGACCGCATCGGCGCCGATTTCGAAACCGTTGTCAAAGAGATTCGTTCACGCCTCGACGCAAACCCCGTAGTCGTTCAAATCCCCATCGGCGCCGGCGAGGATTTCAAAGGGCAGATTGACCTGATAACCAGGAAGGCTTACTTCTACGATCCGGACGATGTCGCCACCAACCTTCGCGTCGAAGACGTGCCCGGCGACATGGTTGACGAGATGGAACGTGTCCGTGGCGAGATGATCGAAGCCGCCGCCGAGTGCGATGACGACCTGATGGCCGGATACATCGCCGACGAGGAAATATCCGAGGAGCAGATCACCGCGGCGCTGCGAAAGGGCACGATCGCCGGAAAAATCCAGCCGGTATTGTGCGGGTCGGCATTGAAGCATATGGGCGTTCGTCCACTGCTCGATGCCATTGTTGACTACCTGCCGAGCCCCTCGGACATACCCGACGTCGAAGGGCACGAGAGCATCGAGAAGTCCAGCCGCCGGATCATCCGCAAGAGCGATCCCGATGAGCCGTTTTCCGCTTTGGTGTTCAAGCTGGCCTCCGATCAGCACGGGTACCTGAATTACGTTCGAATTTACAGCGGAACGCTGAAGAGCAACACTCGCGTTCTCAACAGCACGCAGAACAAGAAGGAAAACGTTACCCGTATCTGGGAAATGCACGCCAAACAGCGCATTCGCCGCGACCAGGCCGTCGCCGGCGACATAGTGGCTTTGGTGGGCATGAACGACTCGATTACTGGAGACACCCTCTGCGACACCAAGGCGCCGATCGTCCTGGAACGTCTGGAGTTTCCGGAACCCGTGGTGACCATGGCCATCGAACCGCGAACGAACGCCGACAAGCAGGCGCTGGCCGATGCGCTCAATGTCCTGCGACGCGAAGATCCGTCTTTTCGATACAGCTACAACAAGGAGACCGGTCAGAGCACGATTTCAGGAATGGGCGAATTGCATCTCGAAATCGTCAAGAACAAGCTTACACGAGACATCGGGTTGGACGTGCATGTCGGGCGCCCGAATGTCGCCTACAAAGAAACCATTCAGGTCCAGGCCGCCGCCGAGGGTAGATTCATTCGGCAGACTGGCGGAAGGGGTCAGTATGCTGTCGTGGAACTCAGTGTCGAACCGTGGCATGACGAAGATGACGATCAGCCCGTTGTTTTTGTCGACGCCTCCAAGGGCGGGGTTGTTCCCAAGGAGTTCATCCCGTCGGTGGTTGAAGGTGTGCGCGATGCCGCCACCAGCGGTACCCTTGCGGGCTATCCCATGCGGGACATCAAGGTTACCCTGCGTGATGGTAAGCATCACCCGGTAGACAGCAGCGACGTGGCGTTCCGCCAGGCCGGCGCGATGGCGTTTGAAGCGGCCGTCGAAAAGGCATCACCGGTATTCCTGGAACCCATCATGCGCGTTCAGATTACGGTGCCCGAAGCGTTCGTGGGGGCCGTTACCGGCGATCTTAACGCCAGGCGTTCAGAGATCCGTAATATGGTTCAGCGCGGTCAGTATCGCGTGTTGACCGCCGAGATACCGCTGGCTGAAATGTTTGGTTATGCAACGCAGCTTCGCTCCCTGACGCAGGGGCGCGCCAGCAGCACAATGGAACCGCTGACTTACAGGGCGACGCCCAGCCAGACTACTCGGGATATCCTTCGTCGAATGGGACTTTGAGAGAAAAAGTTAAAAAAAGGAAAGTTCAGCATTGACAATGGCTTTTAGTTGACTACCCTAGTAGGACTCTCCACCCGCGGTTCAGCTTGGTGAGGGTCGTTACGGAGAGTTTCGGAGACGTATTGCATGGTGCAGGATAAAATAAGAATCAGAATGGAAGCCTACGACCACCGGGCGCTGGATAGTTCGGCTAAAGAAATAGTCGATCATGCCGAACGTACCGGCGCCAGGGTTCGCGGACCGATTCCGCTACCGACCAGGATCGAACGGTACACCGTATTGCGAAGTCCTCACGTGGACAAGAAGTCCCGAGAGCAGTTCGAGATGCGAACGCACAAGCGGATCATAGACATCTACGAACCGACCGTCCGGACTATCGAAGCACTCAATCGCCTGGTTGTACCGGCAGGGGTTTTCATCAAGATCAAGGCATAAAGTATCGGACCGGAATAACTTTACGACCCGCTACCAACTGTCGACTTGGAACGAGACGATGCTGACAGCACTACTAGGAAAAAAAATCGGTATGACCCAGGTGTACGACGGTGACGGCGTACTGCACCCGGTTACCGTCGTTCAGGCCGGGCCCTGCAAGGTGCTCCAGATCAAAACCGTTGAGACAGACGGGTACGACGCGGTGCAGCTTGGTTTTGAAGACATCAAGGCGCACCGTGCAACGAAGCCCTTGATCGGTCATGCCAGGAAGGCCGGCGTCAAACCGCAGAAGTTCATTCGCGAAGTTCGCCTTGGCGCCCCGGATGAAGAACTTGCCTCCGGGCAGAGCGTCGCCGTCGAGATATTCGATGACATTCAGCATGTTGACGTCATCGCCACCAGCAAGGGCAAGGGCTTTGCCGGTGTCATGAAGCGATATAACTTCGGCGGACAAACCGCCAGCCACGGTGTCGAACGAAAGCACCGCAGTATCGGTTCAATCGCCAGTCACGGTACAAACGCCGGTACGGGCCCAAAACTGAAAAAGGGCAAGCGGATGTGCGGGCACATGGGTATGGAAAGAACCACAAGCCGCAATCATCGCCTCATCGCGGTCGACAAAGAGAATAATCTCCTGCTTATCAAGGGTCCGGTACCCGGGCCCAACGGTACATTGGTGCAGGTCAGGGTTTCCAGGACAGCCAAGGCCAATACCGCAAAATAACCAAACCAACGGGATACATCGGTAATGTTGGAAGTTCCAGTATATAACACGGAAGGCGAGCAGATTGAGACGCTGTCGGTCAGCGACGAGGCTTTCGGTACGAGGGTTAACACCGCGCTGTTGAAGCAGGCGGTTGTGGCTTATCATGCGAATAAGCGTCAGGGTACAGCCGCCACGAAATCTCGCGGAATGGTTGCAGGTTCGACCAGGAAGCTTTTCCGCCAGAAGGGAACGGGCAACGCCCGCCGCGGTTCGATCAGGACCAACGTTCTTCGCGGAGGCGGGGTGGCTTTTGCGAAAATCCGCCGCGACTTCCGAAAGAAACTCCCCCAAAAGATGAGGCTCGCCGCGCGAAAGACCGCAATTCTCGCCAAGATTCTCGGTAATGACCTGGTGGTAGTGGACGGACTTGTCTGCGAGACGCCGAAAACGAGTCAAATGGCCAAGTTGCTGAGCAACCTCAGTATCAACCGCAGTTGCCTGCTGGCGCTGCACCAGCGCGACACGAACGTATACCTGTCCAGCCGGAACCTGCAGGATCTTACAGTTCGCATCGCTGAAGAACTCAACGCGTTCGATATTGCCACGCGGCAGAAAATGCTGATTACTCGCGAAGCGATGGCAATGCTGATGGGACAGGAAGGCTGAGCGATGAAGAACGACATATATTCCATCATCATTCGCCCGCTTATAACCGAGAAGAGCACCCATCTTGGCGAGAAGCGAAACGACTATGCTTTCATGGTGGCTTGGAGTTCTAACAAGGCCCAGATCAAGCAGGCGATCGAGAAGATATACAAGGTCAAGGTCAAGTCCGTCCGAACGGCCAACCGTAGAGGAAAGCCACGGCGGCAAGGGCGTACTATGGGCGTGACCAACAGATGGAAAAAGGCGATCGTACACCTGCATGAGGACTACCGCATCGACCTGTTTTAGCGGATTCCAGACCAAGGTAAGAAGCATCATGGCGATCAAAAAATACAAACCGACCTCTGCCGGCAGGCGAAACAGCTCGGTCAACGAGTACTCCGAGGTTACGAAGTCCAAACCCGAGAAGTCGCTCCTTAAACCGCTGAAGAAGAGGGGCGGGCGCAACCACAGCGGTAAGATTACCTGCAGACACCGTGGTGGCGGGCACAAGCGGATGTATCGGGTGATCGACTTCAAACGCGGCAAGGACGGTATGTCCGCCGAAGTGATTGGGATAGAATACGACCCCAACCGGAGCTGCAATATTGCCTTGGTGCAGTATGAAGACGGAGAAAAGCGTTACATCCTGGCGCCGGTCGGTATCAAAACCGGACAGAAAATCATCAGCGGCGAGAAGTGTGAGCCCAGAGTCGGAAATTGCATGTTGCTGAGCAATATTCCGCTGGGTATGGAAGTCCACAATATTGAAATGAGACCCGGGCAGGGCGGTAAGATGGTCCGAACCGCCGGAGCCTCGGCGAGGTTGAGCGGAAGAGACGGAAAGTACGCTCACCTGATCCTGCCTTCGGGCGAAACAAGAATGATTAATATCGCCTGCCGGGCGACTATCGGGCAGGTGGGCAATACCGAGCATCAGGGCGTACGGCTCGGAAAGGCCGGGCGTAAACGCCACCTGGGCCGTCGACCTCACGTTCGCGGTACGGCGATGAACCCGGTAGACCATCCGATGGGCGGTGGTGAAGGACGGCGCCATGGCGGAAGACAGCCCTGTTCGCCTACCGGAAAACTGTCCAAAGGCGGAAAAACCAGGCGAAAGAAGAAGCCTTCAAACAAGCTGATCCTGCGACGGCGCAGGAACGTCCGTCACGGACAACTGACGTTGTAAACCAGGCTCACATGAGTAGTAAGAGATGACCAGAAGCGCTAAAAAAGGCCCATACGTCGACGAAAAACTATACATGAAGGTTATGAAGGCCAAGGAGTCCGGCGGGCGGGAGGCCATCAAAACCTGGCGCCGGGCATGTACCATCGTTCCGGAGTTTATCGGAGAGACCTTCATGGTGCATAACGGTAAGACCTTCCTTCGCGTACAGATTACCGAGGATATGGTCGGACACAAGCTTGGCGAGTTCAGTCCCACCCGTATGTTCCGCGGACATAGCGGAAGAAAATGATAGATAAACAGCGAGTATCTGACCCAACGGTCCACACACGCCCTGGGAAGCAAGGATTACTGAAAGATGGCTTGGCGAGCAGCACATAGATTCGCACGAATAAGTCCACGAAAGGTCAAGTTGATGACTGACCTCATCCGCGGACGCGACGTTCAGGAGGCTTTGAACGTCTTGAAGTTCATGCCGCAGCGGGCGGCCGTTATGGTCTCGCAGGTATTGACCAGTGCGGTGGCCAACGCCAACGAAGCTGAAGCCGACGTCGACAAGTTGTACGTGGAAACAGCAAAGGTTGACGAAGGCCCTACGATGAAGAGATTTCGCCCAAAAGACCGTGGACGAGCACACCCGATCATGAAACGAACCAGCCACATCACCGTTGTTGTTGAAGTAGAATAGGAACTCAGGCGATTATGGGCCAAAAGGTAAACCCAATTGGATTTCGCACCGGTATAACCATCGGATGGAAAAGTCGCTGGTTTGCACCGAAGAGCAACTTCGGAGAGTTTCTCGTCGAGGATGAGAAGATTCGACGCTTCGTCGATCAGAGACTCAACCGCCAGCCTCCTTATGCGGCTGTCAGCAGCGTTGAGATCGATCGGACCCGAGAAGAAGTCAAGGTATCGCTCAGAACCGCCAGACCCGGGCTTGTCATCGGGCCAAAGGGCGCGGAGGTCGAAAAACTCAAAGAAGCCATTGAAGACCTTACTGACAGACGCGTCAACATCAATATTATCGAGATCAGAAATCCGGACCTCGAAGCCAACCTGGTAGCCGAAGGAATCGCAGAGCAGATCAAGCGGCGCGCCAGCTTCCGTCGCGTGATCAAACAGCGTGCCGATGCCTGCATGCAGGCCGGCGCCAAGGGCGTCAAGATAACCGTCGGTGGACGCCTCGGTGGAGCGGAAATCGCGAGATCCGAGACTCAGGTTCGCGGTTCTGTCCCGCTGCATACGCTCGAGGCCGACGTGGACTACGGACTTGCAGTGGCCGTTACCACATACGGTTGCGTTGGTATCAAGGTCTGGATATTCCGCTGCATGTTTGGCGAGGAAGAAGAGATCTCCGACTCCCAGCAAGCAGCGATGACCCGCGCAAGACGCAGGTATCAGCAACGTGATGGTGGTGGTCCCGGTGGTCCCGGTGGTCCCGGTGGTCCCGGTGGTCCCGGTGGTCCCGGTGGTGGTGGACGCCCGAGATCGCAAGGTCCCCGTCGCGGAAAAACAAGCGGCGTTCCGGCGGCGTCCGGCGCACCGGTAGAGCAGCCCGCGCCGGATCCTCCGGCGGCGCCGCCCGAGGCGCCCGCGATCGATACACCCAGTGACTCAACCGAGAGCAAGTAGGCAGGTACAACCATGGCAATGATGCCAAAGAGAATCAAGCATCGAAAGCAGATGCGCGGTAAGATGAATGGGCACGCGACTCGCGGTCAGACCGTTGCTTTCGGCGACTACGGAATACAGAGCCTTGAAGCGCACTGGATAACTGCCAGGCAGCTCGAGGCCGGTCGAGTGGCGGCCACTCACTATTTGCATCGTGAGGGCAAGGTATACATCAGGGTCTTCCCCGACAAGCCCATAAGTTCCAAACCCTTGGAAACGCGGATGGGTAAGGGAAAGGGCGAGACCAAAGATTGGGTCGCGTGCGTCAAGCCCGGGACTGTTCTGTTTGAAATCGGTGGTGTGGACGATGAGACGGCCAAGATGGCACTCGTCCGCGTGGCACACAAAATGCCCGTGCGTTGCCGCCTCCTGTCCAGAAGGGCATGACTCCGAAGGTGTCTCGACGATGAAAATAAGCGAAGTAAGAGAATTAAGTCCCGAAGAGTTGGCTGCCGAACTGGAGCGCCTCAGGCGTCACCTGTTCGACCTGAGGGCCCAGGCCGTTACCGAACGCCTGGAGGACCCGACCATGATCGCCAAGGCCAAGACGGATATCGCAAGAATGCTGACGGTGCAGCACCAGCGTGAGCTGGCGGTCGCCGTCGAAGACAGGCAGTGATTGAGCAAAGGTAAATGAGCGATACAGAAACGACAGAAAAGCAGAGCGCACTGACTGGCCAGAAGACCGGCCGGGTCGGTAAGATCAGCGGGAACAAAACCATCCGCGTTGACGTGGACAATCTGACGAAGCACCCGCGGTATCACAAGTACGTGCATAAGCGTACGAGACTCGCCGTTCACGACCCGGAAAATACCGCGGTCGTGGGCGACCTGGTGGAAATCGTTCCTTGCCGTCCAATCAGCAAAAACAAGACCTGGCGGTTGTTGCGAATCATCCGCCACGATGAAGTTGTATAGCAGGTTTGCAGTAAAGGACTTTATCTGTGATTCAGGCGGAAACAAGATTAGAAGTGGCCGACAACAGCGGAGCCCAGATAGTGGGTTGTATACGCGTGCTCGGCGGCTCGACAAGACGGAAACGCACCTATAAGCGCCGCATAGCCGGGATCGGGCAGATCATTATCTGTTCGGTAAAGAAAGCAACACCGGGCGGTGAGGTGAAGAAGGGCGATATCGTCAGGTGTGTAATCGTGCGAACCGCGCATGCTATTCGCAGAACAGACGGCAGCTACGTTCGGTTCGACAAGAACGCCGCGGTGATAGTCGATGCCGATGGAAATCCCCGCGGGACTCGGATATTCGGGGCTGTCGCGAGAGAACTCAGGGATATGGGCTTCATGAAGATCGTTTCCCTTGCCAATGAGGTAGTGTAATGGCCAGACACATAGTTAAAGGTGACATGGTCAAGATCCTCTCCGGTGATGACCGCGGTAAGGTTGGCGAGGTGATGGCGGTGTATCCTTCCAGGGATAAGGTGCTGGTCCAGGGCGTCAATCGCGTCTACAGGCACCTGCGCCCCTCGAAGAAGCACCCCCAGGGCGGGCGAATCCAGAAGGAGATGCCCGTCCATATCTCCAACGTGTTACCGGTGGATCCCAAGGATCCCAAGGCCGAGCAGGCGACGCGGGTCGGTGTTCGGATTAATGCGGACGGAAGTAAAGAGCGAATCGCACGGAGATCCGGCGAGTCGCTGGGAATTCTGAGAAAAGCCAGGTAAGGCCGGGTTTTAGAGATGCAACCACGCTTATTAGAAAAATACAGAAATGATGTCCTTCCGGTCCTGACTGAGCGGTTCGGTTACACCAACCGCCTGTCGATTCCCAAGGTCGAGAAGATAGTTGTTTCGATGGGAATGGGCAAAGCCCATGAAGAGAAGGGCAAGCTCGAAACCGCCCAGAAACAACTGGCGCTGATCGCCGGGCAGAATCCGATTATCACCAAGGCCAAGATGAGTGTCAGTAACTTCAAACTCCGCGAAGGAATGAACGTCGGATTGAAGGTTACGCTCAGAGGCTCAAGGATGTACGAGTTTCTCGATCGGATGATTTCGTTGGCGATCCCGAGGGTCAAGGACTTCCGCGGTCTGAACGCGTCGAGTTTTGACGGGAGAGGCAATTACAACATGGGATTCACCGAGCAGTCGGTTTTCCCAGAGATTGATCCGTCCAGCGTGACGTTCACGCAGGGCATGAACGTGGCGATCAGGACCACCGCAAAAAGTGATGAAGAGGCCCGCGAACTGCTGAGTCTTATGGGCATGCCGTTTCGCACGGATTGAGGACGTTGGAGAAGTTTATGGCGACAAGCGCACAATTAGCTAAATCAAAACGACCGCCGAAGTTTTCAACCAGGCGGATTCGGCGGTGCCAGTTGTGTGGCCGGCCCCGAGGTATCTACAGGAAGTTTCGAATATGCCGAATTTGTCTGAGAGAGTTGGCCCACGAGGGCAAGATTCCAGGACTGAAAAAGGCCAGTTGGTAAACAGGAAGCAGCGAAGATGAGTTTGTCTGATCCCATAGCTGATATGCTGACGCGGATTCGCAATGCGCTTGCGGCCAGGCACGACGTAGTTAATATCCGGGCCTCGAAGGTCTGCCAGGGCGTCTGTCAGGTCCTGAAGGATGAAGGATACATTCTGGATTTCAAGCGCGTCGAGGACAACAAGCAGGGACTGTTGCGGGTCTATTTGAAATACGGTCCGAGAGGCGAAGACGTCGTCACTGACGTGAAGCGTGCTTCGAGACCGGGCCAGCGAGTTTATTCCGGGGTGGATGCTATTCCACGCCCGTTGGGTGGACTGGGCATAGCGATTGTTTCGACGTCTCGAGGCGTTCTGAGCGACCGCCAGTGCCGCCAGTTGAAGGTCGGCGGCGAAGTCCTGTGCATAGTGTGTTGACGAGGTAACAGCGATGTCACGTATTGGAAAAAACCCGATTCCTATTGTCGCCGGCGTTACTGTTACGCTCAACCAGCGCAACGTCACGGTCGAAGGGCCCAAGGGCAAGCTCTTCTGGACCCACCGACCGGAAGTCGCCGTCGAGATAAACGAAGCCGAGAAGGTTATAACCGTCACGCGAAGCGATGACGATCGATTCAGCCGATCGCTGCACGGTCTGACCCGCAGCCTGATCGCCAACATGATTGAAGGCTGCGCCAATGGATTCGTTCGCGGGCTGGAAGTATATGGTGTCGGGTACGGAGTCCAGTTGCAGGGTAATAAGTTGACCGTCAACTGCGGATACAGCCACCCGGTAGTCTTTGAAGTGCCTCCCGGCGTGACCGTTGAAGTACAGACGCCTCAGGCCAGAGGCGACACGGACCCGGCCAGGTTTACCGTTTCCGGAGCTGACAAGCAGGTCGTCGGACAACTGGCTGCAAAAATCCGTATGGCTCGCAAGCCCGAGCCCTACAAGGGCAAGGGTATACGTTATGCGGGCGAGTATGTGCGTCGCAAGGTCGGTAAGGCATTTGCCGGTACCGGTACCTGATCGCGCAACTATTGACACTGACCCCCAGTGGGATACGAATCATGAAGGCAATCGAGAAGAAAACTCTTCGGCGAAAACGGCGAAAACTGCATGTTCGCAAGAACGTGACAGGAACCGCCGACCGCCCGAGGCTGACGGTTTTTCGGAGCAACAAGAATATTTATGCCCAGATCATAGACGATATGGAAGGGCGCACCCTGGTGGCCGCGTCGACGCTTGAGAAGTCTCTCTGCGACGATCCGGTCGCCAGAGGAAACCGCAAGGGCGCCAAACTCGTCGGGCAGAGCATCGCCGCCAAGGCGACCAAAGCAGGTATCACGAAGGTAGTCTTCGACCGCAACGGTTGTGCGTTTCACGGTCGGGTTAAAGAACTTGCCGAAGCCGCCCGCGAGGGCGGTTTGAAATTTTAAGCAGGAGCGTGCGTAGTGGCGTTTGACAGAAAAAGGCGAAGAGGTAGCAGGGACGAAGGCCCCAGCGATGGCCTGGAAGAGAATGTCATTCAGATCTATCGCTGCTCGAAGGTCGTCAAGGGCGGGCGGCGGTTCAGCTTTGCGGCCC
The DNA here is from genome assembly GCA_016782885.1 of Phycisphaerae bacterium. Taxonomy (GTDB): domain Bacteria; phylum Planctomycetota; class Phycisphaerae; order SM23-33; family SM23-33; genus BS750m-G57. Next base: position 46,647 of record JADHXQ010000006.1, on the reverse strand, counting down.
TGGTGGTTGTTGGCGACCGCCAGGGACGGGTCGGTATTGGGTATGGAAAGGCAAACGAAGTCCCCGCCGCCGTTGAAAAAGGAATTACCGAAGCCAAGAAGTCAATGGTATTGATAAACCTCAAAGGACATACGATACCGCACCAGGTTACCGGTCGTTTCGGCGCATCGAGCGTTGTCATGGTTCCGGCCTCTGAAGGTACCGGTGTAACCGCGGGCAAGAAGCTTCGCCCCATGCTGGAACTTGCCGGAATTCAAAACCTGTTGACCAAAGCTTACGGGTCGACATCACCGAAGAATCTTTTAAGGGCATCCATGAATGCCTTGAAGAAGCTGCGCACCGCCCAAATGGTTAGCGCCCTGCGTGGAGTGGACATAGGATGAAACTCGGCGAAATACTCAAAGAAGCCGGTCGTGACAAGCGCCGCAAACGTGTCGGTCGCGGTAACGGTTCAGGCCATGGCAAGACATGCTGCCGCGGACACAAGGGATACGGACAGCGCAGCGGCGCTGGAAAGCGGATGGGCTACGAAGGCGGGCAGAACCCCGCCATCGCTCGCCTCCCGAAACGCGGGTTCAGCAACGTAAACTTCAGCAAAGAATACCAGATCGTAAACGTCGGTAGTCTCGATTGCTTTGACGATGACATGCGCGTCGATGGGCAGGTCCTGCAGGAAGCCGGACTCGTCGAAGATACCGCGAAAATGATCAAAATCCTCGGTAACGGCGAACTGAAAACGAAACTTACCGTAGTTGCCTCAAAATTTTCGGCGGGAGCTGCCGAAAAAATAGCACAGGCCGGCGGGACCGTCGAGGTGGTTTGAAAACACAGGCGGTTTCGTTGAATTAGAGTTCATGGAAGTTAATTAATGCTTTTTCAAAGGTTCAGACTTCTTGTCGGAATGATTGTTGCGGCAGTCGCATTGTGGCTGATAGCCACGGGTCTGTCCGATGCATATGAAAGTTACAGCGGAGGCGCTGCGGCCAGCGGTATCGTTCTGGGCGGTATTATGCGGGCGGTGTTTGGACTGCTGATCCTCGGCGCGTATGTCTGGGCATTATGGGCAGAGTCGCGCGTCAAAACCGTAATGGAGAACATATTCTCCATCCCCGAACTGCTAAAGAAACTGGCATTTACTCTTGGCCTGCTCTGTATTTACCGCGTCGGATTCCACGTGCCTCTTGCCGGTCTGGACCAGAGTGCAATGCAGATCTGGGGCGAAGATAAAGGAAACGTGTTTTCCCAGGCGCTTGCACAGGCCAGTATGCTCACAGGCGGAAGCTTCCAGAGGTCCAGCCTCTTTGGGCTTGGTATCATGCCGTACATTTCGGCGTCGATTATTTTCCAATTGCTCGTTACGGTGGTCCCGGCCCTCGAGAAACTCCGCAAGGAAGGGCCCGCCGGTCAGAAGAAGATACAGGAATACACCCGGTACGCCACCGTCGCACTCTGCATCATTCAGGCTACCTTCTGGATGATGACGATGCGGGGCAACAGGTTGCTCTATCCCAACTACCTGGATTCAAAACTGATATTCATGATGGGAGTCGTCAGTTTGACAGGCGGAACCATCTTCCTGATGTGGCTTGGCGAGCAGATCGACGAGTACGGAATAGGCAATGGTATAAGCCTTATTATCATGGCCGGTATCGTCGTACGCCTTCCAACTGCGGTAGCGAAGCTCTACACGATGAGCGACGCGAGCCTCACCGGAGGCGGTGGCGGGCAGGTGGGCCTGTTGCAGATCGCATTTGTGGTGCTGTCGTTCGTGTTCGTGGTGGCTGGTTCGATTCTCATAACGCAGGGTCAGCGGCGCATTCCCGTTCAGCAGGCCAAGCAGGTGCGCGGACGGCGGATGACCGCCGGCGGGCGGCACTTTGTCCCGCTGCGGATCAACCACGGCGGCGTCATGCCGATCATCTTCGCCAGTTCGCTGATGATCTTTCCCAACATGATGTTCAGTTGGATGGGCAGGTCGTGGCACAACGCCTTTACGCGCACGATGTCCGAAGCCTTCCAGATGACCAGCTACACCTATACCGTCTGCTATGTCGGGATGATATTCTTCTTCGCGTTCTTCTGGACGACCGTCCAGTTCCGCCCGAAGGAGATGGCCGACCAGCTCCGGGACCACGGCAGCTTCATTCCGGGCCTGCGCCCGGGCAGGCGGACGGCGGAATACCTCGAAAAGGTCATGGGACGCATCACGTATTGCGGTGCGGCGTTCCTGGCCGTCATTGCCGTCATCCCGATGGTGATCGCCACACTGGCGAATATTCCCTATGATGTATCATCTTTCCTGGGCGGTACGGGATTGCTGATTCTGGTGTCGGTTGCACTGGATCTGGTGCAGCGGATCGAAGCAAACCTGGTGATGAGAAACTACGACGGCTTCCTTGGCGGAAGTACGCGGATAAAAGGAGCATACGGTTGAGAATTGTGCTGATGGGACCACCCGGAGCGGGTAAAGGTACGCAGGCCGAACGGCTTGTCAAGGAATTCGGGATGAAGCACCTTTCCAGCGGTGATATTTTCCGTGCGGAAAAGGCTTCTAACTCGGAGCTGGGCCTGCGGTTGGCGCGATATATGGATGCCGGCGAGCTTGTGCCCGACGACGTGGTTGTTGAGATGATGGCAAAGGCTGTCACTCAGGTCGACGGCGGTCTGATGCTCGACGGATTCCCGCGCACCGTTGCCCAGGGCGAAGCGCTCGACAAGCAGCTTGCCGAAGCGGCGAGCCCGCTGGACGCCGTTGTGGTGATAACGGCTGACGATGACATTATAGTAAAGCGCATCGCCGGACGGCGCGCCTGCCCCCTCTGCGGGCGAGGATACCACGTTACCTTCATGCCGCCCCGGCGCGAAGGATACTGCGACGATTGCGACAATGCTGAACTGACTCAGCGAAGTGACGATTGTGAAGCGACCGTTCGGCAGCGGCTTGAGGCATACAGGGCCCAGACCGAAGCCGTGATCGGTTACTACAAGGGTTGCGATTCGCTGGCTATTGTGGAAGTTGATGGAAACCGCCCTGCCGAGGTGGTCGCGGACGAAGTGACACAGGCCCTGGCGTCTCTTGACGCGGCGCGGGTTTAGAAGGTCAACAGCGTGGCGATCAGGCTTAAAAGCCCCGATCAGATCGAACGTATGCACAAGGCCGGACGTATCGTCCGCCTCGTGCTGGACCGCCTGGGCGACATGGTCGCCCCGGGCATTACAACAGAAGAATTGAACGCCGAAGCCGAAAGGCTCTGTCACGCCAACGGTGGTAAGTGCCTGTTTAAAGGCGTACCGGGCCGAGGGCGCGCCGGACCGTTTCCAGGCGCCATCTGCGTTTCCCTGAACGAAGAGGTCGTTCACGGTATACCGTCGCAAAGAGTTGTTTGCGACGGTGATATTGTCAGCGTCGATTTCGGTGTGGAACTCGACGGGTGGTGCGGTGATGCGGCAGAGACGTATATTGTCGGGCAGGTTCCCGATGACGTGCGCCGCCTCGTCGAGGTCACGAGGAATGCGCTGGCGATGGCCGTTGCGATGTGCGCGCCGGGAGTCAAGTGGTCCAGCGTCGCCGAGGCGATGCAGGGCTACGTCGAGTCCGAAGGCTTCTCGGTCGTTCGCGAGTTTGTCGGGCACGGTATCGGATCGGAAATGCATGAAGACCCGAAAGTTCCCAACTTTGTTTCACCGGAACTCAGGCGGCGCGACATCAGCCTGGTTCCGGGACTGGTCCTGGCGGTCGAGCCGATGGTGAATCTCGGATCGGCGGACGTTAAGTGTTGTCGAGATGGTTGGACGGTCGCAACGTGCGACTCGGGCCGCTCGGCGCACTTTGAACATACGATAGCGATAACGCCCGATGGGGCGATACCGCTTACAGACGGAAGTTAGTTTAAAAAATATTGTCATCTCTTCTGATGCATTCGTAAGCATCTGAAGGGATGGCAAGGGACGGATATCAGCGATGAAAGTTCGAACATCAGTAAAGAGAATTTGCGAGAAATGCAAGATCATTCGGCGCAAGGGCGTCGTGCGCGTGATCTGCGATAATCCGAAACACAAACAACGCCAGGGATAAACCCCCCGATGGCGTTGGGCGCAAGGAGATAAACATGCCGCGTGTGGCAGGTGTTGACATTCCAAACGACAAAGCTGCGATGTATGCTTTTCGATATATTTACGGGGTAGGCCCGAAATCTGCCGCGATGATCTGCGAGAAGGCGGGGATCGATCCGCGCACGCCGGCAAAGGAACTCGACGAAGAGCAGCTCTCGAAGGTCGCCGGTATCCTCGAAGAGGACTTCATTATTGAAGGCCAGTTGCGCAGGCAGGTTCAGCAGAACGTGGCGCGCCTGCGCGACATTGCCTGCTATCGCGGTCTGAGGCATCGCCGCGGGCTTCCCGTCCGCGGACAGCGCACAAAGACCAACGCGAGAACGAGAAAAGGTCCGCGAAAGACCGTCGCCGGTAAGAAGTCGGTCAAGGAGATGCGGTAGCCCATGGCCAAAAGCAAGAAACAACGCAGAGGCGTCACGAAGGGCATCGCCCATATACGCGCCAGCTACAACAATACGCAGATTACCATTACCGATGTCAATGGCGACGTGCTTTGCTCGGCTTCGGCTGGTACCATCGGCTTCAAGGGAAGCAGGAAGTCCACTCCCTTTGCCGCTCAGCGGGCGGCGGAAACCGCCGCACAGAGCGCCAGGAAAATGGGCATGATAGAAGTCGAGGTGCTCGTCAAGGGTCCGGGCAGCGGGCGGGAAAGCGCTATTCGGGCGCTTGAGGGTTCCGGGATCAAGATTACCTCGATACAAGACGTGACCCCGATCCCGCATAACGGATGCAGACCGAGAAAAAAACGGCGAGTATAAGCTCGACGGAAAAATGGATAAAAGACTACTGGAGCGATAGATAAATGGGACGCCATACAGGTCCGACAGACAAGCTAAGCCGCCGGGAAGGCATCAACCTGATGCTGAAAGGCGCCCGCAGTGAAAGCGGTAAGATCGAACGGCGAATGGTTCCCCCGGGCATGCATTCATGGCGCCGCGGAAGGGGCAGCGAATATCGCCTGCGCCTGCGAGAAACCCAGAAAGTCAAGCGGTACTACGGTATCCGGGACAGGCAGTTCATGAATCTGTACCGCCAGGCCGGTCGCACAAAGGGCGATACCGGCGCAGCGCTGCTGAGCCTGCTGGAAAGACGCCTCGACAACGTTATTCACAAGCTCGGTATGGCTCCGTCCAGACCGGCCGCTCGACAGGTCATTGGACACGGGCATATTTATATCAACGACAGGCCGGTCAATATCGCCAGTTACAGAGTGCGTGTCGGAGACAAGATTACCATTAAGCCCTCCGACAGGTCACAGGCGCTGATCCGGGCTAATCTGGATGATCTCGGCGAACCGAGAGTCCAGAACTGGCTGCAGCTTGACCAGGCCAAACTGACGGGAGAAATTCTCGCCGTACCGTCAAAAGACGATGTGATGATTCCGGTAGAAGTTAACTTGGTAGTGGAATTCTGCGGCCGATAGTTCTCTCAGTCGGGAAGAATAATCGAGTAATCAAAATCAATAATCCTTCTTGCGATCCTCAGGGACGGGAGCATAGGTAATGCGAATCAGGTGGCGCGGTCTAGAATTACCAACACGGGTTGTTAACGATCAGGACGTTTCGACTCCAACTTACGGTCGATTTTCCGTCGAACCGTTCGAACGCGGATTCGGGACAACGGTCGGCAATGCGCTCAGGAGAATCCTGCTCAGCAGTCTCCAGGGCGCGGCCGTTACGAGCATAAAAATCCAGGGCGCCGACCATGAATTCACGCCGATTCCGGGCGTGATGGAAGATGTCACCGATATCGTCCTGAACGTCAAGCAGCTCGTGGTCAAAAGCCATGCCGACACACCCAAAATCATGCGCCTTCACAGCGAGGTCAGCGGTGTTGTCACCGCGGAGATGATCGAGACGGATCCCGCCGTCGAAATCATCAATCCCGAACTGGTGATTGCAACCCTGACCAGCGACGTGAAGTTCGACATGGAAATGGTTGTCCAGGGCGGTAGGGGATACGTCCCCGCGGAGACGATGTACGATCCCGACGGCGATCAGGAACTCGGGCGAATCTACATCGACGCGTCCTATTCGCCCGTCACGAGAGTGCGATATCGCACCGAAGATACCAGAGTCGGGCAACTGACAAACTACGACCGCCTGCTCCTGGAAATCTGGACCAACGGCACCATCACGCCGGAAATGGCGCTCGTGGAAGCCGCCAAAATCTTCAGGAAACACCTGAACCCGTTCGTGCAGTACTTCGAACTCGGCGAGCAGATTGTCGAAGCCGCGCCGAGCGATGACCACGAAGAAATCGATTCCGAACTGCTCAGGAAACTTTCCATGAGCGTTCACGAACTGGAACTGGGTGTGCGAAGTAACAACTGCCTCGAGGCGGGAAGCATCCAGACCGTCGGGCAGCTCGTCAATTACCCCGAAACAGAACTATTGCAGATTCGCAGCTTCGGAAAAACTTCGCTCAGAGAAGTCAAACGAAAGTTGCAGGACATGGGCCTGTCGCTCGGCATGAATGTGCCTCTCCCCGACGTCAAGGGCGAACTGGAAGAGCCGATGCCCGAGTAAGTCAGCTACTGGCTGAGAGGATTTTCAACGATGCGTCACCGAATGGCAACTAAACACTTTAACCGCACGAGCAAGCACCGCACCGCTATGCGGCGGAACATGGCGGCAGCTCTGATCCAGCACGGCTCGATCCGAACGACGGAAGCAAAGGCCAAGCACCTGCGCCGGTTCGTCGAAAAACTGATCACTGTCGCCAAGAAGGGAACATTGCACGCCCGCAGGCAGGTAGTCTCACGCCTGCAGGACCGTGATATGTATACCTACGACGCGAAAAACAACGACTACGATATTGAAGAACAGACCGTGGTGCAGAAGCTCTTTGACGTCATAGCGCCCAGGTATGCCGACCGCCCCGGCGGATACACCAGGATCATCCATCTGGCCGAACGCCGAATCGGCGATGCCGGAAAGCAGGTGATCCTCCAGTTGATCGAGGACGAACCCTCACGCGGAGGATTGGGTGGCGACAGCCGCCGCAGTGCGCGCGCAGCCAGGCGCATCGAAGCGGCCGAGGGTATCGAAGAGAGGACCGAAGCACCCGCCGAAGAAGCGCCCGAGGCAGTAGAAGAGGCCCCGGCCGAAGCACCCGCCGAAGAAGCCCCCGCTGAAGAAGCTCCCGCTGAAGAAGCTCCGGCTGAGGAAGCTCCCGCGGAAGAAGCTCCCGCGGAAGAGGCTCCTGCTGAGGAAGCTCCCGCGGAAGAAGCTCCTGCTGAAGAGGCTCCCGCGGAAGAAGAGAAGGACAAAGAATAAGGCGGACTTCTCGCATCGGCGTTCAAAGCAATACCCAAACAGAAAAAAACCCTCGGATAGCTATCCGAGGGCTTTTTTGTTGGTTGAGCGTCTCGCCGTTGTCGCTGGGTCCTGCAAACGGGGTTCATACGACATGGAACTCCAGCGTCATTCAGAGAGACCGTTGACGGGGCGAGAGAATAGACGTTCCGACGTAATTGGACTAATGCGTATAGACTTGTCTCGTCAGCGTTGGGGTTTCTATCACCGCCGAACACAGAGTCCCGCCCCTTTTGTTCGCTACGACCGTTGTTACGCAACTTCGAGTTTAAGCTTCCGGCCCAGCGCATGGGCGAACTTTTCGAGAGTTGACAGTTTAATATCTTCAGCATGGTTCTCGATTCTGGAAATGGCCGTTTTCTTCGTATTCATACGGGTGGCAAGTTCTTCCTGAGTCATGCCCGCTTCTTCTCTGGCCTGTTTGAGCATGACGCCAATCTTGAACTTTTCATATCCGGAATCAAAACCTTCTGCAAATTCGGGATCTCTGGCTTTGCGCTTCTTTATATATTTCTTCACATCACTCATTTCTTCTTCCTTGCAAAGTAATCTCTTCTTCTTTCTTCGGCGAGTTTGACGGCGTGGAGTGGCGTCTTTTGCGTCTTCTTCTGGAACGCATGGGACAAGACCACTATCTTCGCTCCGTCAAAGAAGCTCAGAAACCGGAATATGTTCGAGCCCGTTCTCACTCGAACTTCCCACAGATCCTCGGTATTGACCATCTTCTTAAAATACTGTTTTGGCACAATCTACAGTTCTTCAACAAGATTTAACACCCATGCAACCTTCCTTGCCTGCTTTGAAGATAGCGAATCGAGAAAATCATCAATGGGGCTGTGGCCACTACTCGTCCTGTAAAAAATGATTTCTCTCATGTCAATCACAGGTTAACATGCATGTTAACTGCATGCAAACAGATAATAATCATTTTCGCCGGGAGTCTCGCCACCCCGATTAGCGGCTTGCCCTGTCGCAGATCCTGAGCGTGTCGAAGGGAGCGAAGTCGAAGGGCCGACGCTTGCGTCGGCTCTCATCCCGACGACTTGTCGGGAAGGCTTGTCAGGACGAATCCAACGGCGAAGACCGAAGCTGCAAGCGAAGACTGAAGTCGGGACCGCCGGGTCGCACGCTCAAGCAAAACAGGGCGGAGATTCAATGACTTGACCGATAGTAATCCGCAGATTTACGTTGACGGACTGGCCCTCCGCCCGAGAGAATAGTGTAACTGCCGAGCTCGCGGGGCCTCACGAAACGGCGGCGTTGCATTGACGATTTTAAATTCGCCCGTAGCTGTACCGGAGATCAGCGAATGAATCGCAGGCTTGCCCTTACGAGTCTACTTCTTGCAGGACTGCTGATCTGCGATCCGTCCGCCGCCCAGACGACCCGCCCCAAACCCATGCTCGGGAAGTTTGAGATATTCTACAAGCCCGCGCGGTCCGGGTATATAGACACCAAAGGCAAGGTCGTTATCGAGAAGGATTTCCGCCCATACCAATTCCGCAGTTTCTCCAGTGGCTTGGCCGCTATATCTCAAGAGCCAGCGGACATTGAGAAACAGCGATGGGGTTTCATCGACAAGAAGGGCAAAGCTGTCGTAGCCCAGAACTACTCGCGGGCAGGTGATTTCTCCGACGGCCTGGCTGCGGTTGCTCCTCCAATGACGCCCCGCCAGGTCGAATACCTGAAGGTCTCAAGGCTGATCAGACGCGTGGTATACATCGAAAGGCCGGATCACCTGAATCAAACGCCGGACAACGGTTGGTGGGAGCACGAATACGGTTCGCATGGACAGCATGCCAGTCTTTTCGGCCCGTGGGGTTTCATCGATGAGACAGGAAAGGTTGTTATTCCGTTGAGTTTCAATGAAGTCAGGGGTTTTCGTGAGGGTTTGGCTTACGCCAAAGGCGATTCCCGTGACAAGACTTCAAGAGGTGAAACGTCCGGTTTCATCGACAAGTCCGGTAAGTGGGTTATCAGGAGCCGGGACAGGACATTCACGGGTGATTTCTCCGAGGGATTCGCCACGTTCTACAAGTCCGGGAAGAACGGGTGCATCGACAGGAAAGGCAACGTCGTTATCCCGCCGAAATTCTACACATTGCGCGATTTCAGCAACGGTCGTGCCGCGTTCATGACAGAGAACCAGGATTTCGGCTTCATTGATAAGACCGGAACTGTCGTCATCAAGGCCAGGTACAAGAACGTTCGTCCGTTCAGTGAAGGTCTGGCGGGCGTATTGCGGAAGTCCAAATGGGGCTATATCGACGTCAGCGGCCGCACCGTCATACCATTCAGATACGAACAGGCATTGGGTTTCTCGTGCGGTCTGGCGGCGGTCAACGTTGACGGGAAGTGGGGGTATATCGACAGGAAGGGTAAGATAGTTATCGCGCCGCAATTCGCCGGCGCCAGCATGTTCAGGGATGATCGAGCAAAGGTCAACATTGGCGGGGGTTATTACAGGCCCTATGCTGATAGCGAGATCGGATACGGCGGGGTCTACAGGATAGCTAATGGCGCCTGGCGATACATCGACAAGTCAGGCGAGTTTATTTCCAAGATCGAATTCGACAACGCTCTGGATTTTCGAGACGGTCTGGCCGCGTTCAAGATCTTCAAGAAACTCGGGCTCAAGGACGCCTCCGACCGCATAGTCCTCCCGGCGCAATTGGATTGGATTGACAGCAAGTTCGTCGGCGGAATGGCCAAAGTGCGGTCGAGAGGGAGATTCGGATTCATAAACGCCTCCGGGAAACTCACAGTTCGCCCCGTTCTTGTGGAGGTTGGCGACTTCGCCAAAGGCCCCGCGGCCGCGAAGGCGGGCAAGCTGTGGGGGCATGTTAACCGAGACGGTAAGTTCGTCGTGAAACCGCAATTCGACGACGCCTTGAGTTTCTCCGAACAACTCGCCGCGGTGCAGTTCCCACCCGTCGACAAGCGTAAGGACGCCAAATGGGGGTACATCGACGCTACCGGGAAAACCGTGCTGAAACCGGTATTCGAGGCGGCCCGATCATTCAGCGAGTCGCTGGCGGCTGTGCGAGTGGATGGCAGATTCGGCTACATTGACAAGTCCGGGAAGACGGCGATCCAGCCGCAGTTCCAGGATGCCCGCGACTTTAATCGCGGACTCGCGGTGGTTTGTCGGATGGGTCTCGACGGCCTCGATGACGCACGATGGGGAGCGATCGACAAGAAGGGCCAATACGTGATTCCGGCTGTGTTCCCAAGGGAACCGAAGATAGAGAACGGGGTATACGTCTTCAAATCCAAAGATCTGAGAACCGGTCGGTTCACTAAGTGCCCGGTCGACCGCCAGGGTATTGTGCGGGACGGCGGCAAATCTTTGGGCACTGTCGCCAAGCACCTCCTGCCCAGCCTCCTTGAAACTCTCGGCAAGGGTGACCAGCAACGGGCGAGATCCGCGTTGTGCGCCATGAGTGCGATTGGCGGGGACAAAGCCCTTAAGGCCCTGCGAGACAGCATTGTAACCTCGGATGCTTATACGTGCAGATTGGCTGCTGCAGCCCTTGGACGAGCCACTGGGCAAGACGCTCTCGATATCCTGCTGAAGCAAATGGGCGGCGATGAAGCCAAGTTTGCTGACTGGGCAAGTGAAGCTGTCATGCTGATGATCTCCGAGCCACGGGCGGCAGCGGCCTTTCTGAAAAAGAAGTCAACCGTTCCCAAGAAATATCGCGAACGACTCTCGCTGCGAGCGGCGATGGCGGTCGCCATCGGCCCTCGCGTTCAGAAAGCATGGAGATCATACGTCGTACTGATTCCATTTCAGGATATGGAAATCTCACGGGTATTCCAGTTCATTCGCGATGTTACCGAGGTCACCGACTCGTCGATTTTCATTGACTGGCGCGGATTGGCGGAGTTGTCGATCGAACCGGCCACGACAATAAATGTCCAACTCCCCAGCACCACGATGGCCCGCGTCTGGGATGAAATACTCGCCGATCTCGGTGATTCCCGAATCGACTGCATTACCGTCGGCGGGATTACCATCGTTTCGACCCGAGACCGCCTCGCGAAAATCGTCCGCGTGCTTTCCGCGCGGCCGGCTGTCGGTCGGGGTGAACCGGAGAAAAACAATACTGTTGCCAAACTCCTCCAGGGTAAGGTATCCAGATTTGACTTTGAGGACATGGAACTCTCACAAGTGCTGCACTTCTGCCGCGAGATCTCGGGTGCGAAGATTGAAGTAGACTGGAAATCGCTTGCTCAACTGGGTGTAGAACCGGAGACGCCCGTCAGAGTGAACGTTCGGAACATCACGTTAGACACCGCCCTGAAACTCGCGCTCATCAGCGCCGCCGGGCCGGGAAAGCTCACGTACAAGATCGATGCCGGCAAGATACGTATAACGAGAACCGCCAACGCCCCAATCCCGCCCCTGCCAAGCCCCGTTGCGATCCTCACCGAATCGCTATATACCGACAGGGAACTGCGTCTCCGGGCGGCCGAAGCATTGGGCGACATCGGCCCGCCCGCAAAGACAGCAATCGGCGCACTGACCAAAATGCTCAAGGACAAAGACAAGGGTATTCGAAAGGCCGCGGCCGACGCGATCGAGAAGATCAATAAAGCGCTAAGCCGCAAGCGGCGAACCTGATAAAACCCGATCGAACGTGAAGTCGTGCCGCTTGCGGCTTAGCGCTTTTGGGACGCTTGCTGCATAATCTTCGCCAGGGCGGGGTCAACACGGAACCACAACACCACACCCAAGCCCCTGCTGGGGATAATAATCAGACACCAGTACCCCGCCCTGACGGACGGGGCCCTTCGACAAGCTCAGGACAAGCTACCATATGTCGGACGTACCGGGCCTGACACAAGCTCATCGGGCAATATCGCGCTGTTCGAATCGTTCAGCAGGTTAACTGGATAACGTTATTCGGGCAAGCCCGGGTTATACGAACAAACATGAGGTGCTTTTCTATGTGTATGTGTATGAACGCCTGGACGAAAACTTGTGCGATGCTTCTTGCGGTGAGCCTCCTTTGTACCGCCACTACGTTTGCTGCACCACCCAAAAAGGTTGCGCCGCCCAAGAAGAAGGCGGCGCCGAAGAAGGATGATCCGCAGCACATCCTGGATCGCCTGCTCAAAGGCACGATCATCGAGCGGGACATCGTGTACGCCGTCAATGGCGAGCGAAAAATGCTGCTGGATGTCTATCGTCCCAAGTCGGACAAACCGCTGCCGCTGGTGATCTGGATCCACGGCGGGGCGTGGGATTGGGGCTCGAAAGATCGCTCGAATCCTATAGTCGAAATGGTCGGGCGCGGCTACGCGGTTTCGGGGATCAATTATACCAAGAGTCGCGAGGAGATTTTCCCGGCTGTCATTAACGACTGCCGGGCCGCGGTGAGTTTTCTGCGTTTCAATGCGAAGCGATTCAATCTCGACCCGGATCGTTTCGGTGCGGCCGGCGAGTCGGCCGGCGGGCACCTGACGGCGCTGCTTGCGACGGTTGGCGACACGAAGGAATTCATGAAGCACCCTATCACGAAGAAGGCGTCGTCGGCCCTGCAGGCGGCGAGCCCCTGGTCCGGCCCGACGGATTTCCTGAAGCTCAACGACTTCAAGTGCTCTCAGAACTACGCCAATAAGCGTTCGGCCCCGTCACGCCTCCTCGGGGCGTCGATCAAGGCAGTCCCCGAAAAGTGCAGGCAGGCCAACCCGATCACCTACATCAGCACCGGCGACCCGCCATGCTTCATCGTCCATGGCGACAAGGATTTTGTCGTGCCGCTCAACCAGAGCGAACTGCTCCACGCGGCGCTCAAAAAAGCAGGCGTCCCCTCGACGCTGCACATCCCCAAAGGCGGGAACCACGGTTTCTCAAAGGGCGAAACGCCCAGGAAAGAGATCGTCAAAAAGGTCATGGACTTCTTCGATTCGCAGTTCAAGAAAACGAAGCAGGAAAAGTAAACTCATTTTAGACAAGGCGTTACGATCAGACAACCACGTGTGACATGCCTGTGACATACCTATGGGGCGCGACAGTTGGCGGCGGGCAATTGTCAATTGGCGTAACAGCATAAATAAAAAGGTGTTACAGCAGCCCACCAGGTCGATTGTGGAGGTTGATCGAACTGGGAGAAGGTACACAACTCTCGCGCATGTGACATTGGCGTCATCGACGATTCTATCAAATAAATGAGCAAAAGTGAATATGTAAAAGGCTTGAAGATCACACGATAGGGCGGCAGGCGCCGTGGATCGCACACTGCGGATTACCGCTGAGAGACCGGGGGATCGGCCCGGAAGATGTGAACCATTTGTGACATTGCCCGCTGATTTGAGATTGACCCGGGCCGGCGCGCCGCGTACAGTGGCGCAGATCAGGAGTGATATTATGGCTGACAGCGACTGCCTTTTCTGCAAGATTGTCGCCGGTGAGATTCCGGCTAGCAAGGTTCTCGAAGATGATGCGTGCGTGGCGTTCATGGACATCGGTCCGCTGGCCGAGGGGCACGTGCTGCTGATCCCGAAGATGCATGCGGTGACGCTGGATGAGTTGCCGGCGGAGCAGGCCGGCGAGATGCTCGGGAATCTGCCCGCACTTGTCCGGGCCGTCCAGGCGGCGACCGGTTGCCAGGGCGTCAACGTGCTGCAGAACAACGGTCGCGTCGCTCACCAGGTGGTCATGCACGTTCACTTTCACGTGATACCCCGCAACGAGGGCGATGCGTTCGGGTTCAACTGGCCGGCGAGTTCTTATCCGCCTGGTCGAATGGAGGAACTGGCCGAGGCCGTCAGAAGCGAACTGTAGAATTCCCCATTCGCGGCGCCCGCGCCGGATCAATGCGACATGAACTTACCGGCGAGATTGGACCCCGCAAGCGCCCGCAGGAATTCCAGGATTTCCTGGAGGTCGGACGAGCGGACAGCGCCTTGGGTTTCCGGGGTCCTGGGCAGATCCCGCTCGACGCGATCGACCCAATCGGGGTAACCGTTCAGCGACGTCAGTTGGACCTGCCAATCCTGCGTCCAGAGTCCCCAACTCTTATTGTTGAAGACCTTTGCCTGCGACAGCGTATGGATTGACTGGGTCGGATTGGCGCCTTTGAATTTCTGGCTCCAGACCGGTGCTTGCGAGGTGCTTCTGGCCATGCCGAGGTACGCGAAGTACTCTCTCCGGACGCCGGCGTCGACGTCGTTAGTGTCGGGATCGTAGTCTCCCATGGAGGTATCTATCAGCAGCGGCGACGGCAGGTTGTCCAGCTCGCTGGAATACCAGTTGCACGGATTGGACACTTCGCGTTCACCACCGACGTCAATACTGCCGAACATGCAGAACTCGACCATGTAGACCGGGTGGAACTTCGGGGTCATCACCGGATTACCGTCGGCGTCGACCTTGTCGCCGTCTTGTATCAGTTCGCGTTTGATTCCTATTTCGGGATACTCGGTGATCTCGTATTCGTCCTTCGATTTCCAGATGTAGTTGCATATCTGCGCCGCGTCGGGCCTGAACGTGGCGGGATCTTTCCAGCCCTTGTGGTGGGCGGCGAGCGCCAGCGACCCGTTGGTCTTGTACGTGCCGGGGCTCAGGAAATCTCCCGATGTTTCCGGTACTGACGATGCGATGTCGAAGTAGTAGAGGATCGTTTCGGTGATTCGGACCTCGGGCGTTTCGGCCAGCAGTTTGGCTTCGGCGTAATCGGTTTTCCACAGCGGGTAGTGGACCAACTGCGGGGTCTTGTTGGTCACCGCGGCGGGGAACATATAACCCAACTTGATCTTCGATACCATGTCCATGCGTTCGTAGAAATTGGTGTCGGGCAGTTCACCGTGGTTGCGTGTGAGGTGCTCGTCGTAGTTGTCGTAGCTGTCCCATCCCCGCGCGTATCGATGCACCCGCCACATTCCCCACCAGTAAGGCCCCCTTGTGTGATATCCGTAGACTTCCCACGCTGTGGGGACCCTGTGCGAATACCCGCCGCCGCTCGCGTGGCGTCCGCCCCGTCTGGCGGAGTGCCCTCTTCCGGGCAGTTGTCCGCGTCCGCCGCGCGCCAGAATAGCATGTCGCGTTGGCGTGGTCCCCGCGACTGTTTTCCATGCGGTGGCGCGTCTCTCTTCGTGGCGCCAGGGGTCGTGGGGCAGCAGCCTGGCCCAGGGTCCCAGGCGGTAGTGATACGCGTAGTCCGGAATCGCTCCCCCGTTGGAGCCGGTGCGAACCATTCTTCCCGAGGTCGAGGTGTGATCGCTGCTGGTCCTGACGGTGATTCGCCCTTCCAATGTCGGTTGGAAGTCATCCAGCGTTCCGCGGTAGTGGGGTATCTCAGGTATCACCGGGATCAGTATCGCCGTCTCCGCATCGTTGGCCGTACCGAAGCGTCGGGCGTTGAATTGCGCCAGGAGTCCGGACGCGTCCATCGTCGCCACCGAGTAGTCATCGAGCGCCGTCGCCGCCTTCCACAAGGTACCATGCGGCGCCGAACCGCCGACACCCGGAGCCCGCCAGTTGGTGACGGTTTCCATATCGAACGACCCGTCGAGCAGCGTTTTCTTGAATGGGGCGAGGATGTCTCGCTGCTTGGCCATTCGATTCTGCAGTTCGATCATACCGGGCAGGGTCTTTGCCAGTGCCTGCGTTGATGATTCCGACAGAAAAGCTTTCAGGGTGACGACCTGGCGACCGAGACCTATTTCCCAATCGGTGACTTCTGACAGCGCCATTTCGCTGGCGAGGGGAAATGCATCCATCACAGGCAGTATCCCCAGCATCCTGGAGATCGCCACGTTGTTCATAGCCGTCGTGTTGGCGGATCTGGCCATCCATCCGGCGCCGCTTACGGCCGCGGAATCCGAGGCATTCTGAAGCGCCAGGCGTTTGTTAACCTGATCTCCCACGTTGTATACGTAGAAAACCATCGCCACCAGCAGCGTCATGCCCAGAAGGGTCATCACCAGCACCGCTCCGCCACGGCGTGTTCGATTAGTTGTTCTGGAGTAAAGCACTGTATGCCTCTCGAAGTCTATTGTATCCAAGCCAGCGGTCCTGAATCCATAAAATACCTTTTCGCTACCTGCAGCGCAGGGCACTATATCCGGTCCGAAACGATCAATGCCCTGTAAATTTTTCGGCCATTTCGGATGGTAAGGCTTGCAAATATTGAAGAATCTCTTGTAGATCGCCGGCGCTGACGGCCCCTTGGGTCATCGAGGTCCGAGTCAAATCTTCTTGGATTTTCCGGGTCCAGTTGCCCCAGCGGTTTACGGGCGTCAACTGTACCTGCCATTCCTGTGTCCATAGTCCCCAACTCGTATTGTTGAAGACTTTTGCTTGTGCCAGCGTGGTCGTTGCTCCTGTGGGGTTGGCGCCGCGGAACCGCTGCGCCCAGAGCGGCGCGTCATTCGGGCGCTTCGCCAATGCCAGAAACGCGAAGTTCGACCTGCGAATACCCAGGTTGACATCGGGATTGTCGCTGTTGTAGTCTTCAAAATCTTCGGTGTTTATGAGAATCGGTGCGGGCAGGTCGTCGAATTCGCTGTCGCTCCAGTTAAATGGATTGGATACCTGTACGTCTCCGCCCACGTCTATCGCCCCGAACATGGCGTACTCTATGACGTAGACTTTCTGGAAAACCGGACTGCCAGGTTCGCCCGTGTCCGGGTCGACCGGACCACCCTGGTATTCGATACCGATCTCGGGGTCTTCGGTGGTTTCGTACTCGTCGGTTGACTTCCAGATATAGTTGCAGACGAGTTTGGCGTCCGGTCGATGTCCGTCGAACGTCGCCGGGTTATGCCACCCCGGCGCCCGCTGCATCAGCGCCAATCCGCCATTTGTGCGGAAGGTTCCGGGCTTGAGGAAATCCGCCGATTTTTCGGGCTCTGAAGAGGCGATGTCGAAGTAGTACAGGATCGTCTCTGTCACCCGCGTTTCGGGTATTTCCGCCAGTTCCAGGGCCTTGGCGTAGTCAACTACCCAGTTGGCGTAGTGGATTGCCTTCAAGGCTTTGGGTCCCTTGGCGGGGAACATGTATCCCAACTTGATATTGGCGATCCGGTCGGTATAGGTACCGAATTTCGTGTCGGGCAGATACTCCGCGGCGTATCTCTGGACGCGTTGCATTGCCCAGTAGAACGGTCCATAGGTTGTGTATCCGTCGGTGACTGTCTTGTACGTGGTCACGTTTCGCATGACCGTTCGGTACTGCCCGCCGGTTGTTACGGTTTTCCAGCCTCCATCGTTGCGGGCGCTTCCGCTCCGGCCTCCCCGCCTCGCTGAGGATCCTACACCTGGCAGGGGGCTCTTTCCGCCTCGGGCGTAGATGGCCCGGCGTTCGGGGCTGGGACCCACCCATACTCGCGTTGTCGTGCCAGTACCCGGGATTTTCTCGCGTGCTTCGACGGCCCTTACCCCGGTGGCGACTCTTTTTGTGCTGGTGTGACGCCACGGATACATCCTTGCCCACGGTCCCATGCGGTGGAAGTATGCGAAATCCGGAATTCCCCCTCCGTCCTGACCGGATAGTTTCATCTCTCCGTGCGACCCGCTGTCATTTCCCCAGACCCTGACGTGCCCTTCGATAGTGGGCTGGAAGTTATCGTACGTTCCTCTTATGTTGGGGATCTCCGGAACGACCGGTATCAGGATAGCGGTCTGTGCCTCATTTTCTCTTCCAAAGCGTCCGGCATTGAACTGTGCGAGAATTCCCGCCGAATCCAGCGTGGCCTGGGAGTACTCTTCCAGCGCCCTTGCCGCCCTCCAGATCGTACCGTGGGGTGGCGATCCGTTTTCTCCCGGAACCCGCCAGTACGTGACGTGCTCCATCGAGAAAGATCCGCCCGCCCTGATCGCCTCTTCAAATGGGCGGATGATGTCGCCCTGTGCTCGAAGGCGGTCGCGGAGTTCGCGCATGCCCGGGAGACTGCTTACCAGGCCAGGTTCGTTTACTGATTTCTCGGGGTTAAGTTCGTCTATGTTTTTTGCGTTCAGGAGGGCTTGCAGGGTGTCGGTCTGGGCGTCGAGTCCGTCGGCGATGGTATCTATTTCGTGTATGGAGATCTTGCTTGCCAGCGGGAACGCATCGAGTACGGGCAGTATCCCGAGCACCCGTGAACTGGCCACGTTGTTCATCGCGGTGGTGTTCATCGAGCGGGCAATCCACCCGGCGCCGCTGACGGCGGCGGAGTCCGCGGCGTTCTGCATTGACAGCCGATCGTTGACCCGGTCCCCGACGTTGTAGACATAGAGTATCAGCGCCACGAGCAGCGTCATGCCCAGAAGGGCCATTACCAACACGGCCCCGCTGCGTCGAGTGCGATTATGCATGCTCATCACTCTATGCACTCGCTACCTTTCATTCATGCCACACCCCAACCGTAATTAAGTATACGCATGGAGTTAACGTATTGGCAAGTGGTTCATTGCAAAAGTTTTCTTGACTGCGGCGGAAGGTAGGTATATGATACCCTGGTTCGCAGGCTCTACGGCTCCTAAGGCTCGCCTGAGAAAGCTTTACCGGCCTGCAAGGGAAACAAAATAACCATGACGGAAGTGCTGCAGACTGCTTTTATGTCGCTTTACACCTTTGTGCTGGTGATGGTATCGGTTTACGGTCTCCACCGCTACGCCATTGTCTACCTGTTCCTGCGAAATCGCCACAAGATGCACAAACCGGCCGGTCAATTCGACCAACTGCCCCGGGTTACTGTCCAGTTACCCATGTATAACGAAGAGGCGGTGGCAAGGAGAATTATCGAAGAGACCGCGAAGATCGACTATCCGCGCGACAGGTTTCAGATACAGGTGCTCGACGACAGCACTGACGACACCTGCCGGATCGCACTGGATACCGTCGCTCGCCTTAAGTCCGAGGGCTTCGACATACAGTATCTCCACCGCGACGACCGGACCGGATACAAGGCCGGAGCGCTTGACGCCGCCATGGAGCACGCCACCGGCGAATTCATAACGATCTTCGACGCCGATTTCGTACCTCGCAGCGATGTCCTGCAACGCTCCATCCAGTATTTCAGCGATCCGGACGTCTGCGTCGTGCAGACCAGGTGGGAACATCTGAATAGCGAGGACAGTTGGCTCACCAAGGCCCAGGCGATATTCCTGGACGGTCATTTCGCGATTGAGCACGTCGCGCGCAACCGCACCGAGCGGTTCATGAGCTTCAATGGAACGGCGGGAACGTGGCGGAAATCAGCGATAGCGGCTGCCGGCGGTTGGCATCACGATACGCTTACTGAAGATCTCGATCTGTCCTACAGAGCCCAGCTCAAGGGTTGGAAGTTCATCTTCCTTCCGAACGTCACCGCGCCGGCCGAGCTGCCTCCCGAGATGAACGCCTTCAAGGCCCAGCAATTCCGCTGGACCAAAGGCGGCACGCAATGCACCCTGAAGCTCCTGCCCAAAATCCTGCTGTCAAAGGCGCCTCTGAAGGTGAAGATCGAAAGCTTCTTCCACCTGACGGGCTTCTGCCTGCACCTCTACATGCTTGCCTTGGTGATAATGCTGTTTCCGGCGATTTATCTGCGGACGGTAGTTATCCAGGATAGCTCGATCTGGAGAAGTATAATCGACATGGGCGTGTTCGTTCTGGCCACTATGTCGGCGTTTGTGTTTTATCTGGCCAGTCAGTTGCAGTTATCTCGCGACTGGCGAACGGTCTTCAAGTTCATGCCGATGCTGATGGCCCTGGGCGTTGGTATCTGCATATCGAACAGCAAGGCCATCATCGAGGCGATTGCGGGCAAGCAGAGCGAGTTCGTACGTACACCGAAATACGGGCGTGCCGGTCGCCCCGCGGCGGGCTCGACGCCCAAGCGCAAGAGCAGAAAGCTCCTTCCATATATCGAATTTGCATTCGGGGTTTACATGACTGTTTGTGCGATATTCTCGGTAATATTCATCCGGGCGGCGATGACTGCACCGTTCCTGCTGATCTTCGCGTTCGGGTTCTTCTACGTTTCAGTGCTGAGTTTCCAGGCCGAACGTGCGGTCCGGCCCGCCCAAAAACAAATCGTCCCCGCCGAAGAGCCTGCCGGAGAATAAGCCCAAAAGGCGTGGCAGTTAGCAATTGGTTCAGCGGTACGAGTACAAAAACCGCAGATCACCCCGTTTAATATCGGTCGATGGCACGTCGGCCTCGTCGCGACGAAGTCGCGATCGCCGTTCGCTGACAACTGAGAGCTGACAGCGATTCTTTTTTTCCAATTCGTGCGAATCTTTCGGAACTTTCATCCATAGCCGCGCGTCCAACTATAGGAAGATGTTATTCACCGGCGTTTCGGGCCGCCCCAACCGCAAAGGGAGAGAATGTTATGACTGCGCTATTCAGATGTCCCGAATGCAACCGCCCGCTTCACAATCGCCACGGCGATGATCCAACGAAAGGCTGTGTGCTGAGATGCCGGGAATGCGGAGGCAGGCTGGTCGTACCTGCCGCCCTGGCGCCGGCGCCCCATCCGCAGATCGATACACCAATCCCGGCTACCGCAGATGACGGTCCCCAGATACCCGCCGCCCGCCCGGTAGTGCTGCCCGCGATGGCCAGATCCATGCCGTGGTTGATGAGTATGTGCTTCCATGTCGCCCTGGCGATGATATTCATGTTCATAGCGATGATCGCGATACCCAAGCCCCCGGACATCCGAGACCACAGGGCGGAAGTCAGCTACATTCGCGATGCAAGACCTGTGTCGGATTCCTCTCCGTTCGTTATGAAACATCGACAACGGCCCAGGCAACGCAGACCCAGAGGGCAGGATGGCGCCGATAGAGAGGTCTCGACGCGGAAGCTCGAAAATCTGCCGGCGGAAGACACGATCGGGGTGGCGGCTTTGACGGGGATCGAGACTAATGAGGATCCAAGGAAACGCATCGGTCCTCCCGGCGACAAGACCATTTTCAGCCCTCCCACTCCATTCCCTCCTCCGCCAAATGGCCGTCTCCCCGACGTGGTCTACCTCATCGACCGGTCCGGGTCGATGGTCGACACGTTCGAGACGGTGCGTCACGAGCTGCTCATGTCGATTGGAAGGATGACGCCCGACAGGCGATTTCACGTCGTGTTGTTTTCCGACGGAAGGCCCATAGAGAAATCGCCCCGGGCGATGACGCCGGCGACCGAGAAGGCCAAAACGAGCCTGGTTGAGTTCCTCAAACCGGTTTGCGCTTCGGGCAAGACCGACCCGATCCCGGCGATCAACCGCGCGTTCGATGTGCTTAAGCGCAAGAGGGGTTCGGCGGGGGATGTGGCGGTTATCTACCTTCTCACTGACGGCGTGTTCCCCGAAAATGACAGCGTCCTGGAGACAATCCGCCGGCGAAATGCCGGCAGGCGCATCCGGATCAACACGATCCTGTACGGTAATCGCCCGCCGATTGCCGAGGAGGTCATGACCCGGATCGCATCCGACAGTGGCGGTGTATACCGTTTCATCAGCCGGGACGAATAATCCCCCCCCTCCCCCCCCTCCACGATAGTGAGCGCCGTGGTGTTCTCGGCGCGGCCGACGTGCCGGGAGGCGAGTTACCCGAGACTTGCCTCCCGGTTTAATAATTGCGAGGGGCGGGACTCGAACCCGCATGTCGTTAGACACCAGGACCTAAACCTGGCGCGTCTGCCAATTCCGCCACCCTCGCGGTTTTGCGCACTTCCTGCTTCTGCGGGGTCCGCGAGATCACTTCCGTAGAAAAAATGAAAATAATCTCACAAACGCCGGAACCAGTTTGTCCGTTCCGCGTCTAATTTTATAGGCAAGCCGATGTAGCAATGCCAGCGTTTTCCCGCCAACGGTGGAAGTTATGAGTGACGCGCGCGTACTTAGTTGTTCCCGCCACAGGGGGCCTGTGGATGACGGACTGCGGCCTGGGGGAGAGTGTTTTCCGCCCCCAATCCCCGACGAGCGGTTCGGGGCGCGAGAATCTTTCTTTTCCCCTCGCAATTTAGCAACTTTATTTATTGCTGTCGGTATTTCTAAATGGTATAAATATATATTCCTTCCTGAACCCGAAGGTAGCCGGTGGACGGTATTAGCGAAATACCGGTCCCGCTGGTTGGGCCTTCCCTTAGATTGTTGGGAGTCCTTGCTATGGGCATTGAGTTTCAATGTGACGAATGTGGACAGCTTCTTAACATCGACACCGAACCGGGCGCCGCGGTTACGTGTTCGCACTGCAGTGCCAGTGTAGTTGTGCCCGCGGCTTTGGCGTCGCTTCCGCAACCGCAGGTCGAAGGCGGTCCGCCGGTTGCTCCTCCCGCATCGGCGCAGTACCAGGATGAGGACGAGGATTATCTCGACGAGGAGGAGGCGGAAGAGGACAGCAGTGCCGTGATGACCATGATGGCGATGTCCATGCCGTGGATAATCAGTATCTTCTTCCACGTCGGGCTGGCGCTGATCTTCTTCCTGCTGGTGATGATCACCCAGCAGCAGGAGGATTTCAAGAAGTCCGCAATCATACCCAGCGCCATATTCAGCGAAAACCCCGGTGGAAGAATCAGCGAGGGCAGTACCAACAAGGTCCAAAAACAGACTCAACGCCACCGCAAAGTTAAAGCGTCGGGCGATTCCACCCGTGAACTGGAAGTTCCCAACGAGGGCAAAACGGGTGAAACGGCCGAACTGATTGGCGCAGCGGCCGGTGCGGGCGGCGGGACGCTCGCCGACTACGGGCTTACCGACGGCGGCGGCGCCGGGCCACGGGCGGGGATGTACGGTACGGGCGGTAATGCACACCACGTCGTCTACCTCATCGACAGGTCCGGGTCGATGTTCGACACCTTTGACGCGGTCAAGAGAGAGATCGCTGATTCCGTAGGGCATCTCCAACCGGTCCAGGATTTCCACGTCATCATGTTCGCCGACGGCGACCCGCTGGAGAAGCAGCCGATGGCGCTGACGCCGCCGACCGAGAAGTACAAGCTCGCCCTTGGTGTGTTCCTCGAAAAGGTCAAGGCCGAGCGGACCACCAATCCGATCAAGGCCATCAACCGCGCCTTTGACGTTCTGGCAAGGGCGAACAGGCGTCCGGGCAAGATCATCTACATGCTTACTGACGGAGCTTTCCCCGATAACGACGCGGTTCTTGCCGCCATTCGGGCAAAAAACAGCAGGAGGGACGTTCTGATAAATACTTTCCTGTATGGCTGGAAACCGCCCATCGCGGAGAAGGTCATGACCCAGATTGCTGCTGAAAATGGCGGTCGGTATAAATACGTCAGTCCGGATGAATAAACCCCGGGAGCTTGTGCTTATGCGTACCTGTGCGACAATCCTGTGTGTACTGGCGGTTCTGTTCTCGACAGGACTTGCCGACGATATATCCGTCAAAGGATTCACGTATTCGGGCGTCACTATCGTTGGCGTTAAAGATGGAGTGGTGACATTCAAGATCGTCGGTGGACGCACCCAGTCCAAGCCGTTCAGCGAGATTACCGGCATGTCGATTACCGGGCTGGACAGCTTCAACAAGGCCGAGCAACTGATGTCCGGAACCGCCCAGGATTCCGAGGCCGAGAAACTTCGCCGGGAAAGCGAAGCCAAGAAAGACAGTATCGCCAAGATTAAATTGCAGATCGGCGACCAACCGAAGGAAGTTGCGAGGCTTAATGATGAGGCCAAGGGCCTCCGCCTGCAGGCTGAGGCGGACAAGAAGAGAGCAGAACAGATCACCGGGCAAATTGCGGACATCAATAAGAGCAGTGCCGATTCCGGGGCGCAGGTCGCCCAGTTCAAGCGGGAAGTAGTCAAGCTGGCAAAAGAGGCCAGAGCTATCGAGTTGGCCAAGAAGGGGGACTGGAAGAACCAGGCCGCCCAGAGAAGAAACCAGGCCAAGAACCTGCTGAAAAAGATAGACGAACTGGATGTGGTGAAGATCAAGTACCATGCCAACAAGAAGCGGGCGGAAGCAAAAAAGCTCCAGCGTGAAGCACAGATCATCGAGCGGGCCAAGAAAAAGGGTTGGCAGAACCAGTCCAAACAAAGGAAGAACCAGGCCAACACGCTGAACAGAGAGGCCGGCGACCTCGAGAACAAGGCCAATCGCCTGGACGATGCAAACACCAAGGGGCGGGCTCGGATCGCCGCACTCATCACCGAGAAAGGCACGCTCCTTCGCCAGGTCAATCTCGCCCTCCGCAAAGCGGCGTCGCTGGAGGCCCGGGCCAAGGCGTTTCCCAAAACCGCCGCAAGCCGGAACGAGAAGCTCATCATGCTGGAACGCGAGCTTGACGAAATCGAGAAGAAACTCAAGGCGCTCGCCTCCGCGCCCAAGATCAATGCCAATCGGTTTTCCCCCGCGATCCGGGCATACGAAGCTGCTGCCGCATTGAAGACCAGCGACCACGCGAAAGCGATTATCAATTACCGTCTTCTCAATGCTCTCGATCAGTCCGGGTGGATTGACCAGGCCGCCTCGAAATGGTTGCAGTTGGCGGACCGCGAAAATGGCGCCGCCGGTGTTATCGCCTGCTGCCCGAATAAGCTGGGCGACAAGGGCGATCCGAGAAACGCCAAGGCCATCAATATCCTTGGTGCTCGCGTTCGTGGAATAAAGGACGGGAAGTACCAGGCCGCGGCGCTGGAGTTGCTCGGACGCCTGCTGCAGCAAGAGGGGCGCGGCGCGGAGATCATTACCTGGTTACCGAAGACCGCCGCCACGGGACCCAAGCTGGTGCTGTTGAAGGCAGTTGCCCTCTTCGGCAAGAAAGAATATACCCAGGCAGAGGGCGCGGTCACTGGTGTGTTGCACCAGCTTGACAGGGACTCTTTACCAGAGGCGCTCATCGTTCGCGGTAAGGCCATCCTCGCCCAGGCCGACGCGGAGACGGACAAGAAGAAAAAACGGGAGCTTATGCTGAAGGCGGGGCTCGACTTCATGCGAGTTGCGACTTTCTTCCGGGGCCTTCCGCGGGCAGGCGAATCGCTCTATCTTGCCGGTAAGATAATGGCGACCATGCCCGATAAGCCTAACACGGTTGCGGCGGTAAATGCATACGAAGCTGTTGCAAAGAACTATGCGGGAACACCGATCGGGCAGAAGGCGGCGGACGCCCTCAAGGCGATCAAAAGCAGACAATAGAGCTGACCGGAACGCGGATCTCCAGGCCGGAGAGACACGCGATGGCAGATTAACCTGGTTTAGAGTCGAAGGAGTATGTTTATGTTGGCAGCAGCGGTGATAGCAGCGGCAGAGGTAGAGATCAACTATTTCAAGGTCCTGATGGTGGACTGTGGGACTATCGGATGGATACTCTGGGCCATGAGTATCCTGACCGTGGCGATTATCGTGCAGTATTTCATCGCGATCCGCCGCGAAAACATCCTGCCTGCGACCGTTCTCGACCAGATCCGCGAACTGTTTGACGAAAAGCAGTACGGTGAAGCGATCGAGATGACGGCCGCTGAGCCGAGTTTTCTGAGTTATGTCGTGCATGCCGGTCTGTCGGACGCCTCGCACGGATACCCGGCCATGGAACGGGCTATGGAAGAGGCCGCAGAGGAACGCACCACAAAGTTTCTCCGCCAGATCGAGTGGTTGAACCTTATAGGCAATATCAGCCCGATGCTCGGTCTGTTCGGTACTGTCTGGGGCATGATCCTGGCATTCCAGACGCTGGCGGCGTTAGGCGGTAAGGCTGATGCGAGCAAGTTGAGCGGATCTATTGGTATCGCCCTGGTCACGACGCTGTTGGGGCTGGCGATAGCTATTCCGGCGTTGGCTGTTTACGCGGTCATGCGGAACCGGGTTGACGCGCTGACCAGCGAGGCCATGGTGGCCGGGCAGGATTTGATCTCGACATTCCGTCCAGCTTAGTAGTTAGTGTGCCCGGGCCTCTTGCCGCGTCCCGGCGGCCGGTAACGCCCACAGGAGCGTGACAATGTCCAAGAACAAGATTTTTACAAGGGGATCGAGCGGTAGCGTGGAGTTCAACATGACTCCGATGATTGACTGTACGTTCCTGTTGATCATCTTCTTCATTCTATCGGCCACCGTTCTGAACGAAGCCCTTGCCGAACTGGAACTGCATCGTCCGTTTCAATCGCAGGCCAGTAAGAACGAGAAATTGAACGATGTGCCTAACGTCATAATCGTTAACGTGGTATCCGATGCCAAGGGCAAGGATGATATCAACTCGATGGACTCGTCGAGGGCCAAGGAGTACATGATCAACGGAAAGGTCATAAAAGATGTAGGTAACAGGGAAGAGCTTGTCAAGGTGATCAGACAGGGCGCTATTGCGGCTCAGGACAGCGGCTACAAAGATTATTATGTTGAGGTGCGGGCAGATCACCGCGTGAATTTCGGAGCGGTTCAGGGAGTTCTCAAGGCCGCCGCCGCCGCCGGTATCCGGGGAATCAATACGAAAATGAACATAACCGCACTGACCGACTGATGAGGGATGCGACCGGTGTGAGGTAACCAGAATCAATGGCCAGATCAACCAGAAAAATCGAAGGCGACGAGACAGTCCATTATGTTTCACCGCGTGCCAAACGGGGCCGTGAAAAGGCCAAGATCGCCGTGCCCATGACGGCCATGATCGACGTGACGTTCCAGTTGCTGATCTATTTCATCCTGACCACTGTCTTCCGTCAGGCTGAAGGGCAGATACCCGGAACGCTCCCCAGGGCCGGCACCTCGGGCGCCGCGACCATGGAGAGGCTTCAGACCCCGATCAAGATCACGCTGCATCCTACCGGCGAGGCCAACGAAGGGGTCGCCTACGAAGTCTCCGGTGTTCACGAACGAATTGCCGACCCCCAGATACTCAAGGAGGTTCTCAAGGGACGCAGCGAGTCCGGCGGGTCTGAAAGCCCGGTGATTATAAATGCCAGAAGAGATGTGCGATGGCGGTATGTCGTTGAAGTGTTCAACCAGGTAGTCGCCAACGATTTCAAAAACATCGCATTCCAGAATACGACATAGTGACCGTACGGGCGGTAGATGTTCAACAGGGAGCAGGCAAATGGCTGGATCGATTGTAAACGGTAATGTTGACGGCGGAAGAGATCGACAACAACTCCCATCGAACCGGACCAGACGAAAAGTAAAAACCTCCATGCCCCTGACGGCAATGATCGATGTGACCTTCCTGCTGCTGACCTATTTCCTGCTGACGACGACTTTTCGGCAGTCTGAAGGTCAACTGCCCGGTACGCTTCCGGGACCACCGGACCCGCGCCGGATTCTTAAGCCCACCGTGATACCGCTGCAAGTGAGTGCTACCGGCGACAACTGCCAGAGTGCCGTTTACTCCCTTGGCGGCGAGGACAAGCCGCTGCGGAGTCCACAGGAACTCGTGGATTCTCTCCGGGCAAGGAGAAAGCGGACTGGTCCGAATGTGATAGTGTTAATCCAGCCCGGAAGGGCGGTGCGATGGCGGCATGTCGTGGAGGCCTGCAACCAGGCTGCCAGAGCGAATTTGCAGACAACGATAGAATTCAGGACCGGATAGAAACGGTCCCAAGGAAGCAACCGACGTGATGACGATACGAAGCCTTGTAAGGAGCGTTTGTATGTGGGATGTCTCTCTCAAAGTTGTGGTCGTTCTTGCGGTGATGTTCGCCTGCATTGCGCCCGTTCAGGGGCAAGCCGCTCCCAAAGCTAAAGCCAAAGCCGAGGCCCGCAGTGCGTTTGACCAGTTGGATGATTCGCAGTTGATGGACAATCTCGTCCGGTTCGGTATGCACGAGTTTGTGGGCCCGCTTACCCCTAAGGACATGACGCCCAGGTCAATGCTGATAAGGGGCGGGCTTCAGGCCCAGGCCATGCGACAGATCACCGATCCGGCAGCTCGCCTCGCCAAGGGCGGGCAGATCATTGAGATGATGGTAAAAGCGCTGGATATGGCCGAGAAGGAGATGGAAGACGCCGAAGCAGCCGCTGAGAAGGCTCCTCCGCAAACCAAGACCGCGAAGCTGCTGGAGGCGGCAAAGGCTGCATACCTTTTCTACGACATAATGTATTTTCTTGGCGACGTGTCAGGGCGGCAGGCCATTGAACCCTATGCCGGCAGACTCATGTATCTTCAGGGCAATCGGGAAGACCGCAAGATCATCCTGAAAAGCACCAAAGACGCCATCATGTATCTGGGCGATATGCAGGACGAACTCAAAAAAAAGCGGCGGGTATGGCAGGAGCAGATGGCTGTCTGGATGATCATGGGCAGCAGAGGCGAGAGTCTGCTCAAAACTGCGGAGTACTGGTCGGCGCAGACGTATCTGTATCGGGCGATGGCGTTGGGTGGCGCCGAGGCCCACGAGACCGAACGGGAGGGATTCAAAGGCGAGGAGCTGGACAAACTTATAGCTGACCAGAAAAAACGAACTCTCCAGCGGCGTGAACTGTTCCTGAAGGTGCTGAATCTGCTGCCTCAGTTCGAGAAGAACAAGAGGTTCAAGGTCACCCACGATGCCCGCAGGCTAATGGCCCTGGCGCACCGCGAACTGGGTGAATACGACAAAGCGATCGAAGAACTCGACGCGCAACGTTACCAGGGCGCAAGCCCGGCGACAAGGCTGACGGTGGCCAGGGAATTCGCCATAACGAAGATCAAGCAGGGCAAGTATACTGAAGTTCCAAAGATCATCAACAACTTCAAAGGATATGCCGAACTGCTCTTCGGGGGGGGGAAGAAACTTACCAAAATCCAGCAGGCCCAGGTCGATCTGGAAGTGGCAATGCTGAAAGACTATCTCTATCGGCGCTGGGCCGCGGCGAGCACAAGTCCGACCGACAAAACCAAGTACCACGCCCAGGGGCAGGCGGCGATGGTCGAGGTTTTCGAGAAGTACAATGAAGAGGGTATCATCAGGCGGTCTTTCATCGATTTCTTTGGTAACAGGCTGCTCTATACTCAGGAAGTCGACAAGCTCAGTTCGGTGCAGTTGTACATCATTTCCAGTGGCGTCGGGGCCAGGAAAGAGCCCAAAAGGCGTCGGCTCATGCTGGAAACGCTCCTCGGTCGCAAGGATGACCCCGCCACCAGGAAGCTGGCGCCTGCGGCCCATTGGGAGTTGGCTATGGTGTTGAACGAATTGGGGATCCAGATGGACGCCGCCGATCATTTCCTCGCCTTTGTCGACCTGCGCGGTCCGGATGATCCGAAGTCTCCCAAAGCCGCGAAGAACGCCGCGATCTGCATGGAGAAGTACGTTACGTGGTATGAGACCACCAAGAAAAGGAACATCTTGCGTCCGGTGCGGTTGAAGTGCGCCGCGGCAATGAAGCGTGCTGTCAGCTTTGACAAGAAACACCCCGATCTCAAGCTTTCCGACTGGTACTACGATTTGGGGAGGCACTGCAACAAGCTGTCCCAGGGCAACTGTCCCGACAAGGAAGTGGTTGTCTGGATGGAGCGTGCGGCGGAGGCTTTCAGCAAGGTCCCCCCCGATCACGGCAACTTCCTTAATGCCCAGGAGTTGTGGCTCGATCTTCGCTATCGTGCCTTGAAGCTTGGCAAGATGGACGCAAAGACCCGGGCTGATGCCCGCAAACTCTATGAGCAGTACGGGCAGTTTATCCAACTTGTCGAGAAGGCCATCGCGGACCTTCAAGACAAGACGTCGGAGCGGGCCAAGGGACTCACTGAGTCGGCTGCATGGGCGGACTTCACCCGCGCCAAATTGATGTCTGAGCAACTGGACAAGAAAGTCGTAGCACTGGTGGAACTCGATGCGTCGCTGAAGAAGTGGGCAGTGGTCAACAGTATGGTTGTGGCCGCCAATCAGTGGAAGATCCAGAACCTCGTCGATCAAGACAAGATCGAAGAGGCCAGCGCAGCGCTTGATGCGTTCCTGAAGGCCAATGAGAAGAACCCGGATGTCGGGGCCGGTCTGATAGAACAGGTAATCGAGGGCATTCGCAAGGCAATCGACGAGGCCCAGGCCAAGGCCGGTAACGAGGCGAAGCTCGCTTCTCTCAGAAAGAGCTACCTGCAGTTGGCCGAGAGGCTGTACGCTCCGATCAAAGGCAAACCCATCGAGACTGACGGCAAGGTCGACAATGAGCGATTGACCCTGACGCAGCTTTGGATTGACGCCCTGATTCAGAATAACCGGGCCGCCGAAGCGATGACGCTTGCCCTGGAATGCAGGCGGATATTTGATAAGAAGCGAGATGTCCAGGCCAAGAAGATCGAGGCGAAGTACGCTCCCGCGATCCGCCTATGCAAAGCGGCAGTTGGTTTGCCCAAGGCGCTGACCAAGCTTGTCAAGCAGTATCTCGACGAGTCGGCGAGGCTTTCCAAGCTCCATGGCACCAGTGTTATCGATCCCGAGGAAGACGGCAGGGCTGTGCGTATGTCGCACAACGCGATGGCGAATGCGCCTGCAAACACTCCCCCGGAAAAGCGCAGGAGGCAAATGCAGCAGTTGTCTCGGGATCTCGTGGCCGGATACGGGGAGATTATACGCAGGTTGAAGAATCTTATTCCACTCGAGCTTACTGTCGAATGGAATGTCGCCAAGTGCCTGGCCGCCACCGAAGGCAAGACGGGCGCTGCGCTGGAGATATATAGCCGTTTGATCCGACTTACGGATCCCCGGACCGGCAGGGAGTCCGTACGACGATACTGGCGTCTGAATTTGGAATACTGCCAGACGTTTTACGAGGCGTTCAAGGATGACAAGAAAAATATAGGCAAGCTCGCCGCCTATATCGAGACCGAACTGCCAAAGGTAGGCGGGGATGCACTGGGCGGTTTCAAAGTACAGTTCTTTGCCATCAAAGAAAAGGCCCGGCGCAAGAGCAAGTGAAGCTGGTTTGGATCCGGTTCGGTCGGTTACCGAGAGAAATTTTTGGCGAGTTGGGATAACTTCGCGTGCCGATGGAAAGTTGATCTTTTCGACCGGATGCATATACTGTCGAGACAAACACCGGCGGCATAGCCAAGCGGACTAAGGCGACGGATTGCAAATCCGTTATTCGTGGGTTCGAATCCCACTGCCGCCTTGAGAATAGCTATCAGCTATCAGCTATCAGCTATTAGTTAAAGGCAACGGTAACGACCCGGCGAAAGAGCGTTAGTTGTTAGCTGAAGGCTGATAGCTGAAAGCCGACAGCTAATATTGGACGGATACGGGATTCCGACCGATAAGTACGATATGTCCCACAGAGGTAGTTGACGATGAACAAGGTAGTTTTATCGCTGGTGCTTGTTTTGCTGTTTGTCTCTGGTGCGATTGCCAAGACCCAGGCATTGGTCCGGAAGGATGGGCGCAGGCATGTCGGACTGATAACCAAGGTAAAAGACAAGAATGGCTACAACGTGCAGATGCGGATCGGCGTGATCTTCGTACCTGCAGACGAAGTCGCTCGCATCGAAGATGCCACCACACCTCTCGAAGAATTCCACAGTAAACTCGCCAAGGTCAAGCCCGATAACGTCAAGGCACGCTACAGGCTGGCCCAGTGGGCGTTTAAGAAGGGCTTGTTGTCGGAGGCGGCGGGTATCCTCGAAGCCATCTTGAAAAACGACGCGAAACACGAGCGGGCCAAACTGCTGCTCGAGGAAATCGAGGCAAAGAAGAAAAGAACCGAAGATCCCGCCAAGCTTCGGGAGGAATACTTCAAGAGGCGTGCGGCGATTAGGGCCAATGATGTCAAGGGATACCTGCGGCTTGGTAAGTGGGCCTACGAGAAGAAGCTCTTGCGCGAAGCAAAGGTTGTGCTGACTACGGCGCTGAAACTCAATCCACAACTTGTCGAAGCTGCGACATTGCTTAATAAGATCAATACTGCCATTGCCGCTGGTGACGTCAGTACTGCGGGCGTTGAGGACAAGCACCTGCTGTCTGTAGCGGATATCTACAAGGTGCGGCTTGAAGAGTTTAACCAGAAAGGCGATTTCGTTCGTGTCAAGTATCGCAATCGCGTGCTTCAACGCTTCGTTACCGCGATGTCCGGGCGTGATGAGTTTAAGGATAATATGCGTTTTGGTGAGAAGTTCATGGGATATACCCCGATCGAGAAACTCAAATACATATTGAATCCGGAAAGGGATATTGCCCCCGCGACCCTCGGTACCCTGAAGAAAGACATACTCATAGAGACCGACCCTGTCTTCATGAAGACGTTTCGTTCGAAAATCTGGCCCGTAGTAAGGCAGAACTGTGCGACCATGGCTTGCCACGGCGCCCCGGAGGGAGTGGGCAAGGTCAAACTGTTTAATGTTCCGACGCGTGACGGTAAGATTGCTTATACGAACTTCATTGTTCTGGCCGGTACGTCCGGGAAGAATGGCGGTCGCACACTGGATCGTGACACGCCCCATGAGTCCCTGCTTCTGGAGTATCTGCTACCGAAGTCGCAGGCGAAACGTCCGCATCCGGCTACGAAGAAGGCCATTCGCAATCTGTTCAAAAATCGAGAGCAGCCCGCATACAAGTTCATCCATGGCTGGATCAGTTCGTTGTCCACTCCGGGTTATCCGGACTACCATCTTGAGTACAAGCCCCCATTTGGTATGAAACTGAATCTCAGCGGCGGGGGGGGCACTCTTCCACCGCGAAATCGGAGCGGTAAAGACGGTGCCAGGGTGGAACCCAAACCCAAAGTCAAACCCAAAGCCAAACCCAAAGAGAAGCGTTGAGACCCGGGGGCATGTGCGTGGAGAGAACGTGCAGGACATCTTCACACTACTGTTGATCGGCGTGCTGGTTGCTTCGGTGATTTCTTTCGTGGTAATGGGGCTCAGGCAACTGCGTCGGACCAATTCTCTGGCCCGAAAGGCCCACGAGATGGATATGCATTTCTCTCCGAGCGACCCTTTCGACGTTCCGCGGAGGTATGGTGGCTTCGCCTTGATATCGAGCGGGCACGGGCCCAGGGCCTGCAATGTTACGCATGGACATGTTCGCGGTGTTCCTGTCCGCGCGTTTGATTTTCGCTATGAAGTCGGGCACGCCACTCGCCGGATGACGAGACACTACGCGGTGATTGTGGTCCAGACTCACATGGTGTTGGGCAAACTGGTTATGTGGCATGTTGATGACGCCCAGGCGGCGCCCATGTCGAGCATCGCAGGGGCCATGTGCGTCGGCAAGTGGATGTGCTGTGGCGACTTGGAGTTAGCTCGCGCGTTGGCCGAGGCAAGCGGTCTGCTGGCCGATCAGGTCGTCAGCGCCGAAGTGCGAAACGGTATAATAATGTTCTGCATCCCGATCCTGAAAAGGCGGCAGGACTATACTGCCTCCCTGGAACATGTTGATCGTGTATTGGGACGGATTGAGGAGTTCTGTGGTCAGTGACGGTACATTGGCGAAAGTCAGCGTTGAAATCGCTTCCGTTTCATGGTACAAGACATAATAAACCCGGGCTGAGATAACCGTGGCCCGACAGGGAGACGAACGTGCAAGGCAAGACATCTATTTTGTTTGGTGCAATAGGCATCCTGGTATTCGTCGGGATTATGGCGGGATTGGTGATGATGCCACAGTCAGCTTCGCAGTCCCAGACGGATATGCTGCGGAAGACTATCGAGCGCGCATCTCGGATACATAACCAGGTCATGGGTTTGCTCGCCGGTCCTAACGTCAAGGTCGATGGAAAGCTTCCGCCGATCTTCAAGAAAGTCAAGAAGAACGACAAAGATGAGATCAAGCAGGAGCACTTGGACAGGATAACGGTTCTGGAAGCAGGACATCAGAATACCACCATTCCCAAGCGCCTCGATGAACTCCGGAAAGAGCTCAAGGCCTCCCTCGATAAAACTCCCGAAGCCCGCAAGGAAACCAGGGCTGTCGCATATTCACTCATTGGGCAGGTACTGACCGCCAAAGCGCAATACCATCTCCGGTGTGCAGAGAGCGCTGCCGTCCAGGCCGTCCAGGCGATAGCAGCCATAGATACCGGGATACTATCCGTTCAGGAAGGCCTGGTCAGTATCAGGCAGATTGCACCTCTGACCCAGACCCGGGAAACCGCCGCGGATAAGATGAAGACCGATGCACAGGCCGACATAACGCGGCTTGAAAGTGCTATTACCGCCCAGGAATCAGCAATCACCAAGCTGCAGACCAAGCGGGGTGAATTGCTCGCCACTGCGACCAAATACAGCAATGAGGCCAGCGAATTGCGGACTCTCAGCAAGGTGGCCGAAAGAGATGAACGACTCAAGCTTCTGGAAAAGTCGTTTGTACAGCAGAACATTGCCAACGAGGCCGGTCAGGATGCTGAAGATACGCAGACCAAGATCGACAGTGCCAAGTCCGCCCTGGCCATAATGAACCTCGAATTAACCGGCGCCAAGCTCAGTGTCGTATCGGGGACTGGAGTGCTGAAGGGTTTTGCCGACAATCGCGATGCGGCAAAGGGTGAACTGGACAAAGCGACCCTCGCCATAAACAAGACTGGTCAGGAAATCGCCGGGAACGTCGATACCCTGATGGTTGCGTGTGGAAAAGTTGACGCGGAACAGGCATCCGCGACCCAGCAGTATGTTGCTGCACTGGAGGCGATGAAGCAGTTCCGGCAGCACGCTTCGGCGTCCAATGCCGAGGCCATCAGCGGTGAGGCCGGGGTCTTGATGGGCAAGGCGTGGGCTTTTCTGGCGGTTATTTCGGCGCGTCAGTCTGTCGAGGCGACCAACGCGAGGCTCAAGGCCCTTTGGGAGACCGCCGCATTGGAGGGGACTTCACCGAAAACCGCTGAAATGTCCGCTTTCGCCGGTAAGACGCAAGGCGACAAGAAGGCCGCATCCGATAGTTTTGCCGCCGCCGCAAAACTCTACGAAGAGGCGACTGCCAAGGCCGATACCAGATTCAAGTGGAGCTATCAATGTCGTGAGTTACGGGCACGTCGGGCGAGGCATTGGCTTACCGGTGACCCCGACGACAAGACCCGCGCCGTTCTTCTTGAGCAGCAACTGGAGGAACTGAAAGGTTTTCCGTACGTTGACAACGCCCTTTGATGTCCGGATCGGTGTGTGGTAGTTTGAGCCGGTGGCAGACACCAGTGCCCGCGGCAGGGTCAATGAGCGGTTGCGGGGTTTTGTTTTGA
The DNA here is from genome assembly GCA_016782885.1 of Phycisphaerae bacterium. Classification (GTDB taxonomy): domain Bacteria; phylum Planctomycetota; class Phycisphaerae; order SM23-33; family SM23-33; genus BS750m-G57. The sequence continues at coordinate 11,223 of JADHXQ010000006.1, read as the reverse complement.
CATGTCGAATTGTTCTTCGGGGTGAGTTTATTGGTCGCAATATTCGGGAAACCCCTTGCAAGAAGCGAGTTCACAGCGCATAATGCATGATAGCGATGCACGGATTGTTGGCTGGGACGCCGACAACGCAAAGGACAGCGTGCAGATGCGGAAGTATACGAACACCGGTATGGAGGAGCTAGCGGGCGAGTTGTGTGCGGGGCTCATGCGTCTGCGCAGGGGGTATATCGATGCAGCCGAACTCCTGATCCGCATGATTGAATCGGATCGCACGTATCCCTTTGAGTTCATCTTTTTTCGCTTGACGGGCTATCGTCCACCTCCCGGGCAGGTTTCGGCGGGTATGCTTGAGGGCAAAGGGCTTCTGGGCGATCTGCAATCCCTTATGTTCGACATCTGCGACAGTTTCGAACTGCGTACATCAGACTACCCGGGGTTTGTATTCGACACGCCTTCTCTTGCCAGGCGGTTTAACATCTCGACGAAAACCGTCCAACGCTGGCGCCGGCGAGGAATGCCGTCACGCAGGCTCATATTCCCCGACGGTAAGCGGAGAGTGGCGTTCCTTGAAAGTTCCGTGCAGTGGTTCACCGACAACCATCTCAGGGACGTGTCCCGCTCGGTCAGTTTCACGCAGATGTCAGGCAGCGAACGGGCGGACATCATCCGGCGCGCCAGGCGGATGGTGGCGTTCACAAACTGCAGGTTGAGCGACGTGGCCAGGAGAATCGCCCGCAAGACCGGACGCGCCGCGGAGACCATTCGCTACACGATCAGGAACTACGACCTGAAGCACCCCAACAATACAATCTTCGCCGCCATGCCTAACCCGCTGGGCGATCGAGAGAAGGCTTCGATCTACCGCAGCTTCCTAAGGGGTATACCCGTACCAATTCTGGCTGAGAAGTACCGTCGCAAGCGGGGAAGTATCTACCGCATAGTAAATGAAATGCGTGCCAAACAACTGCTCAATCGTCCCATAAGCTTCGTCGATAGCGAGGAGTTTGAACTGCCCGATGCCGATGAACTCATTTTCTGGTCCAAGCCGCGCAAAAAGGGCGACCAAACCTCCTCATCGTCACGCGTAGCCAAGCCTCCGGCGGGCCTTCCGCCTTATCTGCAGGCGCTGTACGACGTTCCGCTGCTCGGCGCCGAGGGCGAGCGGGATCTCTTCCGCTGCTATAACTACCTGAAGTACAAAGCCGATCAACTCCGTTCAAAAATCGATATCGACCGCGTTCGAACCCCGCAGCTCAAGGAGATCGAAACGCTTCTGGTGAGGGCCAATGTGGTTAAGGACCGCATTATTCGTTCAAATCTGCGGCTCGTGGTCTCTATCGCCAAGAAGCACGTCGGCGGCGCCCAGACTCTGTTTGAGCTGATCAGCGATGGAAATGTGTCGCTGATGCGGGCCGTCGAAAAGTTCGACTATTCCAGGGGTTTTCGTTTCAGCACGTATGCATCGTGGGCGATCATGCGGAATTACGCCCGTTCGGTGCCCAAGGAACGATACCAGCTCGACCACTTCGCCACAGGGCACGATGAAGTGCTTGACATAGCGGCATCCCTTCGCACGTACGATCCCAACGAACTGAATATGGACGAGTTGAGAGAGAGCATCGCGGTAGTCCTGGCGCAGCTTTCGTCAGTGGAACGGACGATTGTCACCGATCACTTCGGTCTCGATGCCGATATCCCCCAGAAAACGCTGGAGGTGCTCGGGCGGGAATTGGGGATATCCAAAGAGCGCGTCCGCCAGATCGAGATTCAGGCGATCAGGAAGCTGCGAAGTATCATGTCGCTTGACGGGAACGAGATGCTTGTCTGATCAGCGGCGGGATGAACAGGAACATTGCTCCCGCCAATGCCACATACGCCACGAAGGACAGACCGCGACGGGTCTTTGGTTGTGCGAGTTTGTCAGCGAGTCCCAGGCGCCATCCGCTCGGCTCGGGCGGATACTCGACCGGCGGGTTGTGAATCAGGTCTTGCCTCACCGTCCCTTTCACCAGTCGTTCGTTTACGACTCGATCGTGAGGAATGGCATTGTTGAGCCTTGCTCCGGCGGCGACTAACTTTCTGCTGTGGGCGATATTGGCGCGCTTGACGGCCAGATCGTGTTCCGCACGGACGACGTTGGCCCAGGCGGGCATGAGCACCAGCGCCGCGATAATCGCCATTCCCAGCCCGGCCAGTACGACGAACCCCACGCCGCGCCCGATGGCGCCGCCTAAGCTTGAGCCTGTAGTGTTATCGTCAGCCTTTGTTCCAGGTCGTCGATCCATAAATTGCCCTGCCAGCCAACTGCTCCTCAATCCGCAGCAGTTGGTTATATTTGCAGACCCGATCGGTGCGGCTGGCTGAACCGGTCTTGATCTGTCCGGTGTTCAGCGCCACGGTAAGGTCGGCAATAGTGGTGTCTTCCGTTTCACCGCTGCGGTGGCTGACCACCGCTGTCATTCCATTGTCCTGGGCTAATCTGATCGCCGCCAGCGTCTCGGTGAGCGTACCGATCTGGTTGAGCTTGATCAAGATGCTGTTGGCGGCTTTGAGTTCGATGCCTTTCCTGAGGAAATCCACGTTTGTGACGAACAGGTCGTCGCCCACCAGTTGGAGCTTGTCGCCAAGTTTCGCGTTGAGCTTGACCCAACCGTCCCAATCGTCCTCGCCCAGACCGTCTTCGATGCTTCGGATGGGGTATTTATCGCACCATGCGGACCAGATATCGATCATTTCGTCGCTGGTGGCCAGGCGGTCGGGATCGCTCTTGAAGAAGAGGTATCCTTCCTTGCCAACCGCCCGTGCTTCGTTGACCAGTTCACTGGCCGCGGGGTCCAACGCCAGCCACATATCTTCACCGACCTTGTATCCAGCTTTTTCGATCGCCTGGCAGATGAGTTCCGGTGCTTCGTCGTTGCTCTTGAGGCTTGGTGCGTATCCGCCTTCGTCTCCGACGGCGGTGTTGTATCCCTTGCTCTTCAGGACGCCCTTGAGGGCATGGAATACTTCCGTACCCATACGCAGTCCTTCGGAAAACGTCGAGGCGCCCCACGGTTGGACCATGAACTCCTGGAAGTCGACCGTACCGTCGGCATGCTTCCCGCCATTGAGGATGTTCATCATGGGCACCGGAAGGGTGACCGCGTCGTCGCCGCCGATGTAAGCGTAGAGGGGCTTGTTCTGTGATTTTGCAGCCGCGTGAGCGACCGCCAGTGAAACACCCAGTATGGCGTTGGCGCCCATGTTGGACTTGTTGGGCGTCCCGTCGGTCGCGATCATCGCGTTGTCTACGGTCGCCTGGTCCAGCGCGTCGAGCCCGATAACTGCCTGGGCGAGTTCCTTATTGGTGTTGGAGACCGCCTTTAGAACGCCTTTTCCGCAATATGCGTTCGTGTCTCCATCGCGGAGTTCGGCCGCTTCGTTCTCGCCGGTGCTGGCTCCGGACGGTACTGCCGCCCGGGCGAACACACCGCCGTCGAGGGTCACGTCGACCTCCACGGTGGGATTACCGCGAGAATCGAGTATCTGTCGTGCGATTACGTCTTTGATCTTAGTCGACATTGTTTGTTCCTTTAGTAGTCTATCGGACGGCTCTGGAGGGTTCCCTTAGGGATTCCGCGCAGCGCTGCGCGCAAACGGTATGTTAGAGATTGGCACGAAGTTTTCAAGTATGTCTTTGCGGTTCTTCCACGGCGGCGGCAGCTTGGAGAATCATCCGCTCCAGATGCGGGCAATATCCTGCCACGTAACGAGCACAAATACCAGGAGGATCATCGCCAGACCGACCATCTGGACGGCATTCATCACGCGTACGCTGAGAGGCCTGCCCCGAATCTTCTCGATTACCAGGAACAGTGCGTGTCCGCCGTCGACCACGGGGAACGGGAGAAAGTTGACCACCGCCAGCGATACCGAGATCATGGCCATGAAGTATGCGAAATCGAGCATGCTCCTTCTCCCGGCCGCGATAGCCATCGAACCGATGCCCACCGGACCGGCGATGTCTTTGGTCGAGACCGTTCGGTTGATCAGGCTGCGGAGAGTGGCATAGCTGGTGGTGATGAAGAACATCGTTTCCCTGGCGCCCCAAGCCAGGGCGGCCGCCGGATTCCTGGATATCTTCGGGTCCAGCAGGATCCGGTAGTTCCACGGTCCGGTCAGTATGCTGGTGGAGTAGTCGGATTCGTCGAAGACAGGCGGGGTCTTGGTGTCGAAGGGAGATTTTTTAGAGACGGGCGCCTCGGCCAGGGCGATGGTTTTCTCGGATTGGTTGCTGCCTCGCCGCATCGTCAGCGTGACATCCTTGCCTTTCAGCCTGCTCAGTGCGGACAGGAGGTCAGGCCAGGTGGTGACGTTCTGGTCGTTGACCTTTTCGATGACGTCCCCGGTAATAATTTCGCGGTCGGCTGCCGGCGAGTTCTCTCTGACGCCGGCTACCACCAGGTGTTCCATATCGATGTTAACGATGATCCCTAGCAGGAAGTCTCCGCGGTGAGCCCTTGGTTTGATCTTGAGGGGGGGGAGCTGCTTTCCGTCACGTACGACGACGATATCCGCACCGTCTGTGGCGAATTTCTTGTTGAGTTCCTTGAGCTTCAGGTGTGTGGGGGCAGTGTGGCCCCCGTAGCGGACAATGATATCGCCGGTCTGGAGTCCGGCTTTGTGGGCCGGCGAACCATCGCTGACCGCGCCAATACGCAGACGGGGGATCATGCCCAGCACGTCGAGAAATTCCTTTGCCCATCCGCTGTTGGGATTGTAGTGTGTGTTGGCCAGGTTCTCGACCGACACCTTCCGCTCGACCTGCCCGCCATTTTCGGTCACCTGCAGCGTAAGGATCCTGTGTTCATTATCGAAACCTGCGACCTTGCCGCGAATCACCTCGCCGTCCTTGAGATAGAATACCGTGGTGTTGATGACCATCGGCTGGATCGGATCGAGGTCCACTTGCGTGGTCTTTCCGTCAACGGTCCGTTCGACCGTTATCTGCACGGGCTGCCCCAGCATGGTTTTCTCGAGTTTCTCTATGTCCCAGTTATGCTCGGTTTTCCGCCCGTTGATGGCGACGATTCTGTCCTTGTCCTTGAAGATATCGCCGTCGTCGGGAACGAAATCGCTCCCGCGCACCAGGATGGTCGAACTGGCCCGAAGGATCCCGAACGACGGCAGCATACCGCCCGATCCGGACGGGCTGGGGCCCATCTTCAGACCGAGGGCGACCCGTCCGGTCAGCACCTTGTCTCCGACGGTGCGTGCTATATCCAGCGTGTATTTGTCGGTCTCGTCTGACAACCACCCCTGCACAGCCACCCGCCTGAAACGCGTGACATCCCTGCCCAGAAGATTCAACATCAGCCCATCACCGTCGATCGTTATCATCCGGTCGCCTGTTTGGAGGGTTTCCGGCTGGTCCGTGGGATATTCGGGGTCCTTGGTGTCCAGGGGTTTGCCCGAATCGTCAAGCCACGTGATCTTCGCCGTGTTCGCGGGGAAGCCCGGTTCGGTACTGCCCACCACGGGCGCCTGGACCGGCATGCCGATCATACCGATAATCACGAACAGGACCGCCGCGAAGATCACGTTCATGATCACGCCGGCGGAAATGACGGCGAAACGTGCGCCGACGGATTTGCTGGAGTATGCCCGCGGGTCGGGGGCGCCTTTGTCGTCTTCCAGCGGCGCGAAGTCTTCCTGCCCCAGCATTTTGACGTATCCGCCCAGCGGAAGGAGCATCAGGGAGTAGTCCGTCTCCTTGCCACGATACCCGCAGAGACGCGGTCCAAAGCCGATGGCGAACCGTTCGACTTTGATGCCGACGGCCTTGGCGACGAGGAAGTGGCCCAGTTCATGCACGAATACCACCGCGCCGAGCCCAAAGACAAACAGGAATATGGGCCATACCCACTGGGTAAGAATCGTGATAATGCTTAAAGTAACTATTTCCATCGATACCTCAGGGTGTAGATTCGTCGTCTCAGACGATCTGTTCGGTAACCTGACCGCGAGCCCACCGGTCGGCCTCTACGAGGGCCTCCAGTGTTATTTCGTCCACAGCAGGAGTGTATTTTAATACTGTTTCAACAAGTTCCACGATTTGACCGAAGCGAATGTTCCCGTCAAGGAACGCTTCGACCGCGGATTCGTTGGCGCCGTTGAGCACCGCACCGGCCAGACCGCCTCGTGCGATCACCTCAAAACCAAGGTCAACGGCCCGCCGGAACCTCGGCGCCAGCGGTGCGAAGTTCAGCGATCGGAGTTCCGCGAGGTCCAGAGGGGCGGTCTGTCGCACCGCGCGGTCGGGGTAGTGCAGCGCGTATGCTATCGGCGTGGTCATGTCGGGCTTGCCCAACTGGGCGATTACCGACCCGTCACAGTACTCCACGTACGAATGCACTATCGACTCGTCGTGCCGGACAACTTCAATCTCATCGGCCGACAGATCGAACAACCAGTGGGCCTCGATTACTTCCAGGGCCTTGTTCATCATTGTAGCCGAATCGATCGTAATTTTCCTGCCCATCTGCCAGGTCGGATGGGCAAGGGCCTGGTCGATTGTAGCTTCGGCGGCGGTCCGATCGTCCATATCCCGCAACGCCCCCCCCGAAGCCGTGATTGTCACCCTGCGAACGTCGGAGCGTTTTCCGGAGGCGAGGCACTGAAAGATCGCCGAATGTTCGGAATCCACGGGCAGGAGGTTCAGTTTGGCTTGTTGTACGGCGGGCATGATGATGGCGCCGGCCATCACGAGTGTTTCCTTGTTGGCGATGGCGAGTGTGGCTCGTGATTTGATGGCGGCCAGCGTGGGCGCCAGCCCTGCCGCCCCCACTACGCCCGACAGCAGGATATCCGGTCTGACGGTTTCGACGAGTTGCGTCATCGCATCCGGTCCGGAGAAAACCGGTGTGTCTTCGTCCAGGACCTTGCGGAGATTATGTGCCTCGTCGATATCGGTAAGTGCCACCGCCTCCGGGGTGAACTGGCGCGTCTGTTCGGCCAGAAGTTCGGAGTTGCTCCCCGCCGCGAGCGCACAGACCTCCAGGGCGACTGAGTCTTTGATGACATCCAGCGTCTGGCGGCCGATGCTGCCGGTTGAACCCAAAATGGCAATGCGTTTGATATTCATGGAACCGAGCGCCCACCGGACGGTGGGAAAGCCTAACATCTTAGTCAAACCGAAGCGCCGAACAAGGCAAAAGGAGTTTGTTAGCGCCGAGGGGTGCGCCGAGACCACCGGCGGGGGTCATTGTTTCGGTCGTGTTTTGGGCGTATAATCCCACAGATGTACGATAGATTCCAGCAGAGCGAGTTGGTTTTCGACGGTAAGGGAATGTGATGGGACTGCACGATCGGACATACTGGAAAGACGATCGGGGCGGCGGCGGTCACTTCTACGGCGGCGGTGGCGGAGGCTTTGGAGGCGGTGTGCGCGGAGGGCAGATGCCTAAGCCCGGGCAGGCGGTTACGGTGCTGCTGACCGCGAACATCGTGATGTTCTTCCTTCAACTCGCCCCCAATGTCACCGGACATCTGGTTCTGGTCCCGGCGCGGTGGTGGTTTGTCTGGAACTACATAACGTTCCAGTTTCTGCATGGCGGTCCGATGCACCTGATATTCAATATGATCGGGCTGTACTTTTTGGGGATGGTTCTGGAGAAGGCCTGGGGGGCGAGGACTTTCGTGACCTTCTATTTCGCCTGCGGCGTCTTCGCGGGGATATGTCATGTGTTGGCGACCTTTGCCGGGGGGGGCAATCCGGGGATTCCACTGTTGGGCGCATCCGGTGGCGTCTACGGTATTGTCGTGGCGTGTGCTATCCTGTTCCCTCAAATTCGTCTTATTCTGCTTTTCTTCCTCGTGCCGATACGGTTTGCCGCGATATTGTTTCTCGGTGTGGCCGTCTATTATATACTACAGGGCGGCGCCGGCGGTGGAGTTGCTCATGCGGCCCATCTGGGCGGCGCCGTGATGGCTGCTGTCTGGGTGTGGGGTTTGCCCAGGCTCCGGGGCGCCGCACAGGAGGCCAGCCTGAAACGCAGGCAGGGCGCCTGGGATCGCAAGATGAAGCAGCGTGCCGCAGAGCAGGCTGAAATCGATCGCATACTCGACAAAATCAAGGTCAGCGGGCTCAACAGCCTTACCCGACGCGAGAAGGACACTCTCCAACAGGCCACCAAACGCCAACAGGCCGAAGAAGACCGGGCTCATCGGCTCTAAGGAATCGCAATGAAGTATGTCTCCACACGCGGTGGTATCGAATCGCTGGAGTTCCAGGACGCGGTGATGATGGGGCTCGCCGATGACGGCGGGCTGATCGTCCCCGAGGATATCCCCGATGTCTCCGACCGCCTTGCCGACTGGGCGGACCTCGATTATCCCGATCTGGCGTTCGAAATCATCCGCCTGTTCGCCGCAGACATCCCCGGCGACGATCTGCGCGACCTGATTGCCCGATCGTACGTCGATGTTTTCGATTCTGGAACGGACGTTGCGCCCATATCGAGCGTCGGGGACCTGTTCGTGATGGAATTGTGGCACGGTCCGACCATGTCGTTCAAGGATGTGGCGCTGCAGTTGCTGGGCAATGTGTTCGAGTACATTCTGGCGCAGCGGTCCGGGAAGCTTAACATCTTAGCGGCCACCAGCGGAGATACGGGCAGTGCGGCGATATGCGGGGTTCGGGGGCGCCGGGGGATAAATATTTTCGTTATGCACCCCTCTGGGCGAGTCTCACCGATCCAGGAACGCCAGATGACCTCGGTCCTGGACGACAACGTACACAATATCGCCATCGACGGCAGCTTCGACGATTGTCAGCGAATCATGAAGGAGTTGGCCTGCGATCTGGAGTTCAAGCAGACCTGCTCGCTCGGGGTGGTGAATTCCGTTAACTGGGCTCGCGTTCTGGCGCAGATGGTTTACTACTTCCAGGGCGCATTCAAGCTGCAGCGGTTGACCGGATCCGATACGATCCGCGTATGTGTGCCGACCGGGAATTTTGGTAACATACTGGCCGGCTGGTACGCGATGCAGATGGGCGCGCCGATTTCGCGGCTCGTTCTGGCCACTAACGAAAACGACATCCTGTCGAGATTCTTCAATTCCGGGGTCTACAGTCTCGGTGATGTGCATCAGACGCTCGCCCCGGCGATGGACATCCAGGTGGCCAGCAATTTCGAGCGGTATCTTTACCACAGGGTCGCCGGCGACCCGGACCGCCTGCGGTCGCTGATGGAGCAGTTCGCCCAAACCGGCAGGCTGGAGATCGAGTGCGAGTCGACCGGGACGGTTGATTCGTCTATCGAGGCGGGCTCCGCAAATACCGATGATATCCTGGAGGCGATTCGATGCTGCTATGAATCTCAAGGATACCTGATCGATCCGCACACGGCGTGCGGATATTCGGTGGTGGGGGCCTTGACGCCTGTTGGCGCAGCCGCCGCCGGTGGCGCCGAAGCATCAGAACCCACGCTCTGCATCGCCACAGCCCATCCAGCCAAGTTTCCACGGGCCATCGAACAGGCCATCGGTCAGGACCTCGCCCGCCACCCCGCGATCGACGCGCTGGCGGACCTGCCCACACGCTGTGAAGCGATCGCCAACGACCCAAAAGCAGTCGAAAATTTCATAATCAAAACTATAAGCTGAACGCAAAGGACTAGTTTAATGGCCGTTACAAAAATTGCGATAATTGGTGCCGCGGGCAGGATGGGGCGGCGTATTACCGCCTTGGCGTCCGGGAACGAAGCTTTCGAGATCGTCTGCGCCACCGAGTATTCCGGTTCGCCAGATATCGGTAAGGATATCGGGCGCCTGGCTGGTGTCGAGCCGGTGGGTATCGAACTAACGGAGGAATTGTCCGGTGATACACCGGACGTCGCGATCGACTTTTCGCTTCCGGACGGTACGATGAAGTTCCTCGGTCCGTGTCGCGAAGGCGGTATTGCGATGATCATCGGGACGACCGGGCTGACCGGCGCCCAGGAAGCTGAGATCCTCGGCGCCGCTGACGCGATCCCGATCGTCAAGGCGGGCAATTTCTCGATGGGAATCACCCTCTTGTGCAAGCTGGTCGCTACGGCCGCGGCGGCGTTGGGCGACGACTACGACATCGAAATCGCAGAAACGCATCATCGCTTCAAGAAGGATGCGCCCTCCGGAACGGCGATCATGCTGGCCAAGAGCATCTGCCGGGCGGTCTCCAAGGATTACGACGAGTCGGTCGTCTTCGGGCGCTCGGGCGAGTGTCCGCGGAATCCCGGAGAGATAGGCATCCACGCGATCCGCCTTGGCGACACGATAGGCGAGCACACGATATCGTTCGGTAGTCTTGGTGAGACGGTGACGCTGGGACACTCGGCCCATACGCGCGACACTTTCGTTCGAGGCGCCTTGCATGCGGCGCAATGGCTCGAGGGTCGCCCTGCCGGTATGTACGACATGACAGACGTACTCGGTCTGAAATGATAATCCGGAAGGTATTGTCAGTTAAGAAATAGCGGTCTATTTAAGTTCAGAACACCCTTGACAGGCTTGCGGGCTACTGGGTAAATTCCGTGTTAGATATAAGTGCTGAAGGGTTGGCGGGCTGATTGTGGAAGTGTTTCCCGTCCCGCTGAGAAGATTCGGGGTAATATCCCGGCATTCTTGCTGAAGGTGAATCCGACGCGCTAGTTTATGAAGGAGCCAGCAGATGGCTAACGGTAAAGTAAAGTGGTTTAAGGACGAGAAGGGGTTCGGTTTCATCGAGATGGAAGATGGCACCGACGCATTCGTACACTTCAGTGACATTGCCGGGGACGGCTTCAAGTCACTCGCCGAAGGCGATGAAGTGACTTGCGACGTGGTCGCGGGCGACAAAGGCCCCCGAGCGACTAACGTACAAAAAGTCTAGTCCGATCCGCAACGATCATCAGGACTTAACAATCCGCGCCGCCGGGACGTTCCGGCGGCGTTTGTTTGCGCTTTGCGATGGCGGTCAGAGATGCTACCATAGTGGTGTGGCCTGGGCGGCTGGATGGCGCCGTGAAATCAGGAACCCGCGGCGAGTTCAGGCGTCAAAAGAAATGCAGGCGAATCGGCCGACATAAGTAAGCGAAGGGTCAGTGCTATGATCGAACGCAATTTCACGCGAATTATCTGTAGTTTTCTGGCGGTTGCGATTACGCTGCTCGCAACGGTCGATATGCTCGTCGCCCGCCGGCCTGTGCCGATTAGGCCCGTGTC